>NZ_LT977070.1:2584893-2944636 GCF_900250075.1 Cupriavidus taiwanensis
TTGAGCAGCGCATCGACAACAAGATCATCCGTCCCAGCGCCAACTACACCGGGCCGGAGAACCTGAAGTTCGTGCCGATCGGCAAGCGCAAGTGAAGCCGGCCCAAGTGAAGCCGGCCCAACAGCGGCGCCGATTATGTAACCAAAGCCCAGAGCACTACGCCGCCCAGGCCAAATCGTAGAGAATAGCGGCGGCAATGATCCCAGCGCCGCCCGCCTGCCGGGGGCACATGACCATAAATCGATTTCAGTATCCGAAAGGCACTCACAAAATGAAACATCTTGTCCTTGCCGCCTGCATCGGCGCCTTCAGCCTGACCACCGCCACCGCCGTGATGGCGCAGGAGCCGGCCAAGAAGACCACCACCAAGAAGAAGTCGTCGACCAAGAAGAAGGCCGCCGCCGGCGCGGCCGCCGCGGCCGGCACCGCTGCGGCGGTGACCCCGAGCGGCGAGAAGTGGCAATGCGAGCTGGGCAACAGCCTGTATATCGCCGGCGACATGCTGCGTGACGAAATCCTGACCGTGCACTGGCAAGGCCGCGACTACAAGCTGCCGCGCCAGGCCACGGTGACCGGCGCCGACCGCTACTACGACGCCCGCACCGGCCTGGACCTGGTGGTGATCCCGAGCAAGGCCATGCTGTTCAACAAGAACCTGGGCCAGCGCCTCGCCGACGATTGCCAGAGTGCCGCCATGCAGGCCGGCGCCGCGGCCCCGACCCAGGCCGGCGGCCTGCGCGCGCCGGCCACCACCCCGCTGCTGGTTACCCCGCCGGACGGCCAGACGATTCAGCCGGGAAGCACCCAGCAAACCGCCGCGCCCAAGCAGTAAGCCGTACCGGGGCGCTGGCGGCCGCTGCCTTGCGGCCGCCAGCGCCCTTTTGCCTTGCCGTGCCGGGTGGCGGCCAAGCCGCACCCCGGTTAGAGTATGCAGTTGCAGTGCGCTGCCTGCCTCGGACCGCGGTCAAACGCCGTGGCAGCGCACCGGGGTCTCGATTCAGGTCCGAGCCAATGCCATCGCATCATCCTTCGATCGGAGTACGGCAATGCCCCACAACCTCAAGAACACGCTAAAAGAATTCAGCATCGGCTCTTCCGGCAAGGGCCAGTATTACTCCCTGCCCCAGCTGGGCGAGGCACTGGACCTGGACATCGGCCGCCTGCCGGTGTCGATCCGCGTGGTGCTGGAATCGGTGCTGCGCAACTGCGACGGCAAGAAGGTCACCGAGGAACACGTCCGCCAGCTGGCCAACTGGAAGCCCAACGCCGAGCGCGTCGACGAGATTCCCTTCGTGGTGGCGCGCGTGGTCTTGCAGGACTTCACCGGGGTGCCGCTGCTGGCCGACCTGGCGGCGATGCGCAACGTCGCCGAGAAGATGGGCAAGAACCCCAAGCAGATCGAGCCGCTGGTGCCGGTGGACCTGGTGGTCGACCACTCGGTGCAGATCGACCACTTCCGCGAAAAGAAGGCGCTGGACCTGAACATGCAGCTGGAATTCCAGCGCAACAACGAGCGCTACCAGTTCATGAAGTGGGGCATGCAGGCCTTCGACACCTTCGGCGTGGTGCAGCCGGGCTTCGGCATCGTGCACCAGGTCAACCT
Organism: Cupriavidus taiwanensis; assembly: GCF_900250075.1. Taxonomy (NCBI): domain Bacteria; kingdom Pseudomonadati; phylum Pseudomonadota; class Betaproteobacteria; order Burkholderiales; family Burkholderiaceae; genus Cupriavidus; species Cupriavidus taiwanensis. Next base: position 2,586,497 of record NZ_LT977070.1, read on the forward strand.
GGAATACCTGGCGCGCGGCGTGCACCGCAAGGACGGCGTCTACTACCCTGACACGCTGGTCGGCACCGATTCGCACACCACCATGATCAACGGCATCGGCGTGGTCGGCTGGGGCGTCGGCGGCATCGAGGCCGAGGCCGGCATGCTGGGCCAGCCGGTGTACTTCCTGACGCCGGACGTGGTCGGCGTCGAACTCAAGGGCCGCCTGCGCGAAGGCGTCACCGCCACCGACCTGGTGCTGACCATCACCGAGATGCTGCGCAAGGAGAAGGTGGTGGGCAAGTTCGTCGAATTCTTCGGCGAAGGCACCGCCAGCCTGGCCCTGCCCGACCGCGCCACCATCGGCAACATGGCGCCCGAATACGGCGCCACCATGGGCTTCTTCCCGGTGGACGAGAAGACCATCGAATACTTCCGCGGCACCGGCCGCACCGACGAGGAAATCGCCGCGTTCGAGGGCTATTTCCGGGCGCAGGACATGTTCGGCATCCCCGGCGCCGGCGAGATCGACTACAGCAAGGTGGTGACGCTGGACCTGGCCACGGTGGCGCCGTCGCTGGCGGGCCCCAAGCGCCCGCAGGACCGCATCGAGATCGGCAACGTCAAGAGCACCTTTGCCTCGCTGTTCAGCAAGCCGGTGGCCGAAAACGGCTTCAACAAGGATGCCGCCGACCTGAACCGCAGCTACAGCACCGCCGACGGCATCGAAGTGCGCAACGGCGACGTGCTGATCGCCGCCATCACCTCGTGCACCAACACCTCCAACCCCAGCGTGCTGCTGGGCGCCGGCCTGCTGGCCAAGAAGGCGGTCGAAGCCGGCCTGAGCGTGGCGCCGCATATCAAGACCTCGCTGGCGCCGGGCAGCCGCGTGGTCACCGAATACCTGAAGGCCGCGGGCCTGCTGCCCTACCTGGAAAAGCTGGGCTTCGGCGTGACCGCCTACGGCTGCACCACCTGCATCGGCAATGCCGGCGACCTGACGCCCGAGCTGAACGAGGCCATCACCAGCAACGACCTGGTCGCGGCCGCGGTGCTGTCGGGCAACCGCAATTTCGAGGCCCGCATCCATCCCAACATCCGCGCCAACTTCCTCGCCTCGCCCCCGCTGGTGGTGGCCTATGCCATCGCCGGCAACGTCACGCGCGACCTGATGACCGAGCCGGTCGGCAAGGGCAAGGACGGCCGCGACATCTGGCTGGGCGACATCTGGCCAAGCTCCGACGAGATCCACGCCCTGATGAAGTACGCGATGGACGCCAAGACCTTCAAGGGCAACTACGAGCAGGTCAAGAAGCCGAGCAAGCTGTGGGGCGCGATCCAGGGCACCAAGGGCCAGGTCTACGACTGGCCCCGCTCGACCTATATCGCCGAGCCTCCTTTCTTCCAGGACTTCAGCATGGAGCCGTCGGCGACCTCGGCGAGCGTGCGCGGCGCGCGCGCGCTGGGCATCTTCGGCGATTCGGTGACCACCGACCATATCTCGCCGGCCGGCTCGATCAAGGACACCTCGCCGGCGGGCAAGTACCTGCTCTCGCACGGCGTGCTCAAGGCCGACTTCAACAGCTACGGCTCGCGCCGCGGCAACCATGAGGTGATGATGCGCGGCACCTTCGCCAACGTGCGCATCAAGAACCTGATGATCCCGCCGACGGCGGACGGTGCGCGCGTGGAAGGCGGCATCACCATCCACCAGCCCACCGGCGAGCAGATGTCGATCTATGACGCGGCGATGAAGTATGTCGCCGAGGGCACGCCCACGGTGGTGTTCGGCGGCGAAGAATACGGCACCGGCTCGTCGCGCGACTGGGCCGCCAAGGGCACCCAGCTGCTGGGCGTGAAGGCCGTGATCGCGCGCAGCTTCGAGCGCATCCACCGCTCCAACCTCGTCGGCATGGGGGTGCTGCCGCTGCAGTTCAAGGGCGCCGACAGCGCCCAGACGCTGGGTATCACCGGCAACGAGACCTTCGACATCGAAGGCATCGAGGGCGACCTGAAGCCGCAGCAGGACGTGGTGCTGGTGATCACGCGCGCCAACGGCGACGTGCAGCGCGTGCCGGTGCTGCTGCGCATCGATACGCCGATCGAGGTCGACTACTACAACCACGGCGGCATCCTGCCGTTCGTGCTGCGCCAGCTGCTGGCCGCCTGAGCGCCATCAGCGCCATCAGCGCCATCCGCGCCAACGACGCCGCCCGTCCCGCCCTTTCCAGGTCCGGGGCAGGCGGCGTTTTTTCATTGGCGCTTGCGACCCGGGCATCACCTGCGGGCCCGCGCGCCGCGTGTAAGTTTGACGCAAGCCATGGCTGTCAAACTGTGTCGCACAAGAACGCGGCCGAACGACCGCAAGCCGGACCCCGGCATCACCCAGAACCAGGAGACACCATGGTCAAGATCCTCATCGCATTCATCGTGGTCGCCGGCGCGGCCCTCTACCTGCTGACCAAGGGCGGCAGCGACGTTTCCATTTCCGGCGAATCGCACAGCGTCGAGAGCCATGCGCCCGCGGCCCCGGCAGCGTCCGCGGCCCCCGCCCCGGCCGAGAAATAATCGTCGCGCAGGCAGCAGCATCCACAACGACCGCACGCATATAGCGGTCTCCCTGTCAACGCAACGAGTAGAATACCGTTTTACGCAAAAAACGGACGGTTTCTTTCTATGGCAGGTTTTCGCCCCAAGGCTTCCCCGCGACTCTCTCCCGACGCCGAGCGTCTGGTGGCCGATGCGCTCGCCCTCGACGCATCGGGCAGCCGCATGGAGGACGGATACTGGGAGCGGCGGCTTTCGCAGCGCCTTGGCCGCCTGCTGAAGAACGGTAGCCAGACCGCGCTCGACGCGGCGCTGGAGCACCTGTTCAAGCACAATGCCGACGCCTCCGACGTGCTCGCCGAGCAGGCCGAGACGCTGGCCGAATCCGCCTCGATCGAGGTCGACGGCCAGCACTATGACGCGCTGCTGATCGCCGCGCCGATCCTGGCGCACACCCGCTACGCGATCCCGTCCGGCACGCTCAAGCCCGAACTGGCGCAGACCCTGGCGGTGCACCTGCAGGCACATGTGCTCGCCAACGGCACCAAGGTCGCGCTGTCGCCCTACCTGTACAGCATCGACCAGCTGCCGCGCACGCACAGCGACACCTTCGCGCTGACGCACAAGCTGGCCGCGGCCGCCCTTGCCGGCGCGGTGCCCAAGGTCGACCTGCGCGACCTGCCCGAGACCGCGCCGATCCTGGCCGATCCGCGCTACCTGCTGGCGGTGGTGGTGGCGCCGCGCGAACAGGCGCTGTTCCGCTGGCAGGAAGACGCCAAGGACCATCACGCCGAGCGCTCGACCTGCCTGGAACAATGGCGCAGCCAGGTGCAGCCTTCGGTGGCGCTGCTGCTGCCGGGCTGCGAGTTCGAGCTGCTGCTGCCGGACGCGTTCTTCCTGTCCTGCCGCGAATCTGACAAGAGCATCCGCCCGCTGACCGTGCGCGCCGCCGTCAACTACCTGTGCGGCACGCTGGACATCTCCGCGGGTCAACTGGCCGCGGTGGTGGCCGCCTTCGGCGAGGAAGTGGTCGAGGAATACCGCGTCGGCTTCACCATGCGCGGCGAGAAGGATGTGATCTACGGCATCGTCTGGCCGGTCTACGGCCGCGAAGCCGGCGAGGTCGATGCCGACGAAAAAGGCAATCCGCTCGAGCAGATCTGCGAGGAACTGCGCAATGCCGGCGTCGAGGACATCTTCCGCCACGCCGCGCTGTTCGATCCGGAATACTGCGAAGATTGCGGCACGCCGCTGTACGCCGACCGCAACGGCGAGATCGTCCACGCCGAGCTGCCGGAAGACGCGCCGACGCAGCAGCCGCTGTTCCACTAAGACGCGCTGGCAGCGAGCCAGGCAGCGAAACGGCCCGCATGCGGGCCGTTTTTCATCGAGCGTTCAGCCGGGCTGCCGCTCGCTGACGCAGCGCCACAAGCCATGGCCGGAGGCCGCGTACTTGCGCTCGAACGGCGTCATCGGCTGCGCCGGCGCCCAGGCCTCGATCCGCGCCGGCCGTCCCGCCAGTTCCAGCGCCTGCGCGAACTCGTCGATATAGATGCGCCAGTTGCTGCGGCACTCGAGGTAGTCGCCGCACGCCGCCAGCGCCGGGAACACCGCGTGCCCTTGCCAGCGCCGCCCCAGGTGGCCGATTTTCGGCCACGGGTTCGGGTACAGCACGTAGTGGCGCGCCACCGGCACCGCATCCGCCTGCAGCAGCCGCCAGACATCGACCAGATCGGCGCGGGCCCAGCAGAAATTCGCCGGCATCGGCGCTTCGCCCCACCAGTCCTTGCCGGCGGCCAGGCGCTTTTCGGACTGGTCGACGCCGATGACGAAATGGCCGGGGAACTGCGTGGCCAGGCGCAGCGTGCTTTCGCCGACGCCGCAGCCGGCATCGAGGATCAGCGGCGCGCCGCCAGTCTGCTGCCAGCGCTGCAGCGCCGCGGCCAGCTCGCGCCGGCTGGGCTCGCCGATGGGCTTGCGGAACGGCTCTGCCAGGTGGCGCGCGACGCGCGCGGCGAGGTGTTCATGGACATCGGACTGCGCCGAGACGATGGTGCGGGAATTGGCGAACATGGACGCCATTTTACCGGGCAGCCCTGCCAGCAAGGCTGCAACCATGCCACTTTAGCGGCACAATGCGGGACAAACCCGTCTGAGAACCCGTCCGCGACCGCGCTAACCCGTACGAGGAGCCTGCCCGATGACCATGATCCACGCCCTGCCGCCGCAACGTCCGCCGCGCCGCCGTGTCACTCCCGCGCGCCGCGCGGTGCTCCGTGCCGCCGCGGCGCTCGTCTTCGGCAGCGCCGCCTTCACCCTGCTGCCGGCCGGCGCCGCGCATGCCGAAGACCTGCGCATCGGCCTGGCCGCCGACGTCACGTCGATGGATCCGCACTGGAACAATGCCGGTCCCAACAACGCCATTGCCCTGCACGTGTTCGAGTCGCTGGTGTTCATGGACAAGAACGCGCGCTACATCCCCGGGCTGGCGCTGTCGTGGAAGCCGGTCAACGCCATCACCTGGGAAATCAAGCTGCGCCCCAACGTGAAGTGGCACGACGGCTCGCCCTTTACCAGCGAAGACGTCAAGGCCTCGCTGGAGCGGCCGGAGAAGCTGGTCAACAGCCCGGGCTCGTTCACCAGCTACACCAAGCCGATCGCCCGCATCGACACGCCCGACCCGCTCACCGTGCGCCTGACCATGAGCGTGCCCAACTACGCCAACCTGGCCAATGACCTGAACAGCGTGCCGATCATGCCAAAGAAGGTCGCGGCCACGCTGACGCAGAACGATTTCGACTCGGGCAAGGCCATGATCGGCACCGGCCCGTTCAAGTTCGTGCGTTTTGCGCGCGGCCAGGAAATCGTGATGGCACGCAATCCCGACTACTGGGGCCCGAAGCCCGAGTGGGACCGCGCGGTGTTCCGCATCATCACCGACAACGGCGCGCGCAGCGCCGCGCTGCTGGCGGGCGATGTCGACGTGATCGAAAGCGTGCCCTCGGCCGACGTCGCCAAGCTCAGGCAGAACCCGAAGTTCAAAATCGAGCAGCAGGTGTCGTGGCGCACCGTGTTCTGGCAGATGGACCAGTCGCGCGACAACCCGCCCTTTGTCACCGACAAGGCGGGCAAGCCGCTGGGCAAGAATCCGTTCAAGGACGCGCGCGTGCGCGCCGCGGTCAGCAAGGCGCTGAACCGCGACGCCATCGTCAGCCGCATCATGGAGGGCCTGGCGGTGCCGGCCTCGTCGATCGTGTCGCCGCAGATCTTCGGCCATCCCGGCACCAAACCCGAAGCCTACGACCCGGAAGGCGCGAAGAAGCTGCTGGCCGCGGCGGGCTACCCGGACGGTTTCGCCCTGACGCTGCACGCCACCAACAACCGCTACCTGAACGACGCCGCGGTGGCGCAGGCCACCGCCAGCATGCTGACCCGCATCGGCATCCAGACCAGGGTGGAAACCATGCCGGTGGCGGCCTACTTCACGCGCGCGCGCCAGGGCGAGTTTGCCTTCCAGATGCTGGGCTGGGGCTCGGCCGCCGCCGACGTGGCGCTGCGCTCGATCACCGGCACGCCCAACCCGAAGACCGGCTACGGCACCTGGAACTGGGGCAAGTACAGCAACCCGCAGCTGGACCAGCTGATCGAGAAATCGCTGACCACGGTCAGCAGCGACAAGGCGCGCGAGGACAATGCCCGCGCGGCCGCCAGGTTTGCGCTGGCCGACCACGCGATCATTCCATCGCACAGCCAGCTGGCGATGTGGGCGATGAAGAAGGGTCTGAAGTACGAGGCGCGCACCGACGAGTGGTCGCTGGCGCAGTTCTTTCACAAGGAGTGAAGGCGTCCGCGCGCCCGGGGTTTCCTCCTCTCTCCCGCTTGCGGGGGAGAGGTGCTTAAATCATCAACCGCTCTTCCTGCCGCGCATTGGCCGCGCGCAGCTTCTGCACCCAGTCCCGCGCCGGCAGCCCGGTGGTGTCCTCGATCACGTCGGCGCGCGCTTCCAGCACGTCCCACGCCACATCGATTTCCGGCCCGTTGAAGGCCAGCGCGATGATGTTGCCGTCATGCACTTCCGGGAACACCAGCACGCGGTTGTCGAAGGCATCGCAGATGCGCGCGATGTTCTTCGGAAAGCTGTCGTGGTCGCCGAACAGGTTGATCGTCATCACACCCGGCGCCTTCAGCGTGCGGCGGCAGGCGCGGTAGAACGCGGTGGTGTCCAGCACCGGGCCGCGCGCGGTGGCGTCGTACAGGTCGACCTGCAGCACGTCGACGGCGCCGGCGTGGGCGCCGTCCATCACGTAGTCCCAGGCGTCCTGCTCGCGCACGGTCAGCCGCGCGTCGTCCTCGCGCAGGCCGAACATGCTGCGCCCGGCGACGATCACGGCGGGGTTCAGCTCCACAGCGGTCACGCGCGCGCGGCTGAACTGGCGATGGCAGAACTTGGTCAGCGCCGCGGCGCCCAGGCCCAGCTGCACCACGTGGAATTCATCGACCGACGGCGACAGGAACAGCAGCCAGGCCATCATCTGCTGCGCGTATTCCAGCTCGATCGCATCCGGCTTGCGCAGCCGCATCGCGCCCTGCACCCACTCGGTGCCGAAGTGCAGGTAGCGCACGCCTTCCATTTCCGAGAACGTCACCGGCGCGAAGCGCGGCGTCATGCGTTTTTCTTCGCGGGCTGGCGCCTCGCCACGGGTGCGGGTGCCGCGTGCCGGACGGCGCGAGGCCACGGCTTCAATCGATTTGCGTTTCAGTAGGGTCATGTCGTCGAGAAAGGCGTTCGCCGCCCACGCCGAGGCGATGGAGGCGATGGGAACGAACGCGGATTTACCTGGCCAGCGCCGCCTGCGCGCGCTGCAGCCAGGCGCGGTTGTGGTCGCGGGCGTGGCGCGGCCAGTGGCGGGCGTCGTGGATGATTTCGGCATACAGCCGCTGCGCGCGCTCGCGGTCGGCCGGGTCGGGCTGGGCCGCCAGCCAGTCGGCGAACAGGCAGCGCGGGGCGGCGTCGCTGGCGCTGGTCAGCGCCTGCTCGAAGGCGGCGCGCGTGCCGGCCGCGCCGGTGGCGGCCAGGGCTTGCGCGTACAGCAGGGCCGGCTCCGGCTGCTGGCGCGCGCGCGGCTGGGCCGCGAACAGCTTTTCCAGCGTCGCTTGCGCGCCGGGCGCATCGCCGGTGGCGAACTGCGCCTGCGCCAGGCCTTGCAGCAGCGCGGGATCGGTCGCGAATGGGCCGTTGGCGGCCGCCTGGTAGTGCTGCAGCGCCTCGGCCGGCTCGCCGGCGGCCAGCAGCGCCGCGCCCAGGCGCATGCGGTGCGCCACCGTCGGGGCCCGATCGAAATCCGAGCGGGCCTCGCGCACCGCGCGGTTGGGATCGACCAGCTGCGTGATGGCGCGCGTCGCCGCGCGCGCCCCGCGCGACTGGCGCAGCTCGGGCAGGTAGATCGCAAAGAAATAGACCACGCTGCCGAGGCCCGGGAACAGGAACAGGATCAGCAGCCAGTACATGTTCTGGTGCGTGCGCACCGCGTGCACGGCAAAGAACAGTGCAACGATGATATGGATGCTGATGCCGAAAATACGCATAGGGAAATCACCTTTGAAACCACGGCGGGCGCGCCAGCCGCCGGCATTGTGACAGAAAGGCGCGGCGGCGGCCCGGGCGCGGGCGCCGCATAGGGTTGCAAACGGGGCTGCGGACAGGCCCTCAGGATGCCAGAAGCGCCTCGCGGCGGAAAAAAAATGCGGCCCCGGCAGCGCCGGTTTTGCAACCGGTGCCCGCCAGGGCCTGCTGGTTGACGCGCGTCGCCGTGCTAGCGATAGACCAGCACCGGGATCTTGCTGTGCGTCAGCACCTTCAGCGTCTCGCTGCCGATCAGCATGCCCTGGATGCCGCGCCGCCCGTGCGATGCCATCACGATCAGGTCGCAGCCCTTGTCCTCGGCGGTCTTGATGATGGCTTCGTAGGGATGGTCGTTGACGGCGTAGGCGGTGTCGCACGGCACGCCCGCCGCGCTGGCTTCCTCGGCGCGCTCGCGCAGGTACTGCGTGGCGCCCGCCGCGGCTTCCTTGACGTAGGTTTCGCGCGTGTCCTCCAGCATCTCGACCTGGTAGGTCAGCACGTGGTAGTTCGGACAGACCCGCACCGCGGTGGTACGCGCCCCCATGTCCCGCGCCAGCGCGAGCGCCTTGCGGAACGCCGATTCAGACAGGTCGGAGCCATCGACCGCCAGCAGCAGATGCTTGAACATGATTGCCTCCTTGCCGCATATTTGCCGGCTCAGGCAACTCACTTCCGATGCATTCGCGCCATGCGTCAGAAAGTGCGAGCCCGCAAGGCGCACAAGGAGCGGCCGATACTCCCGGTTTGGAATCATGGGCCGGCCCGATTCCAGTATAGGTGCGCGATGGCCCACGACAATCCGGAACGCGTCACTTCCGGGCAGGCCGATTCCATACGCGCAATGCCGGCAGCGAGCCCCTCAGTCCAGCAGGCTGCGCCATAACGAAAGCTTCTGCTCGAAGCTGCGCGCGGCATGCGCCGGGCTGGACGAGGGCAGCACCACGGTCTCGTAGCCCTGCGCGGCGAACTGCGGCGCAAAGCGGCCTGAGGTGCCGCCGTTGAAGCCGATGCGCCGCAGCGACGGCGCCAGTGCGCGCAGGCGCGTGAAATCGTTGGCCTGCGGATAACGGATATTGCTGTCCAGGCTGCCTTCGCGCTGGCACGCGCCCAGCACGTCCCACACGCCGATGCGATGCGCCAGCAGCCGCACCAGCCGTTCGGCATAGGGCAGTTCCGCCAGCGGCTCGCCGGTCAGCGCGCCCAGCAGCGGCCAGAACTGGTTGCGCGGATGGGCGTAATACTGGCGCGCGGCGAGCGACGCGGCACCGGGAAAGCTGCCCAGCACCAGCACGCGGGTGTGGGCGTCGATGACGGGGGGCAGGCCCTGGTGGAGGTCGATCTTGGGGGGCGTAGTGGCGGACATGGCAAAGAGGGCGATGCAGACGGCCGCGAGTGTTGCCTGCCCTCTTCCATTTATGGGAGAGGCAGACAACCAACGCTGTGCAAGCCCGCATCGCAGCCGTCAGGCCAGCAGCTTGTTCACGCGCTGCACGTAGGCCGCCGGGTCTTCCAGCATGCCGCCTTCGGCCAGCAGCGCCTGGTCGAACAGCACCTGCAGGCGGTCGCTGAAGGCATCCCCCGATTGCTCGCCTTGCAGGTCCCGCAGCTTCTTCACCAGCGCGTGTTCCGGGTTCAGTTCCAGGATCGGCCGGGCATCCGGCGCCTTCTGGCCGGCCTGCTTGAGCAGGCGCTGCAGGTAGCCGCTCATGTCGCCCTCGTCCGACACCAGGCACGATGCCGATGCAGTCAGGCGCAGCGTCACGCGCACGTCCTTGGCCTTGCCGGCCAGCACGGCCTTGGCGCGCTCGACCACATCCTTCCAGTCGGCTTCGGCCTTTTCCTGCTCGGCCTTCTCGGCCTCGTCGGCAAGCTTGCCCAGGTCGAGGTCGCCGCGCGCCACCGACACCAGCTCCTTGCCGTCGAATTCGCGCAGGAACGACAGCATCCATTCATCGACACGGTCGGTCAGCAGCAGCACTTCGATGCCCTTCTTGCGGAACACTTCCAGGTGCGGGCTGTTCTTCGCGGCGGACCAGGTGTCGGCCGTGACGTAGTAGATCTTGTCCTGCCCTTCCTTCATCCGGCCGACATAGGCGGCCAGCGACACGTTCTGCTCGGCGGTGTCGTTATGGGTCGAGGCGAAGCGCAGCAGCTTTGCCACGCGCTCCTGGTTGGCCTGGTCTTCGCCGGCGCCTTCCTTCAGCGCCTGGCCGAATTGCTGCCAGAAGGTGTCGTACTTGGCGCGCTCGGCTTCGTCCTCGCTGTCGGCCATCGATTCCAGCATCGACAGCACGCGCTTGGTGCAGCCCTCGCGGATCGCCTTGACGTCGCGGCTCTCCTGCAGCAGCTCGCGCGACACGTTCAGCGGCAGGTCGGCGGAATCGACCACGCCCTTGACCCAGCGCAGGTAGCCCGCCAGCAGCTGCTCGGCGTCGTCCATGATGAAGACGCGCTTCACGTACAGCTTCAGGCCGGCCTTGTGGTTGCGATCCCACAGGTCGAACGGCGCGCGCGCCGGGATGTACAGCAGCTGGGTGTATTCGCTGCGGCCTTCGACGCGGTTGTGGGTCCACGCCAGCGGCGCCTCGTTGTCGTGCGCGATGTGCTGGTAGAACGCGGTGTACTGCTCGTCGGTGATGTCGGACTTGGCGCGGGTCCACAACGCGCTGGCCTGGTTCACGCTCTCCCACTCGTCGGTGCGCTTGTAGGCGCTGGCCTCGGCGTCCCACACTTCCTTGGGCATGCGGATCGGCAGCGAGATATGGTCCGAATACTTCTGGATGATGCTCTTCAGGCGCCACGCCGACAGGAAATCGTCCTCGCCCTCGCGCAGGTGCAGCGTGATGGTGGTGCCGCGCTCGGCGCGCGCGATCGCGTCGACGGTGAACTCGCCGTCGCCGCTGCTTTCCCAGCGCACGGCTTCCTCGGCGCCCAGGCCGGCGCGGCGGGTTTCCACCGTGACCTTGTCGGCTACGATGAAGGCCGAATAAAAGCCCACGCCGAACTGTCCGATCAGCGCCGCGTCCTTCTGCTGGTCGCCGGACAGCTGCTGGAAGAATTCCCTGGTGCCCGAACGGGCGATGGTGCCGAGGTTGCGGATGGCCTCGTCGCGGCTCATGCCGATGCCGTTGTCGGTGATCTTCAGCGTGCGTGCCTGCGCATCGGCCTCGATGCGGATGGCCAGGTCGGCGTCGTTCTCGAGCAGGGACGGATTCGCGATCGCCTCGAAGCGCAGCTTGTCAGTGGCGTCCGAAGCATTAGAGACCAGCTCGCGCAGGAAAATTTCCTTGTTGCTGTACAGCGAGTGGATCATCAGGTGCAGCAGCTGCTTCACTTCCGCCTGGAAGCTCATCGTCTCGTGCGGTGCGGTCATGGTTCTCCTCTTGAAAACAGGCGAATCTGGATAGGTTGGCTGGCCACCGGGGCCGTGCCGGCAAAAATAGGGACGCCCGGGCCATTTTCAAGACCCGGGGGACGCGCCGGGCGCTCGGCTACAGCCGCTCGAGCTGCCGCGCCAGGAAGCGCAGCATGTCCGGATCGCCGCTGCTGGCGACGTTGAAGCGCATCCAGCCGGACGGCATCTGCGACGGCGAAAACAGGCTGCCCGGGGCGAACAGGTAGCCTTCTTCATGGCCGGCGGTGGTGATGGCGTTGGAATCGCGGCCGGTGTCGGCCCACAGGTACATGCCGGCATGCTGGCCGGGGAACAGGCGCAGGCCCAGCCGCTCCAGCTCCCGCCGGGTCTCGTCGCGAGCGCGGTCGAGCCGGGTGCGCACGCGCTCGACGTGCTTGCGGTAATGCCCTTCGGTCAGCACCTTGTACAGCACCCGCTCGTTGATCTCGGGCGTGGCCAGCCCGGCCAGCAGCTTGCCGTCGGTCAGGGCCGCGGCCGTCTCCGGGTGCGCGGCGACGAAGCCGACGCGCAGGTTGGCCGCCAGCGTCTTGGAAAAGCTGCCCAGGTAGATCACCCGGCGCAGCTGGTCCAGGCTGGCCAGCCGGGTGGCGGCGTGGCCGGGCGGGCACAGGTCGCAGTAGATATCGTCCTCGACGATCAGGAAGTCGTACTGCTCGGCCAGGCGCAGCAGCTGGAACGCCTTGGCGGCAGACAGCGAGGTGCCGGTCGGATTGTGCAGCACCGAGTTGATCACGAACAGTCGGGGCCGGTGCGCCTGCACGATGCGCTCCAGCGCCTCCAGGTCCGGGCCCTCGCCGGTATAGGGCACGCCGATCACCTGCGCCCCCTGCGCGGCAAAGCGGCCGAACATCACGAACCACGCCGGGTCGCCGACCAGCACCGCGTCGCCGGGCTGCAGGTAGAGCCGGGCAATCAGGTCTAGTGCCTGGGTGATGCCCGAGGTCAGCACGATCTGCTCGGCGCCGGCGCGGATCTCCAGTTCTTCCAGCCGGGTGCGCAACTGCTGGCGCAGCGGCAGGAAGCCCTGCGGGGTGCCGCTGGCCAGGAAATGGTTGCCGGGCTGGCGGCCGAGCCCGCGCAGCGCGCTGGCGATCAGCTCGCCGTCGAGCCAGTCGTTGGGCAGGAAGCCCAGCCCGGGCGCCTTGTGCGCCTCGGCGGTATGGAACATGCTGCGCAGCAGCCAGGTCACGTCGATCTTGCGCGCCGCCGGCGCGTCGCGCGAGACCGGCGCCGCCGGCGCGGCCGGCGCCCGCTCGCGCACGTAGAAGCCCGAGCCCCGGCGCGATTCCAGGTAGCCCAGCGCCACCAGCCGCTCGTAGGCCTCGACCACGGTAAAGCGCGAGATGCCCTTCTCCTGCGCCAGCTGCCGGATCGACGGCATGCGCATGCCGGCGCGGAACACACGCTCGTCGATGCGCATGCGCGCCCATTCGGTCAGCTGCTCGACCAGCGTCATCTGCGCCGATGGCACCGGGTCCGGCAAGCGCGCGGTGGACGACAGCACCAGCTGCAGCGCGCGCGCGGCTGCGGCGCCGGCTGGGGCTTGCGCGCCGCCTCGGCTATCCTTCTGGCGGGCCACGGCGGCGCTGTCGCCGCCGGCGTCGCCCTTGCTGGACTGGGCATCCATGTGCTGCTCCTGCAACTGTACTGAAGACGATCCGTGCAACTGTACCGGTACTGTACCGAGTACCTTGTCTACCATCAAGCCAAGATGAAGCTAGCCCTCGATCACCTCATCGTTGCCGCCCCCGACCTCGGCACCGGCACCGACTACGTTGCCGGCGTGCTGGGCATTGCGCCCCAGGGCGGCGGCGCGCATGCGGCCATGGGCACGCACAACCGCGTGCTGGGCCTGTTCGGCGGCATCTACCTGGAAGTGATCGCGATCGATCCGGCCGCCGCCGCGCCGGCACGGCCGCGCTGGTTCGGCCTGGACAGCGAAGCGGTACAGCAGCGCCTGCGCGATGGCCCGTTCCTGCTGCACTGGGCCGCGCGCGTGGAACGGCCCGCCGACATTAGCCGCTGGCAGGCCCAGTATCCCGAACGCATCGCCCCGGTGATCCCGATGAACCGCGGCAGCCTGCAGTGGCGCATCACCGTACCCGCCGACGGCAGCCTGCCGGCCTGGCCGGGCGAAGCCGGCAGCGCCGGCGACGGCGCGCTGCCCAGCCTGATCCAGTGGGACGTGACCCCTGCCCCCGGCGCCAGCCTGCCGCGGCAGGACCTGGCGCTGCGCCGGCTGTCCGCGCGCCACCCGCGTGCCGAGCTGCTGCGCCAGGGGCTGGCATGGCTGGGCGCCGACCACCTGCTCGCAGTGGAGCAGGACGACGGCCCGCCCGGACTGATTGCCGAGATCGAAACCGCGCAGGGCATCCGCACCCTGCGCTAGCCGTCCCCTGCGCTAGCCGTCCCCACCACAAGCCCCAAGGAGCCCCCGATGTCCGCCACCCGCAAGCGTTTCGACGAAGACCCGTACCTCGACCACTGCGCCGCCACCGTGGTGGCCGCCAGCGCCGAGGGCATCGAGCTCGACGAGACCGTGTGCTACGCGCGTAGCGGGGGCCAGGCCGGCGACACCGCCACGCTGACGCTGGCCGACGGGCGCACCGTGGCCATCGTCGACACGGTCTACGCCGACGACCGCCGCCGCATCCTGCATGTGCCGGCCGCCGAGGCGCCGCTGCCGCGCGCCGGCGAGCGCGTCACCGTGGCGATCGACTGGGACCGCCGCCACCGGCTGATGCGCCTGCACACCTGCCTGCACCTGCTGGGCTCGCTGATCCCGGTGCCCGTGACCGGCTGCGGCATCTCGCCGGACAGCGCGCGCATCGACTTCGACCTGCCCGAATCCACGCTCGACAAGGCCGACCTGAGCGAGCGCCTGAACGCGCTGATCCGCGCCAACACCGCGGTGCGCACCACCCTGATCACGCCGCAGGAACTGGCCGCGCAGCCCGACCTGGTGCGCACCATCGGCGCCGCGCCGCCGGCGGGCACGGCCAGCATCCGCATCATCGAGATCCCCGGGGTCGACCGCCAGCCGTGCGGCGGCACGCACGTGGCCAACACCGGCGAGATCGGCGCGGTGGTGGTGACGAAGATCGAAAAGAAGAGCCGCACCAACCGGCGCGTGGCGGTGGCGTTGGCATGACGACTTCCACACTGTTCAGCGGCCTGCTCACCGGCCTGAGCACGGCACAGTTCGCGGCGCTGCTGACGCTGCTGACGGTCGGCCTGTTCACACCCGGACCCAACACCACCATCGCCGCGGTGAGCGGGGCCAACTTCGGCCTGCGCGCGACGCTGCCGCATTGCGTCGGCGTCGCCTTTGGCTTTGCCAGCATCCTGGCGCTGTGCGCGCTGGGCGTGGGTGCGCTGGTGCTGGGCCAGCCCGCGCTGGCCGCCGCGGTGCACGCGGCCGGCGTCGCCTACCTGCTGTGGCTGGCGTGGAAGATCGCGCGCAGCACCGCGCTGGCCGAAAAGCAGGTGCTGCGCCCGCTCAGCGTGTGGCAATCGGCGGCGCTGCAGTACGCCAATATCAAGGCGTGGATGCTGGCGCTGGCGGTGGCGGCCTCGTACATGGCGGGCGCGGCGTCGCCGGTGCGGCGCGTGCTGCTGGTGTGCGGCGTGTTTGGCGTACTGGGCTTCGTCAGCAACGGCGTCTATGGCGCGGTGGGCGCGTCGCTGCGGCAGTGGCTGCAGCACGGCCAGCGCGTGCGCTGGTTCAACCGCGCCATGGGCGCGGCGCTGGCGCTGACGGCGCTGTGGATTGCGGTCGGGGCCCGCCCCGGCGTGCCCGCGGCAGCCTGACCCGCGAGATCAACACCCTGACAACACCGAGGCCAACCATGCCCGCCAGCCGCCCCGCTCCGCCAACACCCTTGTCATCGACGACACCCCCGGCTGCTGCCGTGCCGGCCTCCGGCGGCATGCTGCTGGGCCTGGTCGGCGTGGCGATCTTCAGCCAGACCCTGCCGTTCACGCGCATGGCGGTGGCCGAACTGGACCCGATCTTCGTCGCGCTGGCGCGGGCCGTGCTGGCCGCGCTGCTGGCGCTGGCGCTGCTGGCCTGGCGCGGCGCGCTGCGCGCGGGCCGGCGCCCGCGCGGCGGGCAATGGACGCGGCTGGCCGTGACCGCGCTGGGCGTGGTGGCGGGCTTTCCGCTGTTTTCCTCGCTGGCCATGCGCGAGGTGCCGGCCAGCCACGGCGCCATCGTGATCGGGCTGCTGCCGCTGGCCACCGCGGTGTTCGCCGCGTGGTTCGGGCGCGAGCGGCCGTCGCCGGCGTTCTGGCTGTCGGCCGTGGCCGGCAGCGCGCTGGTGGTCGGCTTTGCCGCGTGGCAGGGGGCCGGCGGCCTGCAGCATGCCGACTGGTTCCTGTTCGGCGCGGTGCTGCTGGGCGCGCTGGGCTATGCCGAGGGCGGCAAGCTGTCGCGCGAGCTGGGCGGGCTGGAAACCATCAGCTGGGCGCTGGTGGTATCGCTGCCGGTGCTGGTGCCGGTGGTGGCCTGGCTGACGCTGCGCGACCTGCCGGCGATCGCCGCGGCGTCGCCGCGGGCGTGGGGCGGCATGGCCTATGTTTCGGTGTTCTCGATGTTCGTGGGCTTCCTTTTCTGGTACGCCGGCCTGGCAAAAGGCGGCGTGGCCCGCGTCGGCCAGATACAATTGCTGCAGCCGTTCCTGACGCTGGCGGGCGGCGCGCTGATCCTGTCCGAGCCGCTCGACGCTGCCACCATCGCCTTCGCGGTGGCGGTGATTGCCGTCGTGGCCCTGGGCCGCCGCGCCGCCGTGCAGCAATCCGCACCTGCCCCGGAACCCTCACCGATCCTTCCCGGACGCATTCACTGACTGGAGCCTACATGTCCCAAACCTCGGTCTACGATACCCTTGCCCGCCTCGGCATCGAACTGCCGGCCGTCAGCGCCCCCGCCGCCGCCTACGTGATGGCCGCGCAGACCGGCAACACCGTGTTCCTGTCCGGCCATATCGCGCGCAAGGACGGCAAGGTCTGGACCGGCAAGCTGGGCCAGGAGATCGACACCGAAACCGGCAAGGCCGCCGCCCGCGCCGTCGCCATCGACCTGCTGGCGACGCTGCATGCGCATGTCGGCGACCTGAACCGCGTCACCCGCATCGTCAAGGTGATGAGCCTGGTCAATTCGACCACCGACTTCACCGAGCAGCACCTGGTCACCAACGGCGCCTCCGAGCTGCTGGCCGAGGTCTTCGGCGACAAGGGCAAGCACGCGCGCAGCGCGTTCGGCGTGGCGCAGGTGCCGCTGGGCGCGTGCGTCGAGATCGAACTGATCGCCGAAGTGCAGGGCTGAAGCTTTATCGTTGACTGAGCGGCCGGCCGTTGCCGTGCCGCTCTCCCAAGAATCACCGCAGACTAGAGACACATCATGAAATGGGCCATTTCCCGCCGGGCGCAGCAACTCACCAGCTCGGCCATCCGCGAAATCCTTAAGGTCACCGAGCGTCCGGAAGTCATTTCGTTCGCCGGCGGCCTGCCGTCGCCGGCGTCGTTCCCGGTAGCGGCGATGGAAGCCGCGACGGCCCGCGTCTTCGCCGACAACCCGCAGGCGGCGCTGCAGTACGCCGCCACCGAAGGCTACCTGCCGCTGCGCGAGTTCGTCGCCCGGCGCCATGACGTGGCGGTCGAGCGCGTGCTGATCACCACCGGCTCGCAGCAGGCGCTGGACCTGATCGCCAAGGTGATGATCGACCCCGGCAGCAAGGTGATGGTGGAAACCCCCAGCTACCTCGGCGCGCTCCAGGCGTTCTCGCTGTTCGAGCCGGAATTCGTCTCGATCCCGAGCGACGACAAGGGCCTGCTGCCCGAGGCGCTGACGCCCGAGCTGACCGCCGGCGCGCGCTTCCTGTACGCCCTGCCCAACTTCCAGAACCCGACCGGGCGCCGCCTGCCGCTGGAGCGCCGCCAGGCGCTGGTGGCGCGCGCGCAGGAACTGGGCGTGCTGCTGGTCGAGGACGATCCGTACGGCGCGCTCAGCTACACCGGCGACCAGCTGCCGAGCCTGCTTTCGATGAACCCCGATGGCGTGATCTACATGGGCTCGTTCTCCAAGATCCTGGCCCCCGGCATGCGCCTGGGCTACGTGATCGCCCCGCCCGAGCTGCATTTCAAGCTGTGCCAGGCCAAGCAGGCCTCGGACCTGCACACGCCCACGTTCACGCAGCGCGTGGCCTACGAGACCGTGCGCGACGGCCTGCTCGACACCCATATCCCGACCATCCGCGAGCTCTACGGCAAGCAGTGCCAGACCATGCTGGATGCGCTCGAGCGCCACATGCCCGAGGGTGTCAGCTGGAATACGCCCGAAGGCGGCATGTTCATCTGGATGGAGCTGCCCGAGGGGCTGGACAGCATGGTGATCCTGGAGGAAGCGGTCAGGCGCAACGTCGCCTACGTGCCGGGCGCGCCGTTCTATGCCAACAACCCGAAGCGCAACGCGCTGCGCCTGGCCTTCGTCACGGTGCCGGCGGAGCGCATCGAACAGGGCGTGGCGATCCTCGGCGAGCTGTTCCGCGAAGCCATTGCCGCGGCGCGGCAGCCGCGCGCGGCCTGATGCCACGGATAGACGGATAAACGCGGGCGCACCTGACTTGGGAGACGACATGTTGCGTATCTGGGGCCGGCTTTCCTCCATCAACGTGCAGAAGGTGGTCTGGTGCGCGCGCGAGCTGCACCTGGACCATGAGCGCGTCGATATCGGCGTGACCAAGGGCGACCTCGACACCGAGGCCTACGTGCGCCTGAACCCTAACCGCCAGATCCCGGTGATCGAGGATTTCCGCGGCACGGATGTCGGCGGCGAGCCCTTCGTGCTGTGGGAGTCCAATGCGATCGTGCGCTACCTGTGCGCACGCTACGGCGAAGGCACGCTGTGGCCCGAGGACGTCAAGGCGCGCGCCTCGGCCGACCGCTGGATGGACTGGCAGACGACCGCCTTCAGCCCGGCGATGGTGACCGCGTTCCTGAACCTGGTGCGCAAGCCCGAAGCCGAGCGCGACCCGGCCGCCATCGACGCCTCGTGCGAGCGCACCGAGCCGCTCGCCGCGCTGCTGGACAAGGCGCTGGCCGGACGCGAGTTCATCGGCGGCGACCGCTTCACCATGGCCGACATCTCGCTGGCCTGTGCCGCGCACCGCTGGATGGGACTGCCGCGCCAGCACCAGCCGCGCCCCGAGCTGGAGCGCTGGCTCAACGCCATGCGCGCCCGCCCAGCCGCCGGCGGCATCCTCGAACTGCCGCTGCGCTGAGCCGCGGCAGTTTTTTCACCCGCCCTTCTACTTCGGCGCGCGCGAGCCCGATGCCGCGGTAAACACCCCCAGCCCGATAAAGGCCGCGCCGGTCAGGTAGCGGCCCAGCGCGCGCGCGCGGCCGGCGCGGCGCAGCGCCGGCATCACCGCGGCGGCGGCCATCACGTAGCACGCATCCGTGGTCGCGGCGATCAGCACGAAGGCCACGCCCAGCGCCAGGCTCTGCGCCAGCGCCGAGCCCGCCGGGTCCATGAACTGCGGCAGGAAGGCGGCGAAGAAGATCGCGGTCTTGGGGTTGAGCAGCGCCACCACGAAGCCGTCGCGCACCACCTGGCGCAGGCTGCGCGGCGACACCTCGGGGGCGCCGCCATCGGCCCCGCCGCCGCCGCGCAAGGCTCGCACGCCCAGCCAGATCAGGTAGGCCGCGCCGGCGTACTTGACCACCGTAAAGGCCAGCGCCGACACCGAGAACAGCACCGCCAGCCCCAGCGAGGCGCCGATGGCATTGCCCAGGTTGCCCAGCGCCACCGCGCCGATCGAGGCCAGCCCGGCCTGCCGGCCCTGCGCCAGCGTGCGCGTGACGATATAGACCACGGCCGGGCCCGGCGTGATCGCCAGCGCCAGGCTGGCCACCACGAAAGCTGTCAGCAACGGCCACGGCGGAAGAAATTCGGTCATGGGGAAACCTCGCCTGATATTGGAATGGCGCCCGCGGTGTGCCGGCGCGCTGCCCGCCAGTATGGCGCCATGGCCGCGCCCGCGCCAGCCGGCCGGAATCGTCGCCAGGGCCAGTCATGCGGGCGCGCGGCTGGCTTGCATACTTTTGCAGCGGGCGCCGTTTAGAGTACTCTGGCCGGGTGTGCCGCAAGGGCCCCATGTGCGCCGCCATGCTCTCCGGACAAACCCTGATCCCTGAATGTGGCTCATCGCGATCATGACGCGATGTACGGCGGGCGCCGGCGGGCCCCTTTTTAAAATCCTTGTTCTTTGCCGGCGCGGCGGATACCGCACGCCGGTGCAAAGCGCATGCGGGAGTTCCAGGGCACGCAGATCGCCCGGGCGCCCGAGCCAAACCAGAGGAGGATTTCGATCGTGTGGAGTCAAGTCTATGACCCGCTAGGCAATATGGCGCTGTCGACCATTGCCGCGGGCATTCCCGTCGCCGTGCTGCTGGCAGCGCTGGCGTTCTTTCATATGCAGGCGCACCTGGCGGCGGGCCTGGCGCTGGTGATCGGCATCGTGGTGGCCTCGACCGTGTTCGGCATGCCGGCGGCCATGGCGGGCAAGGCGGCGGGGCTGGGCATCGTGTCCGGGCTGTTCCCGATCGGCTGGATCGTGCTGAACATCATCTTCCTGCACCGGCTCACCACGCTGAACGGATCCTTCAAGGTCTTGCAGAACTCGATCTCCGGCATCACCGAAGACCGCCGCCTGCAGCTGCTGCTGGTGGCGTTCAGCTTCGGCGCCTTCTTCGAGGGCGCGGCCGGCTTCGGCACGCCGGTGGCGGTGACCGGCGCGATCCTGATCGGGCTGGGTTTCTCTCCGCTGGCGGCTTCGGGCCTGGCGCTGATCGCCAACACCGCGCCGGTGGCATACGGCGCGCTGGGCGCGCCCATCATCGGGCTGGCCTCGGTGACCGGACTGGACCTGCTCGACCTGTCGGCGATGATCGGGCGCCAGCTGCCGTTCTTCTCGGTGATCGTGCCGTTCTGGCTGATCTGGGCCTTCGCCGGCTTCCGCGGCATGCTGGCGATCTGGCCGGCGATCCTGGTGGCGGGCGTGAGCTTCGCCGTGCCGCAATACCTGGTGTCGAATTTCCACGGCCCGTGGCTGGTGGACGTGATCGCCGCGCTGGTGTCGATGGGTTCGCTGACGCTGTTCCTGAAGGTCTGGCATCCGAAGGAAATCTGGACCTCGACCAAGATCCTCGGCCGCCACGACGACTCCAAGGTCGACCACCCCGAAGCACTGGAAGCCGACGCCCGCGCCAGCGCCGCCTCGGCCGGGATCTCGGTGGCCAAGGCCTGGATGCCGTGGGTGATCCTGACGGTGTTCGTGTTCGTCTGGGGCATCCCCGAATTCAAGAAGCTGATGGACAGCCTGTGGGCCTGGAAATTCCCGGTGCCGGGCCTCGACAAGGCCATCGTCAAGGTGCCGCCGGTGGTACCGAAGGAAGTCATCGAAGGCGCCGTGTTCAACTTCAACGTGCTGTCGATGGCCGGCACCGGCATCTTCGTCTCGGCCATCGCCGGCGGCCTGCTGATGGGCTACTCGGTGCCGCGGCTGTTCCGCGAGTACTGGGAAACCATCAAGCTGGTGCGCTACTCGCTGCTGACCATCTGCGCCATGTTCGGGGTCGGCTACCTGACCCGCTACTCGGGCCTCGATGCGACGCTGGGCCTGGCCTTTGCGCACACCGGCGTGTTCTACCCGCTGTTCGGCACCATGCTGGGCTGGCTGGGGGTGGCGCTGACCGGCTCGGACACCGCCTCGAACGTGCTGTTCGGCGGCCTGCAGAAGACCACCGCCGAACAGCTGGGCCTGTCGCCGGTGCTGATGGCTTCGGCCAACAGCTCGGGCGGCGTGATGGGCAAGATGATCGACGCGCAGTCGATCGTGGTCGCGTCGACCGCGACCAAGTGGTATGGCCACGAGGGCGACATCCTGCGCTACGTGTTCTTCCACTCGATCGTGCTGGCGATCCTGGTGGGCCTGTTCGTGACGCTGCAGGCCTACGTGCCGCCGTTCACGCATATGGTGATCCATCACCCCTGACGCGGCCGGCGCGGCCGACGCCGCGGCGGTTTTCGCAGCGCGTATCAGACAAGGCCCCGCCCCCGGCGGGGCTTTTCCATTGCGCAAGGCGCGTATCATGTTGCGTCTGATCCGCCGCAAGCGCCCGGCATCCCACCAGGACGAGCAGGCGTGCCGTGGCACACAACGGGAACCCTGCCATGTTGCGTCGCCTGGAAAGACTGATCGACCCCTTCCGCCATATGCCGGACCGCGAGCCGCCGGGCCAGGTGCTGCGCTTCTACACCTGGTACCTGCGCGAGGTCTGGGGCGTGTTCGTGCTGCTGTTGCTGGTGGGCCTGGTCGGCGCGCTGATCGAGGTGGCGCTGTTCAGCTTCCTCGGCCGGCTGGTCGACATGGCGCAGACCACGCCCGGCGCCGAGTTCTTCAGCCGGCACCGGAACGAGCTGGTGTGGATGGCGGTGGTGGCGGTGCTGCTGCGTCCCATCTTCTTCGGCCTGCATGACGTGCTGGTGCACCAGGTGATCAGCCCCAGCCTGTCCAACCTGATCCGCTGGCAGAACCACCGCTACGTGCTCAAGCAGAGCCTGTCGTTCTTCCAGAACGACTTTGCCGGGCGCATCGCCCAGCGCATCATGCAGACCGGCTTCTCGCTGCGCGACTCCGCGGTGCAGGCGGTGGACGCGCTGTGGCACGTGGCGATCTATGCGGTCAGTTCGCTGGTGCTGTTCGCGCAGGCCGACTGGCGCCTGATGATCCCGCTGCTGCTGTGGATCGCCTGCTACGTGGCCGCGCTGCTGTACTTCGTGCCGCGCGTCAAGCAGCGCTCGGTGATCGCCACCGAATCGCGATCGCGGCTGATGGGGCGCATCGTCGACGGCTACACCAATATCACCACGCTCAAGCTGTTCGCGCATACCCGGCAGGAAGAAGACTACGCGCGCGACGCCATGGCCGAGCAGACCGAGAAGACGCGGCAGGCCGGGCGCATGGTCAGCGGCATGGACGTCACCATCACCGCGATGAACGGCGCGCTGATCGCCGGCACCACCGGGCTGGCGGTATGGCTGTGGAGCACCGGCCACGTCACCACCGGCGCGATCGCGCTGACCACCGGGCTGGTGATCCGCATCAACAATATGTCGGGCTGGATCATGTGGGTGGTCAACGGCATCTTCGAGAATGTCGGGCAGGTGCAGGACGGCATGAAGACCATCGCGGTGCCGCGCCAGGTCACCGACCGCGCCAACGCGCAGCCGCTGCGCGTCACGCGCGGCGAAGTCCGCTTCGAGCAGGTGGGGTTCCACTACGGCAAGGGCTCGGGCGTGATCGAGGGCGTCAACCTGACGGTGCGGCCGGGCGAGAAGATCGGGCTCGTGGGCCCGTCGGGCGCGGGCAAGTCGACGCTGGTCAACCTGCTGCTGCGGCTCTACGACGTCGAGCGCGGGCGCATCCTGATCGACGGCCAGGACATCGCCACGGTCACGCAGGAGAGCCTGCGCGCGCAGATCGGCATGGTCACGCAGGACACTTCGCTGCTGCACCGCTCGATCCGCGAGAACCTACTCTACGGCAAGCCCTCGAGCACCGATGCCGAACTGGCCGCCGCGCTGCACCGCGCCCGCGCCGACGGGTTCATTCCCCATCTGGTCGATGCCCACGGCAATACCGGGCTGGAGGCCCAGGTCGGCGAGCGCGGCGTGAAGCTGTCAGGCGGCCAGCGCCAGCGCATCGCGATCGCGCGGGTGCTGCTCAAGAACGCGCCGATCCTGATCATGGACGAAGCCACGTCCGCGCTCGACTCCGAAGTGGAAGCCGCGATCCAGGAAAGCCTGGAAACGCTGATGCAGGGCAAGACCGTGATCGCGATCGCGCACCGGCTCTCGACCATCGCGCGGATGGACCGGCTGGTGGTGCTGGACCGCGGGCATATCGTGGAAAGCGGCACGCATGCGGAACTGCTGGCGCATGGGGGGCTGTATGCGCGGCTGTGGGCGCATCAGACGGGAGGGTTCGTGGGGGTGGATTGACCCGCTTGTTTGCTCCCCTCTCCCGCTTGCGGGAGAGGGGCCGGGGGAGAGGGCAGGACTTCGGCAAGCATGAAAGCGCGTCACTTCGTGGACAAGCCGGCCCTCTCCCCCGCCCCTCTCCCATAAATGGGAGAGGGGAGCAAACACTGGCTCGGCGAAACTCAGTTGCCGCCGCCCGGCGCCTCCACCCGCACCGGCTCGATCCTCGGCTCCTTCAGCTTCGCCTCGATCGGCTTGCCCTTGCGCGCGCGCTTGCCCACGTACGGCAGCAGCGACTGCCCGGCCAGCTTCTGCGACGACGGTTTGCCGCCGCGGCCCGCGCCCGACAGCACCAGCCCGGGCGCGCCCACGGCCACCGCCTGCAGCAGCTTCTCCTTGGCTTCCAGCTCCATCAGGATCACACCGCGCCCGCCGGCGGACAGCACCTTCACTTCATCCAGCGCCACCAGCAGCAGGCGGCCGTTGCCGGACAGGCACGCCGCATGGGTGGCCTCGTCGCCGATCGGTGCAGGAGGCAGCGGGGCATCGCCGTCGTCCAGCGTCAGGAACGACTTGCCGCCCTTCTGCCGGCCGGTCATGTCGCCCACCGTGGTCTGGAAGCCGTTGCCGTTGGCCGTGGCAATCAGCACGCGCTGGCTGGCGCTGCCGGCAAAGGTGTGCGCCACCTGGCTGCCGGATTGCAGCTCGATCAGCGTGGTGATGGGCACCCCGTCGCCGCGCCCGCCCGGCAGGCTGGAGACCGGCACGGAATAGACGCGGCCATTGGTGCCGAACACCAGCAGCACGTCGACGGTGCGGCAGTCGAAGGTGTTGTAGAGCGCATCGCCCGCCTTGAAGGTGAACTGCTGCGGATCGTGGCCATGGCCCTGGCGCGTGCGCACCCAGCCCTTCTGCGACATCACCACCGTCACCGGCTCGTCGATCACGCGCACCTCGGCCGCGGCGCGGCGCTGTTCCTGGATCAGCGTACGGCGGGGGTCCTTGTCTTCCGGGCTGTATTGCTTGGCGTCGGTCTCGATCTCCTTGATGATGCGACGGCGCATCATGGTCTCGGACTTGAGCAGCACGTCCAGGTCGGCCTGCTCCTCGCGCAGCTCCTTCAGCTCCTTCTCGATGCGGATCGCTTCCAGGCGCGCCAGCTGGCGCAGCCGGATTTCCAGGATGTCCTCGGCCTGGCGGTCGCTCAGGCCGAAGGCCTCGATCAGCGCGGGCTTGGGCTCGTCGCTCTCGCGGATGATGCGGATCACCTCGTCGATATTGAGCAGCACCAGCATCCGGCCTTCGAGGATGTGGATGCGGTCCTCGACCTTGCCCAGGCGATGGCGCGTGCGGCGCGTGACGGTGTCGAAGCGGAACGCGATCCACTCGCCCAGGATCTCGCGCAGGCCCTTCTGGCGCGGACGGCCGTCGGTGCCGATCATCACCAGGTTGATCGGCGCGCCGGATTCCAGGCTGGTATGCGCCAGCAGCGTCTGGATGAACTCCTGCTGGTCGATGTTCTTGCTCTTGGGCTCGAACACCAGCCGCACCGGCGCGTCCTTGCCGGATTCATCGCGCACCGCGTCGAGCACCGCCAGCACGGTGGCCTTGAGCTGCTGCTGGTCCGGCGTCAGCGCCTTCTTGCCGGTCTTGATCTTGGGATTGGTGATTTCCTCGATCTCTTCCAGCACCTTCTGCGCCGAGGTATTCGGCGGCAGCTCGGTCACCACCAGCTGCCACTGGCCGCGCGCCATTTCCTCGATGGTCCAGCGCGCGCGCACCTTCAGGCTGCCGCGGCCGTTCTCGTAGATCTGCGCGATATCCGACGCGGGCGAGATGATCTGGCCGCCGCCGGGATAGTCCGGCCCGGGCATCAGCGCCAGCAACTCGGCCAGCGCGATGTTCGGGTTGCGGATCATCGCCACGGTCGCGGCGGCGACCTCGCGCAGGTTGTGCGGCGGGATCTCGGTCGCCATGCCCACCGCGATGCCCGAGGCACCGTTGAGCAGCACGAACGGCAGCCGCGCCGGCAGCAGCCTGGGCTCCTGCATCGAGCCGTCGTAGTTGGGGATGAAGTCGACCGTGCCTTCGTCGATCTCGTCGAGCAGCAGCCGCGAGATCGGCGTCAGGCGCGCTTCGGTGTAGCGCATCGCCGCGGCGCCGTCGCCGTCGCGCGAGCCGAAGTTGCCCTGGCCGTCGATCAGCGGATAGCGCAGCGAGAAGTCCTGCGCCAGCCGCACTAGCGCGTCATAGGCGGACTGGTCGCCGTGCGGGTGGAACTTGCCCAGCACGTCGCCGACCACGCGCGCGGACTTGACCGGCTTGGCGTCGGCGCGCAGCCCCATCTCGTGCATCGCGAACAGGATGCGCCGCTGCACCGGCTTCTGGCCGTCGGCCACCTCGGGCAGCGCGCGCCCCTTGACCACGCTGACGGCGTAGTCCAGGTAGGCGCGCTCGGCGTAGCGGGCCAGCGTCAGCGAATCGGCCGGCTCTTCAGGTTGAAACGTGATGTCTTGTTGTTCCATGGATAGGCAAGGATTCGGCGCGCCACGCGTTCGACCTCGACGGCCGGCGCACCGGTTGCTTGTGATTCTTGGGTGCCGCTCAGGGCATGGGCCGGCGCGCGCCGATCACCATCTTCACGCGCGGGCCGTCGTCGCCACCGGCGCTGGCACGCTTTAGCACCACGCCCTGCTGCGGCTGGTACAGCCTGTAGAACTGCAGCACGGTGCTGACATACTGCCGGGTCTCGGGATAGGGCGGGATACGGTTGTTGTAGCGCTGCACCGCGCCCTCGCCGGCGTTGTACGCCGCCAGCACCAGCTCGAGGTTGCCGGGGAACTGCTGCATCAGCCAGCTCAGGTAGCGCACCCCGGCGGTGATATTGGTGCGCGGGTCGGCCAGCTTCTGCTCGATGGTGCGGCGCGCATCGGCGCTGACGCCAAAGCGCGCGCCGGTGTCGGGAATCACCTGCATCAGGCCGATCGCGCCCTTGGGCGACACCGCCGCCGGGTTGAAGCCCGACTCCACCGCCATCACCGCCTTGACCAGCGCGGGATCGACATCCTGCTTGCCGGCGATCTGGTGGATCAGCGGCTCGACGGTCTTGATGTTGGGATGGTTGAGGACGTAGCGGTACAGCTTGTGCTGCTCGAAGTCGATGTCGCCGCGCGCCGCCTGCGCCTGCTTCGCCGCCAGGCGCCCGGTGTCGAGCCTGCCGCCGTCCTTCATGAACAGCTTGTAGCGCGCGTCGAGCTTCTGGTCGGCAAAGTGCGCCACGCCGTCGGCGTCGATAAAGCCCCACAGCTCGGCGTGCGCCGCCGGCACGCAGGCAAGCCCGGCCAGCGCCAGCAGCGTGGCTGCCAGGTTGCGCCTGAGTTTGCCGGAGGGTCTCATCGTCATCGTGTGTTCCTTCTGGTGAGCACCTTGCCAAAATCTACTGTCATTCCGCGTAGGCGGGAATCCAGCGTCTTCAAAGTCGCTGGGTCCCCGCTTCCGCGGGGACGACGTGCAAGCGAACTGGGCGATTATCTACCCAATCGCCGGCCGGCGCTCCCCAATCAGATATCGGCCTCGACCTCGTTGCCCTTCTCTTCCAGCCAGCTGCGGCGCTGGGCGGCCTCGCCCTTGCCCATCAGCATGTTCATCATCTCGACGGTTTGCGGCAGGTCGTATTCGCCCAGCATCACGGGCAGCAGGCGCCGCGTGTCGGGGTTCATGGTGGTTTCCCACAGCTGCTCGGCGCTCATCTCGCCCAGGCCCTTGAAGCGCGAGATCTGCCACGAGTTTTCCTTGACGCCGTCCTTGAGCAGCTTGTCCTGGATCGCCTCGAGCTCGCCTTCGTCCAGCGCGTACAGCTTCTGCGCCGGCTTCTTGCCGCGCGCCGGGGCATCGACGCGGAACAGCGGCGGGCGCGCCACATAGACGTTGCCGGTCTCGATCAGCTTGGGGAAATGCCGGAAGAACAGCGTCAGCAGCAGCACCTGGATATGCGCGCCGTCGACGTCGGCATCGGACAGTATGCAGATCTTGCCGTAGCGCAGGTTGGACAGGTCGGGCTCGTCATTGGCGCCGTGCGGGTCCACGCCGATCGCCACGGCGATGTCGTGCACCTCGTTGTTGGCAAACAGGCGGTCGCGCTCGGTCTCCCAGGTGTTGAGCACCTTGCCGCGCAGCGGCAGGATGGCCTGGAATTCCTTGTCGCGGCCCATCTTGGCCGAGCCGCCGGCGGAGTCGCCCTCGACCAGGAACAGTTCGTTGCGGGTCACGTCGGTGGACTCGCAGTCGGTCAGCTTGCCGGGCAGCACGGCCACGCCGGAGCCCTTCTTCTTCTCGACCTTCTGCGCCGCGCGCGTGCGCGCCTGGGCCTGGCGGATCACCAGCTCGGCCAGCTTCTTGCCGTACTCGACATGGTGGTTCAGCCACAGCTCCAGCGCCGGGCGGCTGAAGGTGGACACCAGCCGCACCGCGTCGCGGCTGTTCAGGCGCTCCTTGATCTGGCCCTGGAACTGCGGGTCCAGCACCTTGGCCGACAGCACGAACGAAGCGCGCGCGAACACGTCCTCGCTCATCAGCTTGACGCCCTTGGGCTGCAGCGCATGCATCTCGATAAAGCTCTTGACCGCCTGGAACAGCCCTTCGCGCAGGCCGGACTCATGCGTGCCGCCGGCCGGCGTGGGAATCAGGTTGACGTAGGACTCGCGCACCGGCGCGCCGTCCTCGGTCCAGGCCACCACCCACGACGCGCCCTCGCCGTCGGCAAAGCCTTCCTCGCCGGGATTGGCGTCGGGGTCGGCAAAGTGCTCGCCCTCGAACATCGGGATCACCAGCTCGGCGCCGCTGCCCTGCGCCAGCGCCTCCACCAGGTAGCCCTTCAGGCCCTGGTCGTACTGCCAGGTCTGGCGCTCGCCGGTCTTCTCGGTCACCAGCGTGACCTTGACGCCCGGCAGCAGCACGGCCTTGCTGCGCAGCAGGCGCTGCAGCTCGGCCAGCGGGATCGCGGCCGAATCGAAATACTTGGCGTCGGGCCACACCTGCACGCGCGTGCCGTTCTTCTTCTCGCCGCGTTCGAGCTTGCGCGAGGCCAGCGGCACCGTTACGTCGCCGCCCGAGAAGGTCAGCGTCGAGCACATGCCGTCGCGCCAAACGGTCACGTCCAGCTGCGTCGACAGGGCATTGGTCACCGACACGCCGACGCCGTGCAGGCCGCCGGAAAAGGCATAGGCGCCGCCCTTGCCCTTGTCGAACTTGCCGCCGGCGTGCAGCCGGGTAAAGACGATCTCGACCACCGGCACGCCCTCTTCCGGGTGAATGCCCACCGGGATGCCGCGGCCGTCGTCTTCCACGCTGAGGCTGCCGTCGCGATGCAGGGTCACCAGGATCTCGGAGCCGTGGCCGCCGAGGGCCTCGTCCGAGGCATTGTCGATCACCTCCTGCACGATATGCAGGGGGTTGTCGGTCCGGGTGTACATGCCCGGGCGCTGCTTGACCGGCTCCAGGCCTTTCAGGACCCGGATGGAGGATTCGCTGTACTGACTGGTTTTGCTCGCCATGGAGTCGCTACGAAAGTGATGGTCCCGGCTGCCGCGAGGCGCACAACTGTGCACGCGCCAGGGCACCGGGCACTGCATTGTAATGGAAGCGCGCGACGCCAATCCCGCAGAAAAAAGCCAACGCCCGCACCGGCTCCGGCTTGCCGGGCGCCGCCGGCAGTTTTTGCCGGAGCGCCGCGTCTGCGGGCTGCGCCGTACGCGTTTTCCCGAGGCAGAGTAAACTCCCCACCACCCGGCCCCGGCAAGCCTGATTGCCGTTCCGGCGCGGTAAAACAACAAGCACAGACAATCCTGTCGGCGCCGCTTCACCCGGCGCGGCCGCCGCACACCGAGCCAAGACATGCAGAACCGACAACTCTCCCTGACCACCGTGCTTGTGTGCGGTGGCCTGCTGGTCACGCTTTCGATGGGCATCCGGCACGGCTTCGGCCTGTTCAACCTGCCGATCACCCAGGCCCACGGCTGGAACCGCGAGACCTTTGCCTTTGCGCTGGCGCTGCAGAACCTGATGTGGGGCGCCAGCCAGCCCTTCGCCGGGGCCCTGGCCGACAAGTTCGGCGCGCTGCGCATCATGCTGGTGGGCGTGGCGCTGTACGTCGCCGGGCTGGTGGTGATGGCGCTGGCGACCAGCGGCACCGCCTTCGCCACCGGCGCCGGCGTGATGATCGGCATCGCCCAGTCCGGCACCACCTACAGCATCGTCTATGGCGTGATCGGCCGCGTGGCCAGTCCGGAAAAACGGGTCTGGGCCATGGGCATTGCCGCCGCGGCGGGCTCGTTCGGCCAGTTTCTGATGATCCCGGTGGAACAGGGGCTGATCTCCGGCCTGGGCTGGCAGAACGCGCTGTACGTGATGGCGCTGATGGCGTGCGTGATGCTGCCGCTGGCGCTGACCCTGCGCGAGCCGCGCGAGGCCGCGCACACTGGCGGCCACCACCAGACCATCGGCCAGGCCATCCACGAAGCCTTCGGCAACCGCAACTTCCAGCTGCTGACGCTGGGCTACTTCGTGTGCGGCTTCCAAGTGGTCTTTATCGGCGTGCACCTGGCACCGTACCTGAAGGACCAGGGGCTGACCGATCCCAAGGTGGCCGTGGTGGCGCTGGCGCTGATCGGCCTGTTCAATGTCTTCGGCACCTATACCGCCGGCGCGATGGGCCAGCGCCTGCCCAAGCGCTACCTGCTGGCGGCTATCTACCTGGCGCGCTCGGTGGTGATCGCCGCCTACCTGCTGCTGCCGCTGACAGTCGCCAGCACCTGGGTGTTCGCGGCGGTGATGGGTTTCCTGTGGCTGTCGACCGTGCCGCTGACCAACGGCATCATCGCGCAGGTGTTCGGGGTGAAATACCTGTCGATGCTGTCGGGGGTGGTGTTCTTTTCACACCAGATCGGCAGTTTCCTGGGCGCGTGGCTGGGTGGTTATCTCTACGACCGCACCGGGGGCTACAACACGGTGTGGATGATCGCGATCGCGCTGGGCGTGCTGGCGGCGCTGGTCAACCTGCCGATCCGCGAGCAGGCGGTAGTGCGGGCGCAGCCGGCGGCGGCGTGATGAGCACGGCCCAGGCGCGCATGGCTAAGGCAGCCGGGCTGGCGGTGCTGGCCGGGGTGCTGGCGCTCGGGTTCGTGGGTTACCTGCGGCCGGGGTTCATGGTCGACCTGACCAATATGGTGCTGGCCTGGTGTGGGTGAGGTCCGGCGCTTGCCGGACCCTCGGGCCTCAGGCGCCTTCGCCCTTCGACTTCGCCTCCAGCACTTCCCAGCGCTCCAGCGCTTCCAGCAGTTCCATCTCGATCTCGTCATGCCGCGTGCCGAGCTGCGCGGCCTTGGCCGCATCGCTGACATAGAGCGAGCCGTCCGCGAGCTGCGCCGAAATCGTTTTCTGCTCGGTCTCCAGCGCAGCGATGCGCTCGGGCAGCCCATCCAGCTCCCGCTGCTCCTTGTACGACAGCTTGACCGTGCGATTGGCCCCGCGCGCCTCGCGCGAATCCTTGCCCCTGGCCGGCTCGGCCGCCTTCTGCTCTGCCGGCTTGCGTGCCGCCTGCAGCGCCGCGCTGCGCGCTGATTGCTCGACCCAGTCGGAATAACCGCCCACCGACTCGCGCCAGACCCCATCGCCTTCGGCGGCCAGCGTCGAGGTCACCACGTTGTCGAGGAAGGCGCGGTCGTGCGATACCAGGAACACGGTGCCGCCGTAGTCCTGCAGCAGCTCCTCCAGCAGTTCCAGCGTGTCGATGTCGAGATCGTTGGTGGGTTCGTCCAGCACCAGCACATTGGCCGGCCGCGCAAACAGCCGCGCCAGCAGCAGCCGGTTGCGCTCGCCCCCCGACAGCGACTTGACCGGCGAGCGCGCGCGCTCGGGCGCAAACAGGAAATCGCCCAGGTAGCTCATCACGTGCTTGCGCTGGCCGTTGACCTCGACCCAGTCGCTGCCCGGGCTGATGGTGTCGGCCAGGGACTTCTCCAGGTCCAGCGCGGTGCGCATCTGGTCGAAGTACGCCACCTGCAGGTTGCTGCCGTTGCGCACGGTGCCGCTGTCCGGCGCCAGTTCGCCCAGGATCAGGCGCAGCAGCGTGGTCTTGCCGGCGCCGTTGGGGCCGATCAGGCCGACCTTGTCGCCGCGCATGATGGTGGCGGTGAAATCGCGCACCACCACCTTGTCGCCGTACGCCTTGCTCACGTCGGTCAGCTCGGCCACGATCTTGCCGGAGCGGTCCGCCTGCGAGACCTCGAGCTTGACGTTGCCCTGCACCTCGCGGCGCGCGGCGCGCTCGTTGCGCATCGCCACCAGCCGCTGGATGCGCGACACGCTGCGGGTGCGGCGCGCTTCCACGCCCTTGCGGATCCACACTTCTTCCTGTGCCAGCAGCTTGTCGAACTTGGCCTGCTCGACCTGCTCGGCGGCCAGCATCTCGGCCTTGCGCGCCTGGTAGGCGGCGAAGTTGCCGGGAAAGGACACCAGCCGCCCGCGGTCCAGTTCGACGATGCGCGTGGCGACCCGGTCGAGGAAGGCGCGGTCGTGGGTGATCAGCAGCACGCTGCCGCGAAACTGCAGCAGCAGGTCTTCCAGCCAGCGGATCGCTTCCACGTCGAGGTGGTTGGTGGGCTCGTCCAGCAGCAGGATGTCGGGCTCGGCCACCAGCGCCTGCGCCAGCGCCACGCGCTTCTGCAGGCCGCCCGAGAGCGCATCGACGCGCGTGTGCGAATCCAGCCCCAGCCGCGCCAGCGTGGTTTCCACGCGGGTGCGCAGCTGCCAGGCGCCGGCGGCATCGAGCTCGGACTGCAGCCGGTGCAGTTCGGCCAGCGCCGCTTCGTCGTCATGGTGCTCGGCAACGCGGTCGGCGGCGGCCTCATAGCGCACCAGCAGGTCGTGCGCGTCGCCCATGCCCTGCGACACCGCGTCGAACACGGTGATGCCGGGCGCGAACTGCGGCTCCTGCGGCACGTAGGCGCTGGTCACGCCGCTCTGGCGGGCGATCAGCCCGTCATCCGGCGCCGACAGCCCCGCCACGATCTTCAGCAGCGAGGACTTGCCCGAACCGTTGCGCCCGATCAGCCCCACGCGCTCGCCGGCCTCCAGCGAAAAGTCGGTGTGATCGAGCAGGGCCACGTGCCCGAAGGCAAGCTGGGCGTCGGTGATGGAAAACAGGGCCATGGAAGGAAGACGAGACAGCGAGGGAAGAAGGGACGGGCCGGCGGCGCGGGCGCGCCCGGCGGCAGCCCGCATTGTAGACGACCGGCAGCGTAAGCCGGCCGGGCAAAAAGAAGGGCCCGCGCAGTGCGGGCCCAAGAGTCTCTCCTCGGTGCCCTGCTCGCAAGGCACGAATCCAGCATAACAACCGCCCACGCCCCGCTCCAGTCGGACAAGTCCGTAAGGGAAAGCCCCGTCAACGGCGGTCGCCGCGCCGCAGTCCCGCCGAACCCGGTCAAATTGGTACGGCCAAGGCACTCATGCGAAGATGGCGGCCGTACCCAAGTGCCTGCTGCACGTCGCCATGACCACCTCGCCATGACCACCGCCTCCCTCAAATTTTCCGACCTGTCCGTGTCCGCGCTTGTCGCCGGGCTGGTCGCCACGCTCACCGGCTACACCAGTTCGCTGGTGCTGATGATCCAGGCGGGACACGCGGCCCACCTGACCGACGCGCAGATCTCGTCATGGATCTGGGCGCTGTCGATCGGCATGGGGATCACCACCATCGGCCTGTCGCTGGCGTTGCGCGTGCCCATCGTGGTGGCGTGGTCCACCCCCGGCGCGGCGCTGCTGATCGCCAGCCTGCCCGGCGTGCCCTATGCCGAGGCGATCGGCGCCTTCCTGATGGCGGCATTGCTGATGACCGCGGCCGGCATGACCGGCTGGTTCGACAAGCTGATGCGTGCCCTGCCCGCCAGCATCGCCTCGGCGCTGCTGGCCGGCATCCTGTTTCGCATCAGCGTCGACGTGTTCGTGCAGGCGCAGCACCAGACCGTGCTGCTGCTGGCGATGTTCGCCGCCTTCCTGCTGGGGCGGCGGCTGTGGCCGGCCTATGCGGTGCCCGGGGTGCTGCTGGCCGGCGTGGCGGTGGCGGGCGTGCTCGGGCAGCTCGATTTCTCGGGCGTGCGGCTGGAACTGGCGGTGCCGGTGTGGACCACGCCGGCGTTCTCGATGCCGGCCTTCATCAGCCTCGCCATTCCGCTGTTCATCGTCGCGCTGGCGTCGCAGAACATCCCGGGGCTGGCCGTGCTGCAGGCCGATGGCTACCACGTGCCGGCCTCGCGCCTGATCACCGTCACCGGACTGGCCTCGGCCGCGCTCGCGCCGTTCGGCTCGCACGGCATCAACCTGGCCGCCATCACCGCGGCGATCTGCACCGGCCCGCAGGCCGATCCCGACCGACATCGGCGCTATACCGCGGCGGTGGTCTGCGGCGTCGGCTACCTGGTCGCGGGCACGCTGGCCGCCAGCATCGCGGCGCTGTTCGCGGCCTTCCCGCAGGCGCTGGTGGTGGGCGTGACCGCGTTCGCGCTGCTGGGCTCGATCGCCAACGGCCTGACCGTCGCCATGCAGGTCCCGGCCGAGCGCGAAGCCGCCCTGCTGACCTTCATGATCACGGCCTCGGGCATGACCCTGGCCGGCATCGGCTCGGCCTTCTGGGGCGTGGTGGGCGGCATGCTCGCCTACCACGTGCTGCGCCGCCGGGCAGGCTGACGGCAGATCCGGCGCGGGGCTACAGCAGCAGGAAAGCCAGGTCGGACAGGCCGATGTCCTCCGGCGGCACGCCCTTGCGCCGCTGGAACAGGATGTGCTGCAGCACGCGGTCGCGATTGCCGGCAAAGGTTTCCGGATCCAGCCGCAGCGCCACGCGCGCGTAGTGCTCGGCCAGCAGCCGGTAGACCCGGTGCCGCACCCGCAGCATCTCGTTCTCGGCATGCAGCTGGCTCATGGCGCCGGTATTTTCTTCTTCCAGCTGCCGCATGCTCACCACCACCCTGGCGTGCATGCCGCGGTAGCGGTCGGTCTCCGCATGGGCCTTGCGCAGCTCCTCGCGCAGCGCGCGCAGGTCCTGCAGCTGCTTCAGGTTCTGCTGCACGCCGCGCTGGATGCGCGCGGCCTCTTCCAGCGCCTGGTCCGCCGCCGCGATGGTGTCGTGCCAAGGATTGCCGTCCGGCGCCATGGCCGTGTCCCCGGACGCCGAGGATGCCAAGGACGCCGGGACGGGTGCGCCGTCGATGCCAGTGTGTTGCATACCGCTCCCCTATACCCCATGCCCGCCGCCGGCATCGTCAGGAATGTGCCGGCCTGGTCAGGCGAGACTGCCGCGACTGCCTGGAACGACCGTCTTGCCGCGGGCCGGCCTGCGCCTGCCTGCTGCGGTCTTGTGCGGCACATTCAACCGTGCGTTGCCGCTTCGCACAACCACCGCGAGGGAGGGACGCGGCTTTGGCGCAACATGCGCGGGACGCTAAGATGCCGGCTCAGGCCCATTGCCGGCCAGCCTCTTCTGCATGCCATGAACGGATACGTGCTTCTCGCCCTCGCCATCGTCGCCGAGGTCATCGCCACCAGCAGCCTGAAAGCCTCGCAGGGCTTTACCCGGCTGCTGCCCAGCGTGCTGGTGGTCACCGGCTACGTCGCCGCCTTCTATCTGCTGATGCTGGTGATGCGCACCGTCCCGGTCGGCATCGCCTATGCGATCTGGAGCGGCGCGGGCATCGTGCTGGTATCGCTGATCGCAGTGGTGTTGTACCGGCAGGTGCCGGACCTGGCGGCCTGTGTCGGCATCGGGCTGATCATTGCCGGGGTGGCGGTGATCCAGCTGTTTTCCAAGACCAGCGCACATTGACAGGGCGGGAAAATCCAACACCGGTCAGTTCCGGGACGCCGGATTCCCCGCATTGCCGCGCACTTGCCGAGCGCCGCTTGGCCGACTCCAGGTCGGCTAGTTGTGAAACCGGGCCACGCGGGTACGCCCGGCACCGCGCCGGGCCATAGCATGCACCACCAGCGCGCGATGCATGACGAGCTGCTTGAGGCTCGCGCGCATGTTTGCCAGCATCGATTCCGCCGTGTCGGCGTTGACGCGCTCGCGCTTCAGCTGCGCGACCCGCAGCTGCTGGGCATCGATTCGGTTGGACAGGCGCTCGATCGCCTGATCAGTTTCGTCCAGATCCTGGAGATCCTCCTCGATGCTGCGCAGGGGCTCGACTCCCGGTTGCATGGCCATCTCCCATCTGAGCGATATGGTTAGGTGATAGGCCAGATGCAAAGCCCTGTGTATCAGGCTCCGTCCTACAAATCGGTAATTCACCGGGCAACGCGAATCATTCGCGCTGACAAGGGCATTATGGGTGGATCCGATCCTTGTCCTTGCCAAAGGAGATGCGCCTGCCGACGCGGCCATCGCGCGTGTGGACGATCAGGTCGACGCGATCTTCCTCGGCCTTCGCCGTGCCGGCCGCGATGGCCG
Source organism: Cupriavidus taiwanensis (assembly GCF_900250075.1). Taxonomy (NCBI): domain Bacteria; kingdom Pseudomonadati; phylum Pseudomonadota; class Betaproteobacteria; order Burkholderiales; family Burkholderiaceae; genus Cupriavidus; species Cupriavidus taiwanensis. The sequence goes on from NZ_LT977070.1 coordinate 2,622,603, forward strand.
CCTCCCGGCTGGGGAAAAGCAGACGGCCCTCGCTGCCGCACGCGCGTTCCACCACCCACTGAAGTCCCTCGATCCGTAAAACGTGAACGTCCGACATGGCTGCTCCAAAACTGACGGAGAGAGTATCTGCAGTCGGCCCCCGGGTCGGTATCGGATTTTGTCCGACAGGGCGGATTTGCAACGGCGGAGGGGAGGAGGGATTTTTGGCAGACGGTTGCCAATAGAATCGGTGGTCCCGCCGACAGGAATCGAACCTGTATCTAGCGCTTAGGAGGCGCTCGTTCTATCCATTGAACTACGGCGAGGGACAGGACTGCCAGGACCGGAAGCCGCGGGCGCGGTGATCCTGGAGACGGGCGGGAGTATATCAAAATCCGCACGCCCGCGGCCCGGCGCCGCCGGGGTGGTGGGTATTGGCCGACACCGGCATGCCGGGGTGTCGGCGCGCATCCAACTCGGCGGCGCCGGCGGCAAGCGGCGGCTGGCCCCCGCCCTGCCAGGAACCCGCGTCAGGCCCCGGATTCCGGCCCGAGCCGGCCCGCTGGCCGTCGGTGGCACGCCGCTTGCTCGATAGCTCGTACCGCCCCCGGCGCATCGGCGCCTTCCACCGGAGACCGCATATGGCCACCCTCTCGATCAATGACCTTGCCGGCTGCCGCGAACTGGCTCCCGCCGCCATGGCGCGCGTACGCGGCGCGGGTGGGCAATGGGTATTCGGCTGGATCCGGCCGTTCGTGCCGTCGTCGCCGGCGCCGCTCGGCACGGTGATCAACTTTTACGAGATCAACTACAGCTTCTATGCTGATCAGATAAACAACCAGTTCCAGAACATCGATATCCGCAACAACGCGCCGAACGCCAATATCAATGTGCGGGGCGACCAGGGTGCCAGGAACGACGGCCGGCTGGTCTGATCCCGCCGTCGGGTGCCCTCCGGCGCCGGCGTGGAGCGTTGCGGATCGCAGCGGAGACCAGCTTGGGTTTCGACTCGCATTTCCGGTGGACCTCGGCGGCGTGCACCGACGTCGGGCGCGTGCGCGAGCGCAATGAGGACGCCTGCCTGGACCTGCCCGGGCAGGAACTGTGGGCCGTGGCCGACGGCATGGGGGGCCATGCCGTGGGGGATTTCGCCAGCCAGGCGGTGGTGCGGGCGCTGACAGCCCTGCCGCCGCAGGCGCGGCTGGAAGACCGCATCGACGCCACGCGCGCGGCCTTGCAGGGCGTGAACCTGGCGCTGGTCGACGAAGCCGCGCGCCTGGGCGTGCGCTGCATCGGCAGCACGGTGGTGGTGCTGCTGGCCGGCGACAGCCGCTGTGCCTGCCTGTGGGCCGGCGACAGCCGCCTGTACCGGCTGCGCGGCGGCCAGCTGGCGCGCCTCACGCGCGACCACAACCAGGTCGAGCGCCTGCTCGCGCGCGGGCTGATCACGCCGGAGCAGGCGCGCCACCATCCCGCCCAGAACACCATCACCCGCGCCGTCGGCGCGGCGCCGACGCTGGCGCCGGAACAGCTGCTGACCGACGTGGCCGACGGCGACGTCTACCTGTTGTGCAGCGACGGCCTGAGCAACGAAGTCGACGATGATGCGATCGCCGCGGTGCTGGCGCAGCAGGACGTGGCGCAGGCCGCGCTGACGCTGGTGCAGAAGGCGCTCGACGCGGGCGGGCGCGACAACATCTCGGTGGTGGTGCTGCGCGCGGCCGATCCTTGCGGATCGGACCGCACCCTGGTCAACCCCGAGCTCGACACCTGACGCCTGACGCCAGAAACCCGCCGCGCCCTAGCCCTTGCCGGCTTCGGCCTGCCGGCTGGCGCGGAAATCCTTCGAGTGGATGCCGTGCTTCTTCAGCAGCATCTGCAGGTGCGAGCGGTTCATGTCGAAGCGCCGCGCCAGTTCGGCGACGGTGCCGCCCACCTCCTGCAATCCGCGCTCGAGAAAGGCGCGCTCGGCCTCGTCGCTGGCCGCGCGCTTGGCTTCGCTGAGCGAGGTGGCCATGGCGATGTCAGCGCCGGGTGCGCTGGCGCCGACCACCGCCAGCGCGGCAGGCTTCGGGCGGATGTCCTGCGGCAGGTGCGGCAGGTCGGCGGTATCGCCGGCCAGGCAGCTCAGCCGGTACAGCAGGTTGCGCAGCTCGCGGATATTGCCGGGGTAGTCGTAGTGCAGCAGGAAGTCGCGCAGCCGCGGCGTCAGCCGCACCGGCGCGCGCCGCAGCATGCCGGCAGCCTCGTCGCTGAAGTACGACACCAGCAGCGGGATCTCGTCGCGCCGTTCGCGCAGCGCCGGCAGGCTGACGTGGATCACGCTCAGGCGATAGAACAGGTCCTCGCGGAAGGTGCCGGCCTGGCTCATGCGGCGCAGGTCCTTGTTGGTCGCGGCGACGATGCGCGCATCGACCGAGATGATCTCGTCCGAGCCGACGCGCTGGATCTCGTGCGCCTCCAGCACGCGCAGCAGCTTGACCTGCCCGGTCAGCGGCAGTTCGCCGATCTCGTCCAGGAAGATGGTGCCGGTATGCGCGCTCTCGAACTTGCCGCGCCGGTCGTTGCTGGCGCCGGTGAAGGCGCCCTTCTTGTGGCCGAACAGCTCGGATTCGAGCAGGCTGTCCGGAATGGCACCGCAGTTGACCGAGATGAAGGGCTTGTCGGTGCGCGCACCGTTGGCGTGGATCACCTTGGCCATCAGCTCCTTGCCGGTGCCGCTTTCGCCGTCGATCAGCACCGGCAGGTCGGTCGGCGCGGCCTTCTCGGCGATTTCCAGCGCCTCGAGCAGCCGGGGATTGTCGCCGAAGGTCCCCTCGAAGATAAAGCTGCGCTCCATCAGCGCCTGGCGGCGCTCGCGCGGCAGGCGCTCGACCTCAGGCTGCGGCGGCGCATCTGTGGCCGTGGATCCTGCCGCGGCGTCGGCAGACGATGCCGCCTGCACGAAGCGCTCCTTGTGCGACAGCCCCATCACCTCGTCGCGCAGCGTGGTGGCCTGCTTGAGCAGCTTCTCGATCTCGGGCCGGTCAAGCTTCGACGCCCAGCGCAGCGTCGAGCGCAGGATCTCGATCTTCTCGATCAGCCCGGCGAACGACACCGGCGAAGTCACCGAGACGGGGGTGGCACCCTGGTTGTATAGCTTCATGCGGCACTCAGTTGCTTCTGCACCAGTTGGAAATACATGCCCTTGCGCTCCAGCAGCTCCTCGTGCCGGCCCTGCTCGACGATGGCGCCTTCGTACAGCACCAGGATCTTGTCGGCCTGCATGATGGTGCTGAGCCGGTGCGCGATGATCACCGCCGTGCGCCCGCGCAGGATTTCCTGCATATTGGCCAGGATGTTGCTCTCGGACTGCGTATCCAGCGCCGAGGTGGCTTCGTCGAACACCAGCAGGCGCGGGTCGTGGTACAGCGCGCGCGCAATGCACAGCCGCTGGATCTGCCCGCCCGACAGTCCGATGCCGCGTTCGCCGACGACCTGCTCGTAGCCCAGCGGCAGCTTGCTGATAAAGGCATGCGCGTCGGCCATGCGCGCCACTTCCTCGATGCGGCGCCGGTCCGGGCTGTCGTCGCCGCAGGCGATGTTCTCGGCGATGGTGCCGGAGAACAGCAGGTTGGACTGCATCACATAACCGACCTGGGCGCGGTAGAACGCCGCATCGATCACGTTGAGGTCGTAGCCGTCGACCGTCATCGAACCCTCGGTGGGCTTGTAGAAGCCCACCAGCAGCTTGGCCAGCGTGGTCTTGCCCGAGCCGCTGCGGCCGACGATCGCCACCATCTCGCCGGGCCGGATGGCGAAGCTGATGTTCTCCAGCACATAGGGCGTGTCTTCGCCGCCGTAGCGGAAGTACAGGTCCTTCATCACGATCTCGCCCTGCAGGTCGGGCAGCATCACGCGCGACAGCACGTCCTGCGGCTTCTGCTCCGGCTCCAGATCGAGCACGTCGCCAAGCCGCTCCATCGCCACGCCGGCGTCGTTGAGCTGGCCCCACAGCGCCACCAGCCCCATCAGCGGTGCCAGCACGCTGCCCATGAAGGCGTTGAAGGCCATCAGCTGGCCGATGGTCAGCTCGCGCTCCAGCACCAGCGTCGCGCCCACCCACAGCACCGCGATGGTGGTGGCGGCATTGAGCAGTTGGCTCGCCAGCCCCACCAGGATATGGAACTGCTGCGCCTTGTATTGCGATTCCAGCGCCTTGGTGTACTTGCGCTCCCAGCGCAGCCGCACCGGGCGCTCGATGCCCATGCCCTTGACGGTCTCGGCGCCGCCCAGCGTTTCCATCAGGTAGGCCTTGGCATCGGTCGAGGTCGCGAACACGTCGCGCGCATAGCCCTTGACCCGCGGCGTCACCACCACCGTCAGCGCGGCGATCGGGATCACGAAGGCGATCAGCAGCAGCGTCAGCTTGACGTTGTAGAGAAACATGATGGTGAAGTAGATAAACACCATCAGCAGGTTCAGCGCCGTGGTCACCGTCGATTCGGTCAGGAAGGCGCGGATGGTCTGGTTCTCCTGGAAGCGCGCGAAGATGTCGCCGGTCTTGCGCTTGGCGAAGAACGACAGCGGCAGCGACAGCGTGTGCCTGAAGAAATGCGACATCATGGCGAAATCCATGTTGCGCACCATGAAGTTGGCCAGGTAGGCGCGGATGGTCGACATTAGCTGCGAGAACACGCTCGAGATGATCAGCCCCGCGATCAGCAGGTGCAGCAGCCCGACGTTCTGGTGCACCACCACGCCATCGAGAATGTTCTGGATGATCAGCGGCGGCACCACCCCCAGCATCTGGATCACGAAGGTCGCCAGGAACAGGTGCGCCAGGATCTTCTTGTACGGCGCCAGGTAGCCGATGAAGCGCAGCCACGGCGAGCGCTGCACCGACAGCTGCGTCATGCTCTCGCCCGGCGTGAACAGCAGGCAGGTGCCGCTCCAGCCGCGCTCGAATTCCTCGGCACTCATCTTGCGGAAGCCGATGGCGGGATCCGCCACCCACACCCAGCGCGACGAGATCCCGTACACCACCACGTAGTGGTAGCCCTCCCAATGGACGATGAACGGCAGCTCGAATCCCATCAGCGAATCACGCGTGCATTGCACCCCGCGCGTGGTGAAGCCCAGCGATTCGCCGGCGCGCGCCAGGCTGTCGAGCGTGGCGCCCTGCGTGGTGACGTTGGCCAGCTCGCGCAGCTTGCCCAGCGTCATCGGGATGCCGTAGTGCCGGCAGATCATCGCCAGGCAGGCCGCGCCGCAATCCATTTCCTCGGCCTGCTCCACCAGCGCGAAGCGGCGGATCAGCTTTTCGCCCAGCTCGGGCCGGGAGGCCAGGTCGAGCAGTACCGGACGCTTGCGCCGCTCGGCCAGCTTCTTCTGCCGATGCAGCTCGCGGTCCAGCACCCGGATGCGCTCCTCCAGCACCTCGCGCAGGCGCGGATTGCGCTCCAGGATCAGCTGCACGGTTTTCTCGGGAATCACCAGCAGGCGCACGTCGGTCTCGGCCATGGCCGACGCCAGCTGCTCCTGCCGCATCACGCAGGCGCGCTCGCCGAAGATATCGCCCTGGCCCAGCGTCGCCAGCGGAAACTCGCTGCCGTCTTCGCTGCGCACGATGCGCACCGTGCCCTGGCGCACCACGTACAGGCGCCGGTCGTCGCGTCCGTCCTGCTTCAGGATTTCCCGGCCGGCCGCGACGCGCTTCACGCCGACGCTGCGCACCGCGTCTTCCAGTTCCTGCTTGTCGAGCTTGCCGCGCAGGTCGAACAGCCGCGCCACAAAGCCGCCGGCCGAACTGATCGCGACATAGCTGGTGATGAAGGCCAGCGCCGCGGGATTGCCCGCCACCACGGGCTCGCTCACGCTGCGCGGGATCATCAGCAACTCGGTCTTGCCCGAGGCGCGCACCGACGACTCGTGCCGGTATTCGCGCAGCAGCGCGAGATCGGCAAAGACCTCGCCGGTCTTGCGCACCCCCATGCTGATTTCCTTGCCGTGCTCCTCGTTGAACACGCGCACCGAGCCGGACCTGACGATAAACAGGCCCGGCGCGGCTTCGCCGGCATTGCAGACGGTGTCGCCAAAGCCGAAGCTCAGCACCTGCGCGGCGTCGGCCAGGCGCGCCAGTTCATCCGGCGTCAGCACCGACAGGATCTCGACCGTCGCCAGGAAAGCGGCCAGCGCCGGGCCCGCTTCCGGCGGCTGCGGCGCGGCGGTGGCGGCGTCGGCCGGACCGGCCTCGCTAGCGGGCTTCGATGACATGTTCCTGCGCCCTGGCCATCAGCCAGTCCTCGCGCAGCAGGCGCCGCACTTCGACCGCCACCTCGCTGTCGAGCGTCGCCGGGTGCTTGGCCCGCACCAGGAAGACCTCGAAGAACGAACGGTCGGCGGCCGGGAACGGCCCCAGCAGGTCGCCCGGCTCGGCATTGAAGACCTTGGCCTCGATCTCGGTCTTGAGCGAGCCGCGCAGCACCTTGCCGATCTCGCCGCCGCGCTCGCGCGTGTCGGCGATGGAATGCTCGCGCGCCATCTCGGCAAAGGCGTCGGGATCGTCCTGCAGGTACGAGATCAGTTCCCTCGCCTTCCCTTCGCTGTCGACCACGATATGGCTGACCTCGATGCTGTCGAAGCGCGGCGAGTTCAGCGCAAAGTATTCCTGCACCGCCGCATCGCTGCACACCTGCGCCATCATCCGCTCCTGATAGAGGCTGTCGGTGATGAAGGCCTCGAACTCGTCCAGGCTGACGTTGAGCGCATCCAGGTAGTGGTTCATGTCGGCGGCGCGGTGCAGGCCCTGCACGCGGCGGAACTGGTCGGCGCGTTCCTGGATCTCTTCCGGCGTGACCACCAGCCCCTGGCGCCTGGCGGCGTGCACGGTCAGCTTGTCGCGCACGACCTGCTCGACCAGCCCTTCGAACTGCCCGGTCAGCTTGAGCAGGCGCACGAACTCCTCGACCCCAAGCACCTCGTCGTCGATACGCACGATGCCAGTCATTTTTTCGACTCCTTTGGCGGCCCGGCGCGGCGGCGCGCCAGGGCTGGCCAGATGCTGTTCCAGTGTGCCACCGCGGCGCTAGCCCGCCACCTCGCGGAAGGGATCGAGCCCGAGGTCGATCAGGCGCCGTTCGCGCACCACGATCTCCGCCGTCGCGGTCATGCCATAGCGCAGCGGATACTTGTTGTCGGCCACGGTGTAATAGTCGCGCGCCAGGCGCACGCGGCCCTCGTAGACCGGCTGCTTGTCCGGCCCGCCGGGCTTGGTCGCGGGCGAGATGAATTCCAGCGTGCCGTCGATGATCCCGTAGCGCTGGTACGGGAAGGCATTGAACTTGAGCTTGACCGGCAGCCCTTCGCGCAGGAAGGCGCGGTCGCGCTCGGCAATCACGATCTTCACCACCGGGCGCGCATCCTTGGGCGCGATGCCGCCCAGCGGCGTATTGGCCTGCACCTTGTCGCCGCGCTGGGTCGAGGTGACGTCGGTGATCACGCCGGACACCGGCGCCAGGATCAGAAGGAAATTGTCCTTGTCGATGTTCTCGAAGCGGATGCGCGCGGCGGCGTCTGCCACCAGCCGGGCGGTCTGCACCTGCAGGCGCAGCTTGTCCTCGGTATTGGCGATCTCGCGCAGCGCCGCGTCATATTGCACGCGCAACCCAGCGAGGTCCTGGCCGCTGCTTTCCAGCTCGGAGCTGGCCTGGGTCAGCTCGCGGCCCAGGCGCGCCTCCAGTTCGCCCAGCCGCGACTGCGCCACGCGCAGGTTGTTGTCCGCATCCTGCGCCGCGGCACGCTTGGCATCGACCTGCGATTGCGAAACCCCGCCCCCGCCGGGCAGCGCCAGCAGGCGCGCATAGCGGTCCTGCTCCTGGCGCGCGAACTCGCGCGCGCGGCGCGCATTGTCCAGGTTGCTGCGCGCTTCCTGCAGTTGCGCGCGCTGCTGCTCGGCCAGCCGCGTGGTGCCTTCGGCGATGCGGGTCTCGTGCTGGCGCGTGGCCACGTCGATCTGCTGCTTGAGCGCCGCCGCGCGGCGTTCCATCAGCGCCTTCTTGTCGGGGAACTGCTTCCACTCGCGCTCGGAGTCTTCCAGCTTGAGCTGCGCCTCCAGCGCGTTGGCGGCGGCTTCGATCGCGCCACGCGCATTCAGGCGCGCCAGCACATCGTCCTTGGACACGGGCTGCCCTTCCGCCACGTAAAGGTCGGCCAGCTCGCCGTCCACCGGGGCATAGAAGCGCCGCACCTCGGATTCGGGCGCCAGCGTACCCTGCGCGGTGACAATGACATCGGCGTGGCCGACGAAGGACCAGACCAGCCCGCACAACACCAGTGCGAAGGTGGTGACGATGGTCAGCAGGCCCAGCCGCGACGGCTCCGCGCTGAGCAGGCCGATGCCTTCGGCGCCGTGGTCTTCGAGCGCCTCGGACAGCGGCTTGAGGCCGGCGTGGCGGGCATCGTCCTTCATGGCTTCCCCTGTGGCGGGACCGTGGCTGCAGCCGCAGACGCAGCCGCGACGGACTCCGGCGCCTTGCCGCTGTCTTCACCGCCGATCAGCGCCAGCTTGGCCTTGAGCACGGCGGGGTCGAGCACCGTGCTTAGCTCGCGCAGCGCGTGCCGCTGCTGCTCGGCCTCGGCGCGGATCTCCTGCTCGACCTTGGCCAGTTGCGCCAGGTCGGCGCTCTCGCCCGCACGCAGTTGCGTGAAGATGCGCATGCCCTGGCGCGCGTCGTCCTGCGCCTGCGACAGCAAGCGCGCCTGCGCGCGGAACTTCGGCGAGATGCCGGGCTCGAGCCGCTGCTCGCCGCCGATCACGCCGTTGGCGCGATACTGCTTCCACGCCGCGAGCGCGCTCGCCATCAGCTCGCGCGCGCGGCGCAGGGCGCTGTCGCGCACGCCGTTGACATCGGCCTCGACCGCCTTGGCGAAATAGCCGTCCTCCTCCGCCTCGAGCATGGCGTAGAAATCGAGCAGGCGGTCCTCGTAGCCACGGCTGCCGCGCGCGGACTGCAACGCGGCATACTGCGCCGCCACCTTCTGCTTGTGCGCCAGGTCGCGCGCCAGGTCGTCGGCCCACGGCCCGCCACGGATCTGCCCGAGCGCCGCCAGCGCAGCGGTGCTGTCGCCGCGCTGCCACGCCCGGGCCGCGGTCGCATACGCGCGCGCCACCTCGGCCGGCGGCAGGCGCGCGCCCAGCGTGGCCAGCTGCGCCTGGAACGGCGGCGTGGCGAAACGGCTGTCGGCCAGCAGCGCCACCAGTTGCCCCGGCCGGCGCGCGCGCAATGCCTGCAGCAGGCCGGTGTAGCGATCCAGGTCCGACTGCAGCCGGTCCAGGCCGGCCAGGCGCGGATACTTCTCGCGGTATTCGGCAAGCACCGGCTGCAAGGCCTCCGGGCGGTCGCGGCCCAGTTCGGCAGCGATGGTGGCATTGAGCCGGTCGATCGCCGCCAGATACACCGAGGCATCGTTCTGCAGCCGGCGCACATCGCTGAGCGCATCGGCATACAGGTCGCGGAACGCCGGCACGTCGGCCGCGATGCGCCCGAGCGCGCGCTGGTGCGCGGCGGTGTCCTGGTTCCAGTACGCCAGCAGCTGGCGCATCGGCGTCTCGTCGGTGTAGAGCCGGATCGGCGCATCGACGGCGCGCGGCGCGGTGAAGCGCTCGAGCTTGCCGACCCAGTCGAGCTCGGCCACCAGCGGCCGTGCTTCCGCGTTGTGCGTGCTGAGCTGGCGCAGGCGCGCCAGCACGGCATCGGCGCCGGCCATGTCGCCGGCCTTCAGCCTGGCGGCAAAGTCGGGCACGTAGGCGCGCAGCAAGGCTTCGGTGCCGACGGCCTGGACTTCGACATCGTCGGGATGCCGCGCCAGGTAGCTGTCGGCCGCCTGCGCCGCTCCCGCGTGGTCGCCCGCGGCGAAGCGCGACTGCACCGCGCGCTCCGGCGCGCCACGCCAGTAGACCGCGGCGCCCGCCACCAGCGCGAGCAGCAGCAGGGCCCCGCCCCAGCGCGCCGCGCGCCGCACGCGCGCGGGCTGGCCCAGTCCGAACAGCCGCGCCCCTTCCGCCAGCAGCAGCGCGGCACGGCCGCGCGCGCGGTGCCCGCGCGCGCCGTCGGCGGCGGCGGTGGCTGCCGCGGCCTGGGCCTCGGCTTCGCTGTTGACCTCGTCTTCCTGATGGGCGGCATAGTCGACGCAGAAGATATCGAGGAAGGAATCGGGCGCGCCGACAAAGGTGGTGCGGTCGCCGTCGTCGCGGGCGGGCGGCGGGGCAACTGCGGCAGCCACCGCGGCATGCGATGCGGGCGTGCCGGGCGTGCCGGGCGTGTCAGGCGCGGCCGGCGGGTCTGGAAGCTGCAGCAGCGAACGCGTCGCCGTGGCGTCGCCGGCGCCGTCGGACCGCACCTGGGCCTGGTAGACAAAGTGGTTGCCGCCGAACGCGATCAGGTCGCCATCATCCAGCGGCACGCCGTGGTCGGCCAGGCGCTTGCCGTTGACGAAGGTGCCATTGGTGCTGCCAAGGTCCTCGACGAAGGGGATGCCGCCCTTCAGGTAGATATGGGCATGGCGCCGCGACAGGTAGTTGACCTGGTGCGGATAGCTGTCGCGAAAACGCGCGAAGGCATCGTCGCCCTTGCTGATCAGGTAGGGGAACTGCTCCACGTGCAGCGGCTGCAGCCCGACGTCATGGCGTTCCGGCACCAGCGTCAGCGCCACCCGCGGCGGCTCGGGCCGCAGCGCGCGCGGCGACAGCCGCACCCGGAACGACAGCATCGGCCCGAACGCGACTTCATCGCCATCGCTCAGCTGCGCCGGCTGGCGCGCCACGGCCGTGCCGTTGACGCGCGTGCCGTTCTTGCTGCCGAGGTCCGCCACATAGACTGCGCCATGCTCGGCAAAAATGCGCGCATGGCGCCGCGACAGCGTTGCGGCCAGCGCTTCCGGGTAAGTCGCGAACGGCAGCTCCCTGCGGCCGACCGCGAACAGCGCTTCCTCGATGCGGATTACGCCAAGCTCGGGGCGCGCCACCGGCGTCAGGAAGATATCGAATTCCTGCGCCGCGTCTTGCGCGGCGTTCGGCACCGCGTCCGGCGCCACGTCCTGCGCCGCATGCTGAGCGAGTTCCCGTGCGGATCCCTGGGCCATTTTCACCGGCATTTCCATGATCAGTGCTTCGTCAGGAGCCATGTTTCCAGCGAGCCAACAGCGCGGCTGCCGCGGTGGCGGGCCAGGGGGGATGAAGCGACTAAGAACATAGTAGGCGACGGCCTAGGCTAGTCAATCGGCCACGGCAGGCGTGGTTGGGGTGGCAGCGGCATCGGCTTGAAGCCAGCGGCCGGCGTGCGCACAGGCGTTGCGCAACGCGTTGCTTGCGCCGGCATCACCTTTGCACCGGCACGGCATCGCCGGCACCACTTACTGCGGTGGATTCAGGGCGGTGTTGCGCACATCGGCCTCGGGCCAGCCGCCGCCGAGCGCCTTGTAGAGCGTGATGGTGTCGCCCAGGATTTGTTGGTGGACCGCCAACAACTGCAGCTGCGCGGCCAGCAGCGAGCGCTCGGTCTCGAACACTTCGAGCTGCGAGACCACGCCTTCCTTCAGCTGCGCCTCGATCTGCGCGGATACCACGCGCAGCTGTTCCACCTGCTGCTGCAGCTCGATGCGCTGTTTCTTGTGGGCGTCGACGTTGACCAGCGCGGTTTCGACTTCCTCGAACGCGGTCATCACGGTGCGGCCATATTCGTTTTCCGCCACGCCCACCTGCGCCTCGGTGGTCTTGACCCGCGCACGCACGTTCGGGTCCAGCATCGGCAGGTTGATGCTCGGCATGAAGCCGAAGGTGAAGGACTTGAGCAGGTCGCTCAGCGCGAAACTGGCGGTGCCGCCGCGCGCGGTCAGGCTGATGCTGGGCAGCTGCGCCAGGCGCGCCTGGCCGACGATGTTGTAGGCGGCCAGCACGCGGTACTCCGCCGCCACCACGTCCGGGCGCCGCGCCAGCAGCTGCGACGGCAATCCCGCCGGCACCGCCGGCGGCTGCACGCGATCCTGCAGGCGCCCGGCCGGCACCTTGAGATTGCCGGCGGGCACGCCCACCAGCGTCGCCAGCGCGTTCTCCGCCACATCGCGCGAACGGCGCAGCTCGAGCAGGTCCTTGTTCAGGCGATTGATTTCCGCCTGCTGCTGCATCACGCGGATCTTCGGCACCAGCCCGTTCTGGTACATGGCCTGGTAGGTCGACAGGATCTGCTGGTTCCTGGCCACGGTGCGCGACTGCTGCTCGATCTGCTCGTCGAACTGCAGGATCTGGAAGTACGTGGTCGAGACATTGGCCACCAGCGTCAGGTAGCCGGCGCGCCAGTCGGCCTCGGTGGCGCGGAACTCGGCCGTCTGCGCCTGCACGCCCTTCTCGACCTTGCCCCAGATATCGATGTCCCAGTTCAGCTGGGCGCCGGCGCTATAGGTCCATGTGGACTTCTGCCCGGTGCTTTTTTCGAAGCTCGCGCCCGCGCCGATGTCGATCACCGGCAGCCCGCCGGCGCGGGCCTCGCCGATCTGCGCGTTGGCCACGCGGATGCGCGCCGCCAGCACCTTGATGTCGTAGTTGCCGCCAAGCGCGCGTTCGATCAGCTGGTTCAGGTACGGGTCCTTGAAGCCCAGCCACCAGTTGGGCTGCACCGCTTCGGACGGCGATACCGTGATCGAGTCCTGGCGCGACCATTCGGCCTTGGCGGGCGTTTCGGGACGCTGGTACACCGGCGGGCGGAAATCGGCGCAACCCGCCAGCAACGCCAGGCCGGCCGCCAGCGCGGCAAGCCAGGCCACACGGCGCGGCGCGCGGATCACCGCAGGCACGGACGGAGCGATGGGGAATTCGGGCACGATGTGTTCCTGCGTGCGACGGCGGCGTTCGGCAGGGCTATGCCGGTTCGCCGGTCCAGCGGGGCCGCCGCGTCTGTCTGTATTGTGGTGCGCGCGGGCGCGCGCTCCAACCCCGATCGGCACGGGGTCGGCAAAAGCGCCGCGGGGTCGCCCCCGCGGCGCTGCGCCATCTCAACCATCCTCTCAACGATAGATATTGTTGCTGGCGTTCTGGTTGGTATCCACATGCGAACGGACATGGTCGAGGAAGGCCGAGCCGTTGCCGTTCAGGTTGGTGACCGACTGCATCTGCGCGATCTCCTGCACGGCGGTGATGCTCTTGTCGAACGACAGGTTCAGCGGCTGGAACACGGCCACGAACGGCAGCGCGCGGCCGCCGCGCACGGCGTGCATGCCCTTGCGGTCCAGGGTTTCGACGGTGGTCAGGTCGGTGAGGGTCAGCTTGGTCATGATGGTCTCCGGTAGAGGAAGGGTGTTGCCTGGGGTTTCGGGGTTCGAGCATCGGGTTGGTGTCGCGCTCGGGAGGGACAAACGCAGGGACTGTGCCAGCGCGCCCGCGATGCCGGGGCAGAGGGCCGAAGTGCCTGTAAACACAGGGGTTTTTCGTTTCCGGCGCGTGGCCGGGAAGGACTGCGGCACGATTGCCGCGCGGCGTGGTGGCGGGAGTGCGCCAACAGATGGGAGGATGCCTGTTGGGATCGGGCCAACAATCTGACCCGGTCCCGCGCCAGGTCACCAGGCTGCCTGCAGCAGGCTACTTCACGTAGATCGTGATCCGCTTCGAATACACCGGCGGGTTGGTCGGTATGTGCTTGTCATCGCCCATCAGCAGCTGCAGCGTGTGCTTGCCCGGCGCCAGCTCGATCATGGTTTCGGTCTCGCCCGCGCCGAAATGCAGGTGATTGCGGTCGTTGGGAATCTCCTTGTCCATCGGCGGCAACTCTACGTCGATCAGCAGGTGATGGTGCCCGGTATTGGGAAACTTCACGTCCTTGGGCGCCACCCCCATGTTGCGCAGCCCGAACCACACCTTGAACGGCTTTCCGGCGGGCAGGGTCTGCCCGTCATTGGGCCAGCCGATATACAGGTAGGCATTGGGCGGCGCGGCCGTGGGGCCGCCCTGCACCCACGATGACAGCAACAGGCTGACGGCGAAGACAGCCGCGGCAAGTAGTCGGGACATGGCGCTCTCCCTGTCTGTTGATCGGCATCTGCCAGCGTGCGCGGCGCACGCTGCGTCGCTATTTCACCGTGATCGTGATCTTCTTCGAATAGATCGGAGGCTCGAACGGAACATGCTTCGCGTCGCCCATCAGCAATTGCAGCGTGTGCTTGCCGGGCGGCAGTTCGACGCGCGCATCGGTCTCGCCCGCGCCGAAGTGCAGGTGATTCTTGTCCGAAGGGATTTCCTTGTCGAGCGGTGGCAGCTCGGTGTCGATCAGCAGGTGATGGTGTCCGCAGCGCGGCGATTCGACGCCCTTCGGGCAGACGCCCATATTGCGCAGGCCCATGCGCACCCAGAACTTGCCGCCACCGATGACAGCGCCGTCGTGCGGCCAGATGATATAGACCTCGGCATTGGGCGGCGCCGCCGTCGGCAACGACAGCGCAGGCGCAGCGGCCAGCGTGGCGGCCGCCAGCAGGCGGAGCAGGAATCGTCTGGACATACGCGTCGCCTCCCCGAGATCTATTCCCGAAACCCGATCACGTTGTCCCGAAAGCCCCTTGTTGTTGCTTGTTGGTCAGCGCTCGGCGATTCGTCATTCAGGTTAGAACGCAAGCGCGGAAAAGGCGACCCCGGTTTGCGGCGGCGACCTCGCAATGCTCCGCCGCATCCACACCCGCTGTGCTATCTTGAAGCAAGCCGGTCGACGTCCTGCCACACCCCAATGTGCCCAGCGCATGCCGGCGGGTACGGCATGCAATGGAATCGCGGCGCTCCAGCGAGGTGTGAAGATGTGGCGCAACCTACCAGTGGTACGCGTGGCTGCGATGATCCCGATAACCGCCACGGCCGCGCTGCTCGCCACGGCAATGCCCGCGGCTGGCGAATCGGCTCAAGATTCGGCGGCGCAAGATTCGGCGGCGCAAGACCGGACACTGCTCTCCGGCATCATGCCGAAGAACACCGACGAGCAGTATGAGCTGAGCTTCTGGGAATCGATCAAGAACAGCAACTACGCCGCCGACTACGAGGCCTACCTGAAGCAGTACCCCAACGGGCGATTCGCGGGACTGGCCAGGGCACGGCTCGAGCGCCTGGCGGGCAGCGCCCCCGCGCCCAAGGCGCAGGCGAGCGCGCCACGCGCCGGCGCCGCGCCCGGCGGACAAGCGTCGCGATCCTCGCCGCCTGCTGCGGCTTCGGCGCCCCCGCCCAAGGCCGCGCCGCCTGCGCCCGCGGCCGCGCGTCCTGCAGCGCCTGCACCAGCGCCAGCGGCCCAGGCGCCGCGCGCCGGCGCGGCGGGCGACGGGGTGGTCAGTACCACGCTGCGCACCGCTGAGATCCGCGATTGCCCGGCCTGCCCGGCGCTGGTGACGGTGCCGGCGGGCAGCTTCACCATGGGCAGCAGCACCAGCGACCCGGCCGAAAAGCCGCCGCATCAGGTCTCGATCGCCCAGCCCTTTGCCATCGGCCGCTATGAAGTCACGGTCGAGCAATGGAACGCCTGTGCCGACGCCGGCGGCTGCCAGCGCATTCCCACCGTCGCCGACAGCGCCAGGAACGCACCGGTACGCGACGTCAGCTGGGACGACGCGCAGCAGTACGTGGCATGGCTCAGCAAGACCACCGGCAAGACCTACCGGCTGCCCACCGAAGCGGAATGGGAATACGCGGCGCGCGGCGGCAGTGCCACCACTTACTGGTGGGGCGACCAGATGCGCAAGGGCAATGCCAACTGCAAGGACTGCGGCGATCCGTGGAGCCAGGATGCGCCGGCGCCGGTGGGTTCGTTCGCGGCCAATCCCTACGGCCTGCATGACGTCAACGGCAGCGTGTGGGAATGGGTGGCCGATTGCTGGCACAGCTCGTACAAGGGCGCGCCCGCCGACGGGCGCGCATGGAACGAGAACGCCTGCGGCGCGCGTGTCATTCGCGGCGGCTCGTGGCGCGAAGGCGCCAGCTACATGGTGTCGTCGACGCGCTTCAAATACAGCCCGAGCGTGCGGCAATCGCAGAACGGTTTTCGCGTGGCACGCGACATGAAGTAGCAAGCCGCTGCGGCGTAAAGCGCAAGCCCGCGCACCGTGGCCAGCGCCGTCAGCGTGCGCGCGTGGAAATCTGCACCAGGTCCGCGCTGATGCGGTCGCGGCCATACGTGCGCGCCATCTGCGCCAGCGGCTTTTCCAGCGCCCGCAAATACTCCTGCCGCGACTCGACCTCGGCACGGCGCGCCGCGAACAGCGGCGCCGGCGTGGTCAGCAGCACCACCAGTTCGTTGCCGAACGGTGCCGATACGACCCAGTCGCCGCTGTCGCCGATGGTGGCGTGATGCGCCGGCGGCGCCTGGTGGGCCGGTATGCGCTGGCTCGGCACCATATGCGCCACCTTGCCGTCGGCGGCAAAGTAATCGACATAGACATAGGAATCCTGCGCCGGCGTGCGCAGGTCGAGCACCATCGGCGCGCCCTCGGTCAGTTGCGTGCCCTTGCCGCGCAACTGCAGCGACGATGCCGTTTCGCCCTGCCGGTTGCCAGACCAGTACGGCGCGATCATCCTGGCCACTTCGCATTTGTCGGCGGCCAGCGGCTGGGCGTCGACCACTACCTCGCGCAGCGCCTTGGCGCCGGGCAAGCCACTGAGCTGTTCGCGCAGGCGCGCCGCACCCACGCTTTCCGCCAGGTAGCCGCGCACGTGCAGGGTCTGGTCCTGGCGCGCACCGGCAAGCAGCGAGCACGGCACCGCGGCCAGCAACTTGCCGACCTCGGCCATCGACAACTCCGCCGCAGCGGCCGGCGCGGGCGCTGGCGGCGCAGGTGCTGGCGCAGCGGGCGGCTCCGCCGCCGGCGCGGCAGCGCTGAGCGGCGCCGTCGTGCCGGCATCCGCGGCCGGGACTTCGGCCTGCCGTTGCGACTGCCAGGCGTAGTAGCCGAGTGCCGCCACGCCTGCCAGCGCGGTCAGCACGCCACCCGCCACCAGCGGCCCGGAGCGGCGCGCCGGACCGCTTACGGCGGCCGACGCCACGCTCATGCCCTGCAGGAAGCGCGCGACCGTCGGCGTGCGCGTCTCGCGGTCGAGCGAAAGTGCTTCACGCAGGGTCTTCCATTGCGTGCGGCCCAGCTGCTGCAGCGGCGCCGGCTTGAGCCCCGCTTCGCGCGCCTGGTTGGCCGACAGCCGCTGGTAGGGATGCTTGCCGCTCAGCAGTTCGTAGGTCACGCAGGCCAGCGCGTAGATATCGTCGCGGGGGTCGGGCTCGCGATGCTCGAACATCTCGGGGCTGGCATAGGCCGGCGTCATGCCGCCCAGCGAACCGGGATCGAATACGGTGCGGTCGGACTCGTCGGCCGGCGGCAGGAAGCCGCGCGCGATGCCGAAGTCGATCACCTTGACCTCGCCGTTGCCGGTCAGGAAGACATTGGCGGGCTTGAAGTCGCAGTGCACGAAGCCGCGCTCGTGCGCATACGCCAGCGCATTGCCCATGCCCTGGATGATGGGCATGGCGCGCGCCATCGGCATGCCGGCAAAGCCCGGGGCCTTGAGTACATGGTTGAGCGACGAGCCCGACAGGTACTCCATGGTGAGGAAGACCACCGGCCCGTCGCGGTCGAAGTCATAGACCGTGACGATGTTCCGGTGCGCCAGCGTCTGCGCCTTGCGCGCCTCGCGCTGCAGCGCCATCAGCGACTTGGGATGGCCGCTGAATTGCAGGTTAAGCACCTTGATGGCGATATAGGGCCGGCGGTCCGAGGCTTCCAGCTTGCGCAGGTCGAGCGCCTTGTAGACCGTGCCCATGCCGCCGACGCCCAGGCATTCCTCCAGCACGAAGCGGCCGTTGAGCGTATCGCCCACGCCCTTGGTGGCCGGCGTCTGCGGCAGCGTGCCGGGTTCGGGCGAGGCCGCATACATCGAGCCGGTCTCGGTGCCGGCCAGGCGCGTGGCGTCGGTGGCGCCGTCGTATTGGGTGGCGCCGCGGCGCTCGATGCGCCGCATCACTTCGGCATAGACCGCGGGCGGAAACGGAAAGCGCGTGTTTTCCTCGATCACCACCCGGGCCGCCTGGCTCGGCGTGGTGGGGTCTTGCGCCAGCGCCGTTTCGAACGACGCGACGAACTCGTCGTCGGAGAGACCACCGTTCTGGAACTTGCGGATCAGGTCTTTGAGACTGGCCACGGAATGCCCTGACATGGTTGCTGGCAGGGCCTGTCCCACCGTGCGGATATGCCCTCTCCTCGCTGGATACTAGTGCGCACCCAAGGCATGCGCAAACCATGCGAGGCCGGCATGCGACCGCACCCCGGCGCGCTTTGCATGCGCCATGGCCTGATGAATGCGGCACTGTCGCAGCGGCGCCAACACCGGCGCCGCCAGTGTTGGCCGCGGCCCGTCATATGGGACCTTCGCCAGCGCGGCGCAGGCCGTGCGCGCGAGCCGACATCGGGTGCAAATCCCCCTTGTTTTCAGGCACTTGCGCGTGGGCGGCGCGAATGCCGATGGCGCTGGCACAGTCCCTGCGATTGTCCCTCCCGAGCGCGACACCAACCCGATGCTCGAACCCCAAACCCAAGGCAACACCTTCCTCTACTGGAGACCATCATGACCACGCTGACCATCAAGGACCTGTCCTCCGCCGCCACCCTCGACAGCAAGCGCATGCACGCCGTGCGCGGCGGCATGTCGTACCTGCCCTTCGCCGCCGTCTACAGCCCCGTCAAGCTGTCGGTCGACAAGAGCATCACCGCCGTGCAGGAGATCGCGCAGATGCAGTCCGTCACCAACCTGAACGGCAACGGCTCGGCCTTCCTGGACCACGTCAAGTCCGACGTGCGCACCAACCAGAACGCCACCAACAACATCTTCGGCTGAGCCTTCGCGCCCCGCTGACTGAATCCAGACACTGACTACCGATACCGGAGACCATCATGACCACGCTGACCATCCAGGACCTGTCCGCCGCCGCAACCCTCGACCGCAAGCGCATGCACGCCGTGCGCGGCGGCATGTCGTACCTGCCCTTCGCCGCCGTCTACATGCCGATCAAGGCGTTGGTCGACAAGAGCATCAGCGCCGTGCAGAGCATCGCGCAGATGCAGTCCGTCACCAACCTGAACGGCAATGGCTCGGCCTTCCTGGACCACGTCAAATCCGACGTGCACACCAACCAGAACGCCACCAACAACATCTTCGGCTGAAACCCGATGCGCAGCGCGCGCGGAGCCTGCCCGACCGCAGCAATCTCCGCGCCTGCCACCCCCACACCGATTCCAAGGAGCCCCATCATGTCAACCATCCTCGTCCGCGACCTTGCCCTGAGCAAGGAACTCGACCGTGCCTCGCTGGGTGCCGTACGCGGCGGCAGCTCGTGGCTCAGCCGCGGTGTCGGCGATGTCGGCCCGCTCGCCAACGTCACCGTCAACGTCAACCAGAACATCGCGCAGCTGCAAAGCATCAACGTCAACACGCTCAACAACAGCTTTGTCGGCCCCGGCGTCGGCCCGGTGCGCGTCAACGTCAACCCGTCGCAATGGGCCGGCAACTTTGCCGCCGTCTGAGCGCAGCGCGCGGCGGCCCGCGGCAGGATCGCGGGACCGCCTCGCCGCCTATACTGAAGCGGTCCCGCGGCCGCAAGGCCGTGGTCCCGCTTGACCGGAGACAGCCATGGCAGTGATCGTCATCAAGGATTTGCCCGACAGCATGGATCTCGACCGGCAGGCCATGACCACCATCCTCGGTGGCGGGCGCACTGCCGGCGGCCAGGCATGGCATGGCTTGCGGCGCCAGGGCGCCGCGCGCATCGTCGACTACCCGGGTGGCCTGCCCGGCAACCGCCATGTGATGCCGCGCGAGGCGCCGCTTGGCCGGCTGCCGCGCAAGTCCGCGGGCAAGGATGCCGGGGACTGAAAGCGACCGCCGGCCCAAATGAAAAGCCCGCCATCTCTGGCGGGCTTTGGATGCGGACGGGCCCGGACCGCCTGGGTCACGCGGTCAGCAGTTCGGTCATTCTGTATCCATGCAGGCTTCCCATGATTCCGCCCATGACGCGGACGCCCATCCGGACCACCCGGAGAGTCGCAGGAAGACTGGCGCCTGGAGTCAATGACCGCAGTGCTTGCCGCGAACAGCGGCGCAATGCCGCTGAAGGAGGTCAAGCGGGAGCGTTTTCGTCCGCCCCGTGCGGGCATCCTGTGTGCTCGCGCCTAAAGTATAGGCGGGGCATTTCCGCTTTCAACCAGCGGGCCGGTCACTGCTACGCAGGTGCTGCAGCGCAGACATATCCGGTTACGTTTTCGCAGTGCAACAAAATTCTGGCACTCTGCTATAATCCGCGCCGTGAGTTTCGCAACTGTGAGATCCGCCAAGCGCCCGGCTTGCTGCCGCGGCGAATCCGCTGCCCTCCCAAGCTCTGTTTCCTCGCTGCCGGACGCCTAGTCATCACAAATGGCCCCAGCCGCCCAGCAGAACGCACCGCTCACCTGACGTCGCCTCGTCTCCGATCCTGTTGAACAGCCTGAACTGAGCTGTTTGCCTGCCAGGGACATGGCCGGACCGCCCCGCGGTAACCAGCCACCACCCTGCCTGCCGCCGTACTGCCAGCTGTGTCTGTCGTAACGGCCTCACCGATTGGCGCCGAAGCCTTTTTAAGACTTTGCACTGCGCCCACCCCATTCTGCGTTTCGGGGTGCCATGCATTTATTTGACCATTCGACATGACCCAGCACGACATTCGTGCGGAGCAAGCTATTGCCTCCGCGACCGACGCTTCGATCACTTCCGACGCTGCCCAGAGCCCGCTCGACAAGCTCGACGCCCTGCTCAACCCCAGCCCGGCAGTTGAAGAAGCCCCGGCCGTGGAAAGCGGTTTCGCCAAGCTTGGCCTCGATGCGGCCATCCTGCGCGCCCTCTCCGAACTGAACTACAACACGCCCACGCCGGTGCAGGCCCAGGCCATCCCGGCCTTCCTGGCCGGCCGCGACCTGCTGGTCTCGAGCCAGACCGGCTCGGGCAAGACCGCCGCGTTCATGCTGCCCGCGATCCAGCGCATCAGCGAAATGCCGGCGCCGCAGCGCGCCACCGAGCCCGCCAAGCGCATGAAGGGCAAGCGCCCCCGTCCGGCCCCGGCCCAGCCGGCGCTGCTGGTGCTGACGCCCACGCGCGAACTGGCGCTGCAGGTGACCGAGGCCGCCGCCAAGTACGGCCGCAACCTGCGCCGCATCGTCTGCGCCAGCATCCTGGGCGGCATGCCCTACCCCAAGCAGCTGGCCATGCTGGCCAAGATGCCTGACATCCTGGTGGCGACGCCGGGCCGCCTGCTCGACCATATCGATGCCGGCCGCATCGACCTGTCGGCGCTGCAGATGCTGGTGTTCGACGAAGCCGACCGCATGCTCGACATGGGCTTTGCCGACGACATCGACGCCATCGTCAATGCCACCCCGGCTTCGCGCCAGACGCTGATGTTCTCGGCCACGCTGGATGCGCGCATCGCCCAGCTGGCGTCGCGCCAGCTGAAGGATCCGCAGCGCATCGAGATCGCCGCGGCCCGCGCCGACCAGAGCCATATCGAGCAGCGCCTGCACTTCACCGACGACATGTCGCACAAGGAGCGCCTGCTGGACCACCTGCTGCGCGACGCGTCGCTCAAGCAGGCGATCGTCTTCACCGCCACCAAGCGCGATGCCGATTCGCTGGCCGAGCGCCTGTCCGACACCGGCTTCTCCGCCGGCGCGCTGCACGGCGACATGACCCAGGGCGCGCGCAACCGCACCCTGACCGCGCTGCGCCGCGGCAACCTGCGCGTGCTGGTGGCCACCGACGTGGCCGCGCGCGGCATCGACGTGCCCGATATCACCCACGTGGTCAACTTCGACCTGCCCAAGCAGGCCGAGGACTACGTGCACCGCATCGGCCGTACCGGCCGCGCGGGCCGCTCGGGCATCGCCATCAACCTGGTCAACCACAACGACATGTTCCAGTGGCGCCGGATCGAGCGCTTCACCAACCAGCGCGTCGACGCGTCGGTGATCGAGGGCCTGGAGCCGCGCCGCGCGCCCAAGCCGCGCTCGAACTTCGGCGGCAAGCCGGGTGGCGGCCGCGGTGACTTCCGCGGCAACGGCGGCGGCAATGGCGGCTACCGTGGCGGCGAACGCAGCTTCGGCGACCGCAAGTTCGGCGGCGACAACCGCACCGGTTTTGGCGAGCGCAAGTTCGGTGGCGAGAGCCGCGGCTTCGGCAATCGCACGGAAGGCGCGCGCCCGTTCGGCGACGACAACCGTGGCGGCTTCGGCAACCGCGAAGGCGGCTACCGTGGCCAGGGCGGCGGCTACCGCGGCGCCAGCGACGGTGCCCGCGGCTTCGGCAACCGTGACGGCGGCCGTCCGTTCGGCGACGATCCGCGCGGCGGCTTCGGCAACCGTGACGGCAACCGCGGCTTCGGCGAAGGCCGCGGCAATGGCGGCGGCTACCGTGGCAATGGCGGCAGCGGCGAAGGCCGCAGCTTCGGCAACCGCGACGGCAACCGCGGCTTTGGCGGTGGCTTCGCCGGCAACGGCGGCAACGGCGGCAACCGCAACAGCCGCTCGCGCTACGAGCGTTGAGCGCGCGGTGCGCTGAGCGCACCTGCCGCATGACAAAACAGGGCACCCTCGGGTGCCCTGTTTTTTTGCTGGCGCCGCTACAACGCGCAGGTACGAAAGCCGATGAAGGACAGGTCGTCCTCGGGCAGCCTCGCCCAGCGCGCGCGCACATGGCGCAGCCGCGCCGGACTGGCGAACGAGACCGCGCGCACCGCCTGGTGCGTGCCGAAGCGCCCCACCATGTCGCCGTCGGACGGCGCGGCGACAAAGCCGGCATACGGCTCGTATGGCGTGGCGGTCCACTCGCGCAGCGCGCCCCACTGCAGGCCGCGGTTCTGGGTCGCGGCGAGTTCCCATTCCGATTCCGCCGGCAGGCGCCGGCCGGCCCAGACGCACCACGCCTGCGCCTCGTACAGCGTGACGTGGCGCACCGCCTCGTCGGGATTGAGCGTGCGCAGCGTGCCGAAGCGTTCCAGCATCCACGCGCGCGACTCCGGATGGCGCGACCAGTAGCGCGGCGCGGAGCGTTCCTGCGTCATCAGCCATTGCCGTCCCGCCGACGACCACCAGGCCGGATGCTCGTAGCCGCCGTCCTCGACGAATTCGAGGAACTGCGCGTTGCTGACCAGCGCCATGTCGATTTCGAACGCGGGCACGTAGGTCGGCTGAGGCGGCAACTCGTCAGGCCAGGCAAAGCCATCGGCGTCGCTCCAGCCGAGGGTGAAGCGCCCGCCCGGGAAATGCAGCGTGCCGCCATGACCGGCGGGCGGCGCCGGCGCCGCGCCGGCGGCCTCCGCGGGGGCCATGCCAAGCGCCTGCAGCAGCGCGGCCACGCCCTCGCCCTGCGCGTCTTCATGCAGCAGCGCGCGACGGTACGGGTACAGCGTCAGGTCGGTGTCGTCGGGCAGCAGCGCAATCCGGCGCAGCACGCCGTCGAGCACCTCGGCGGCATAGCGCTTGACCACCGCGACGTCGGGCAGCGCGATCTCCCAGCGCTCGTCGGGCCCGATGCGGTCGGGATCGAACCATTCATCGGCGCCGTCCAGCAGCGACGGCTCCGATGCCACCGGCACCGGCACGCCGCCGCGATCGACCTGGCGCACGCCGCGCAGGCACCACCACTCCGCATGCCAGGCAACGTGGCCGAGCGTCCACAGCGGCGGATCGGCATCGTACTGGCGCGGCACGTCCCAGGCGCGGCGGGTCTGCCCGAACGGCGCCAGCCACGCCAGCGTGCGGCTGCGCGTGTCGACCAGTGCCTGCGCCAGCCCTTCGCGCGGCAGCCGGCGCGGGTCCGACCACGTCGCCTTGCCGCCGGTGAAGTAGAGATCGGGAAGCATGGGAAAGCCGCTCATCGGGAAGTCCGCGCAGGGGGTGGAGGATGGACAGGCAGCGGTCCGGATGGCTGCGGGCGACCGGGGGCAGCCGTGGCCGGAGGTGGCGCGCCGTGACACGCCGCGCCGGACTGCGGCCATTATGACACTACCCGACCCACGGGCCGGTCAGCCGCGCGCGTGGAACACCGCGAACCAGCCGCGCGGGTCGGACCAGTACACCGGGTCGTCGAAACCGGCGGCTTCGAGCAGCAGCGCGAAGTCCTCCGGGCGGTATTTGTATGAATCCTCGGTATGGATGCGCTCGCCCGCGGCGAACTCGCGCGCGCCGCCGTCCCATTGCACGCGCACGTCGCGGCTTGCCTGCAGGTGCATCTGGATGCGCGAGGCCGCGCGGTCGAAGCTGGCCTGGTGGCGCCAGTCGTCCAGCGCGAAATCGGTGCCGACGATGCGGTTCACGTTGCGCAGCACATTGCGGTTGAAGGCCGCGGTGACGCCCAGCGCATCGTCATAGGCCGATACCAGCGTGGCTTCGTCCTTGTGCAGGTCCACGCCGATCAGCACGCCGTCGCCGCGCCCGGCCGCGCCGCGCAGGCGCTGCAGCAGCGCCAGCGCCTCCACCGGGGCGAAATTGCCGATGCTCGAGCCCGGATAGAAGAACAAGCGCCTGCCGCGCCTGACCTGGGCCGGCAGGTCGAACGGCGCGCACAGGTCGGCGCCCAGCCCGAGCATCGGGATCTCGGGATGCTGCTGCTGCAGCGACGACAGCGTCGCGCGCAGAAACTCGACCGAGATATCCACCGCCACGTACTGCGCCGGGCGCAGGCTGCCGAACAACCGCGCCGCCTTCTCGCAGTTGCCGGCGCCCAGGTCCACCAGCACGCAGCCGCTGCCCGCGCGTGCGGCGATGGCGGGCGCCGCGCTGGCAAAGATCGCGGCCTCGGTGCGGGTCGGGTAGTACTCGGGCAGGTCGGTGATGGCTTCGAACAGGCGCGAACCCAGCACGTCGTAGAAGAACTTGGGACTGATCGCCGCCTGCGCGGCGCGCAGGCCGGACAGCACCTGCTCGCGCAGCGCGCCGCTGTCTTCGCGGTACTGCTGCACGAACTCCGGCTGCGGCGGGCGCTGCGCGCGGCCGTTGGCCAGCGCCACCAGCGCCGGCGGCGCCACGGCATGGCCGTTATGGTGGTTCAGGGGCGGGAGGGGGGTCTGTGGAGCTTTGTGGCGCGAGGGCGGGTTGGGCGGGTTCGGGACAACCGGCATGTCGTTTCCTTGTGTGGTCGCAAATGGGCACTGCTTCACTGCGTATTCCCCAAGGCCGCGCTGTGCATGTCGTGCGCGCCGGTCTCCGCAATGCGCGCCTGTGCTGTCCGGGGCGCATCGGTCGGAGCCGAACCTCAAGGATAGGCCGATCCGGCGGATCGCGCAGCCCCATGGCCGGGCCCGATACAAAATCGCCATCCACGCGGCGGCGCCCTGGCGTGGCCGGATGGCGCGACGGGGCGAGACGATTACGGCACCCGTGCGAACTTGAGTCAGTATCTTTCCTAATGGGGCATGTCCCTTGCAGTTCGTTTATAATCCCGCCCAACGCGGCCCTGAACCGGCCGTGCCCTCAAAGGGGAGTAGCTCCGGGGCTGATGCCCTTAGCACAATCGTCATTCCGGGACCGCAGTCCCCGGTTGTGCTGACTACCGGCGCGCATACCGCGCCAGTGGTCGAGCAAGACCTTTGCAACCTGGACTTCATGGTTTGCAAAGGCGCCCCCACGCTCCCGTGCCCGTGAATCCAGGCGAACCCAATGCGCGCGCTTGCGCTGATTCGTACCTGAGGAGAGTTCATGGAGTGGTTTACCGATCTGTTCACGATGCAGTTCCTGACGGCGCTGCTGTCCATCGTCGTCATTGACCTGGTGCTGGCCGGCGACAATGCCATCGTGATCGCGCTGGCGGCACGCAACCTGCCGCCCCACCTGCAGAAGAAGGCCATTATCTGGGGTACCGTGGGTGCCGTGGTGGTCCGCTCGGCCATGACGATCGGCGTGGTCTGGCTGCTGAAGATTCCGGGCCTGATGCTGGTGGGCGGCCTGGCGCTGGTGTGGATTGCCTACAAGCTGCTGTCCGACGAAGGCGACGGCGACGAGCATGGCAGCGGTGCCTCGACCCTGTGGGGCGCGATGAAGACCATCATCATCGCCGACGCGGTGATGGGCGTGGACAACGTGCTGGCCGTGGCCGGCGCCGCGCACGGCAGCTTCCTGCTGGTGGTGCTGGGCCTGCTGATCTCCATCCCCATCGTGGTGTGGGGCTCGAGCCTGGTGCTCAAGCTGATGGCCCGCTTCCCGGTCATCATCTACCTGGGCGCCGGCGTGCTGGCGTTCACGGCGGTCAAGATGATCGTGCACGAGCCGATGATCAAGGCGTTCTTCGAAGCCAACCCGGTGGTCAACTGGGGCCTGTACGTGCTGATCGTCGGCGGCGTGCTGGGCGCCGGCTACCTGGTGCAGAAGCGCCGCGAGCAGCAGCAGGAACCGGCCGGCAGCCACTAAGCCTGCCCCGGCGCCAGGGCCCCGTGCCCTTGCCCTGCCGCAAAAGACGGGCCGCCCGGAGGGGCGGCCCGTCTTGCTTTAAAATGCCAGCTTTGCGGGCCCACGCGCCCGCGCCACCTTCCATCCCGCCCCGCGCCGATGAAACAGTACCTCGACTTCATGCGCCATGTTTACGAGCATGGCACCGACAAGGCCGACCGCACCGGCACCGGCACGCGCTCGGTGTTCGGCTACCAGATGCGCTTCGACCTGCGCGAAGGCTTCCCGGTGGTCACCACCAAGAAGCTGCACCTGAAGTCGATCATCTATGAACTGCTGTGGTTCCTGCAGGGCTCGACCAACGTGCGCTGGCTGCAGGAGCACGGCGTCACCATCTGGGACGAGTGGGCCGACGAGCACGGCGAACTGGGCCCGGTCTACGGCTCGCAATGGCGTTCGTGGCCCGCGCCGGATGGCCGCCATATCGACCAGATCTCCGAGCTGGTGGCACAGATCCGCGCCAACCCGGATTCGCGCCGGCTGATCGTGTCGGCCTGGAACGTGGCCGACATCCCGCGCATGAAGCTGCCGCCCTGCCACGCGTTCTTCCAGTTCTACGTGGCCGACGGCCGGCTCTCGTGCCAGCTGTACCAGCGCAGC
Source organism: Cupriavidus taiwanensis (assembly GCF_900250075.1). NCBI lineage: Bacteria > Pseudomonadati > Pseudomonadota > Betaproteobacteria > Burkholderiales > Burkholderiaceae > Cupriavidus > Cupriavidus taiwanensis. The sequence continues at coordinate 2,649,687 of NZ_LT977070.1, forward strand.
GCCGACATCTTCCTGGGGGTGCCGTTCAATATCGCCAGCTATGCGCTGCTGACCCACATGATGGCGCAGCAGACCGGGCTGGAAGTGGGCGACTTCATCTGGACCGGCGGCGACTGCCACCTGTACAACAACCATTTCGAGCAGGTGCAGACGCAGCTGGCGCGCGCGCCGCTGGCGCTGCCGCAACTGAAGATCCTGCGCCAGCCCGACAGCCTCTTCGACTACCGCTACGAAGACTTCGAACTGGCCGGCTACCAGTCGCACCCCGCGATCAAGGCACCGGTGGCCGTATGACGCTGCTGACACTGGTTGTAGCGCGCGCCCGCAACGGCACCATCGGCCGCGACAATACGCTGCCGTGGCGCCTGCCGGAAGACCTGGCGCACTTCAAGCGCACCACCATGGGCGCGCCCGTGATCATGGGGCGCAAGACCTGGGATTCGATCGGCCGTCCGCTGCCGGGGCGCCGCAATATCGTGGTCAGCCGCAACCCGGACCTGCGCATCGAGGGGGCCGAGGTGGCACCCTCGCTGGAAGAAGCCCAACGCCTGTGCGTGGGCGCCGAGCAGATCTTCCTGATCGGCGGCGCGCAGCTGTATGCCGAGGCCATGCCGAGCGCGGACCGGCTGGTGGTGACCGAGATCGATGCCGATGTGGAAGGCGATGCTTTCTTCCCCGCGATCGACCCGACGCAATGGCTGGAGGTCTCGCGCGAGACGCATCATTCGGAGGCGAACGGCTTTGACTATGCGTTCGTCACGTATGAGCGGCCGCCGTCGGAAGAATCGTGACCGGCGCATGAAATAAAGAAAGCGGGCCTTGGCCCGCTTTTTTCTGGGCGGTCGATGCTGCTCAGTTGCCCGCGATCGTCATCTGCTCGAGCAGGATCGAGCCGGTCTCCTTGGTGCCGCGCACCAGCGCATCCGCGCCGATCGCGACGATCTGCCGGAACATCTCGGCCATGTTGCCGGCGATGGTGATTTCCTCGACCGGATACTGGATCACGCCATTCTCGACCCAGTAGCCCGACGCGCCGCGCGAATAGTCGCCGGTGACGTAGTTGACGCCCTGCCCCATCAGCTCGGTCACCAGCAGGCCGGTGCCAAGCTTGCGCAGCATGGCGGGGAAATCGTCGCCGGGCTGGCTCAGGCTGCTCGACAGCGTCAGGTTGTGCGAGCCGCCGGCATTGCCGGTGGTCTGCATGCCGAGCTTGCGCGCCGAATAGGTGGACAGGAAATAGCCCTGCACCACGCCGTCCTTGACCACGTCGCGCTCGCGGGTGCGCACGCCTTCCTCGTCGAACGGCGCGCTGCCCATGGCGCCGGGGGTATGCGGCTGCTCATGGATCTGGATATGCGGGGCGAACACGGCCTGGCCCAGCGAATCGCACAGGAAGGTGGACTTGCGGTACAGCGCGCCGCCCGACACCGCCTGCACGAAGGCGCCCAGCAGCCCCGCGGCCAGCGGCGCCTCGAACAGCACCGGGCAGCGGCGCGTCGACAGCTTGCGCGCCTGCAGCCGCGCCAGCGCGCGCTCGGCGGCGTAGCGGCCGATGTCCTCGGGCGCGGCCAGCGCCAGCGGCGAGCGCTTGGACGAATACCAGTCGTCGCGCTGCATGCCGCTGCCGCTGCCGGCGATCGGCGCGCACGAGATGAAATGGCGCGAATACGGATAGCCGCCGGTGAAGCCGCGCGTGGTCGCCAGCACGAACTGCGAATGCTGGGCCGAGACGCTGGCGCCGTCGCTGTTGCGGATGCGCGGCGATACCGCGAAGGCCGCGGCCTCGGCGCGGGTGGCGATGTCGATGGCGGCTTCGGCGTCGAGCGCCCACGGGTGGAACAGGTCCAGGTCCTGCGGCGCGCGCTCGAGCAATTCTTCTTCGGCGAGGCCGGCGCAGTCATCCTCCGCGGTGAAGCGGGCGATGTTGTAGGCCGCTTCGGCGGTGGCGCGCAGCGCGGCCGGCGAGAAGTCGGAGGTGCTGGCGTTGCCGCGGCGCTTGCCGATCATCACCGTGACCCCGACCACCTTGTCGCGGTTCTGCTCGATGGTTTCCACCTGCCCCTTGCGCACCGACACCGACAGGCCGCTGCCTTCGGAGATCTCGGTGGCGGCGTCGGTCGCCCCCAGTTCGCGTGCCACCCGCAGCACATCGGCGGCCATCTCGCTGAGCTGGGCCTGGGTGTAGGTGAAATGCGCGGTCTGTTCGGCGATCTGGTCCATGCTGGGCGGGTGTCATCAAAAGTCCAAGCGGCAATCATAGCAAGATAAAATGCCGGGCATGACGCGAAATTCCCGTAACTCCCAAGGCGCGCGCTTTCCCGGAGGCTTTGCCCCCGAGCCGGAAGACGACGAACCGAAAAGCAAGTCGCAGCGCAAGCGCGACATGACCGCCCTGCAGGACCTCGGCGCCGAACTTGAAGCACTGCCCAAGGACCGCCTGGCGCGCGTGCCGATGCCCGAGGCGCTCGCCGATGCCATCCATGAGGCGCGCCGCATCAACAGCCACGAAGGCAAGCGCCGCCAGATGCAGTACGTCGGCAAGATCATGCGCGGCCTCGAGGACGAAGAGGTCGAGGTGATCCGGCAAGCGCTGGAGGGCTTCAAGGGCACCAGCAAGGCCGAAACCGCCCGCATGCATCTGATCGAGCGCTGGCGCGAGCTGCTGCTGGCCGACGACGCTGCGCTGACGCGTTTCCTCGGCGAGCATCCCGGCATCGACGTGCAGGCGCTGCGCAACACCATCCGCAACGCACGCAGGGAAAAAGAGCTGGGCAAGCCGCCGCGCTATTTCCGCGAGCTGTTCCAGGCAATCAAGACGGCGCTGGACCTGAAGGACGGCAAGGGCCGCGCCGCCGACGAACCCACCCCCGACCATCCGGAGCCCGAGGCATGACCCAGACCACCCAGCCGGTTGTCCGCCACCACCCCGACGAACTCGTGGTCGGCTTCGTTTCGATCTCGGACCGCGCCTCGGCCGGCACCTACCAGGACGAGGGCATCCCGGCGCTGCGCGACTGGTTCGGACGCACGCTGACCTCGCCCTGGCAGGCGGTGGAGCGCCTGATCCCCGACGAGCAGGCGCAGATCTCGCGCACGCTGATCGAGCTGGTCGACGTGGCCGGCTGCGACCTGGTGCTGACCACCGGCGGCACCGGCCCGGCGCGCCGCGACGTGACGCCCGAGGCCACGCTGGCGGTGGGCACCAAGGAAATGCCGGGATTCGGCGAGCAGATGCGCCAGGTCAGCCTGCATTTCGTGCCGACCGCGATCCTGTCGCGCCAGGTGGCGGTGGTGCGCGAGACCGCCAGCCGCGCCGCGCTGATCATCAACCTGCCCGGCCAGCCGCGCGCCATCCGCGAAACCCTGGAAGGCCTGCGCGATGCCGACGGCAAGCCGGTGGTGCCAGGCATCTTTGCCGCGGTGCCGTACTGCATCGACCTGATCGGCGGCCCGTACATGGAAACCGACGAGGCCATCGTCAAGGCCTGGCGTCCCAAGAACGCCGTGCGCGCCAAGCCCGCGGCCTGATCCGCACGGTCCGCCCGCCGGCGCGCGCCGAGCGGGCATGCCGCCTCAGCGCAGCCCGAGGTACAGCCCGACTGGCACGAACACCACCGCGGCGATATTGCCGAGCAGCACGATCGACGCGACCTGGTCCGGCTCCTGCCGGAAATGGTCCGCCACCAGGAAATTCAGCACCGCCGGCGGCAACGCCGCAAACACGAACAGCAAGCCGCGCTGCAGCTCGGTCAGCGGCACCCACTGCGCCAGCGCCAGCGCCACCGCGATGCCGGTCAGCGGGCACACCGCCGCGCCGACCAGCCCCATACCCCAGTTGCGCAGGCTCACATCCTTCATGCGCACGCCCAGCGCAAACAGCATCAGCGGCACTGTGGCATCGCCCAGCAGCTTGACCGACTGGTAGACCGGGTCCGGCAGCGTGAACCACGGCCGCGCCAGCGCCAGCGCCACGCCCGCCACGGTGGCCAGCACCATCGGGTTGCGGGCGATCTGCGCCAGCGACGCATGCCGGTTGACGATCTTCATGCCGATGGTGAAGTGCATCAGGTTCGACGCCGCGAACAGCGCCACCGCCGGCGCCAGCCCGGCCGGGCCGAAGGCGAACACGGACAGCGGCAAACCCATGTTGCCGCAGTTGTTGAACATCATCGGCGGCACGAAGGTGCGCGGATCGACCTTCATCCAGCGCGCCAGCCCCCACGCCAGCACGCCCGAGCCCAGCACCACCGCCACCGCGCAGCCCAGCAGCACCAGCTGGTCGGCCAGCACGAAGTCCTTGCTGACGAAGGCCGACACCACCAGCAGCGGCGCGATCACGTCCAGCGTGGCGCGGTTGATGCCGGCCATGTCCGGATGGGCCTTGCGCCCGTACAGCCACCCGACCAGGATGATCAGGATGACCGGCGTGATGATGGAGACGATGCGCTCGAACATGGGCAGGCGGACGGGAACGCGCCGCCTGCACGGCACGGCGCGCCGGGAATGGTGATGGGCTTGCGCGAGCCGCGCTCCGCTTACTGCGCCGGCGTGCCGGCGGCCGGGGCCTCGCCGGAGGGCGCCGCGCCGGGCGCGGCGTGACGGATAAAGTGGGTGCGGTAGTAGCGCAGCTCTTCCACCGACTCCAGGATGTCGGCCAGCGCCGTATGCAGCTGGCGCTTGACGAAGCCCTTGTGGATGGCCGGCTCCCAGCGCTTGCACAGCTCCTTGAGCGTCGACACGTCGAGGTTGCGGTAGTGGAAGAACGCTTCCAGCTTGGGCATGTAGCGCGCCATGAAGCGACGGTCCTGGCAGATCGAGTTGCCGCACATCGGCGACTTGCCCGCCGGCACCCAGCGCTTGAGGAAGGCCAGCAGCTCGGCTTCGGCCTGCTCTTCGGTCAGGGTCGAGGCTTTGACCTTGTCGATCAGGCCCGAGCGGCCGTGGGTGCCCTTGTTCCAGTTGTCCATGCCGTCGAGCACGGCATCGCTCTGGTGGATCACCAGCACCGGGCCTTCGGCCAGGATATTCAGCTCGGAGTCGGTAATCACCACCGCCACTTCGATGATGCGGTCGGTATCCGGCTGCAGGCCGGTCATTTCCATGTCCAGCCAGATCAGGTTGTTTTCGCTTTTGACGGATTTGGCGGCGGCTTGGCTTGTCATCGGGACTGCGGGAGATAGGGATTTGGGGAAAGCGGCCGCGGCGGCGCCGGGCGCGAACAATTTATAATTCTCGCATATCCGTCCGGGATGGCTGATCGCGCACCAGTGCGGCGCCGTTTCCGGAATTCCCGGACCGCCGCCTGCCCCACCCTGCGGCGCGGTCCCCACGGGCACCCGTCGCCTGCAACGCCGGGCGCCCGCACCCACAAGGCGCTTGCCGATGTTCACGATTGTCTTTCTCGCCGCCCTGGTGCTGATGGTGCTGACCAAGCTGTGGCTGGCCGCGCGCCAGGTGCGCCATGTCGCGCAGCACCGCGCCGCCGTGCCGGCGCGCTTTGCCGACACCATCAGCCTGGCCTCGCACCAGAAGGCCGCCGACTACACCATCGCCCGCACGCGGCTGTCGATGCTGGAGGTGCTGGCCGGCGCCGCGGTGCTGATCGCCTTCACCATGCTGGGCGGGTTGCAGTGGCTCAACCAGTTCTGGCTGGGCGTCTTCGGCCCGGGCTATGCCTACGGCGTGGCGCTGGTGGCCAGCGTGGCGCTGATCGGCGGCCTGGTCGACCTGCCGTTCTCGCTGTATGGCCAGTTCGGCATCGAGCAGCGCTTCGGCTTCAACAAGATGACCTTCGGGTTGTGGCTGGCCGACCTGGTCAAGATGCTGCTGGTGGCCAGCGCGCTGGGCCTGCCGCTGCTGCTGGCGGTGCTGTGGCTGATGGATCGCGCCGGCTCGCTGTGGTGGGTGTGGACCTGGCTGGTGTGGATGGCCTTCAACCTGTTCCTGCTGGTGGTGTTCCCGACCTTTATCGCGCCGCTGTTCAACAAGTTCGAGCCGCTCGACGACGCGTCGCTGCGCCAGCGCATCGAAAGCCTGATGCAGCGCTGCGGCTTTGCCAGCAAGGGGCTGTTCGTGATGGACGGCAGCAAGCGCAGCGCGCACGGCAATGCCTACTTCACCGGCTTCGGCGCGGCCAAGCGCATCGTCTTCTTCGACACGCTGCTGTCGCGCCTGACGGGCGACGAGATCGAGGCGGTGCTAGCGCACGAGCTGGGCCACTTCAAGCGCCGCCACGTGGCCAAGCGCATCGCCGTGACCTTCGCGCTGAGCCTGGTGTTCCTGGCGCTGCTGGGCTGGCTGGCGACGCGCAGCTGGTTCTACACCGGGCTGGGGGTGGCGCCCAACCTGGGCGTGTCCAACAGCGCGCTGGCGCTGGTGCTGTTCTTCCTGACGCTGCCGGTCTTCACCTTCCTGCTGGGGCCGCTGTCGAGCCAGTCGTCGCGCCGCCATGAATTCGAGGCCGATGCCTTCGCCGCCGACCAGACCAACGCCAGCCACCTGGTGTCGGCGCTGGTGAAGCTGTACAAGGACAATGCCTCGACGCTGACGCCCGACCCGCTCTACAGCGCCTTCTACTACTCGCATCCGCCCGCGGCGCAGCGGATCGACCGCCTGCTGGCGCACGCATGAGCCGCGCCACGCGTCACCGCAACGCCGGCGGCGGCACCCACGCCGGCACCGCCACCGAATCCGCGCTGATCGTCGCCGCCCATGGCCGCCACTACGTGGTCGAGCTGGGCGACGGCGCGCGCATGCACGCCTTCCCGCGCGGCAAGAAAAGCGACTGCGCGGTGGGCGACCACGTCAGCGTCGAGCGCGCCGCCGCCGACCAGTGCGTAATCACCGGGGTTTCGCCGCGCAAGAACCTGCTGCACCGCTCGGACCAGTTCAAGTCCAAGCTGCTCGCGGCCAACATCGACCAGGTCATCATCGTGCTGGCCACCGAGCCGGGATTCTCCGAAGACCTGCTCGGGCGCGCGCTGGTATCGGCCGAGGCGCTCGGGATCCGGCCGCTGGTGGTGCTCAACAAGACCGACCTGCCCGAACGGCTGGAAGAGGCGCGCGGCCGCCTGGCGCTGTACCGCGGGCTGGGCTACGACACGCTGGAACTGTCGGTGCGCGCCGATCCGGCGCAGGCGCTGGCCGCGCTGCGGCCGCGCGTGGCGGGGCTCGCCAGCATCCTGATCGGGCAATCGGGCATGGGCAAGTCGTCGCTGCTGAACCTGCTGATCCCGGGCGTCGACGCGCAGACGCGCGAGATCTCGGCCAAGCTCGATTCCGGCAAGCACACCACCACCTTCACCCGGCTCTACCACCTGCCGGCGGACTGGGGTACCGTCGATGGCCGCCAGGGGGCGCTGATCGATTCGCCGGGCTTCCAGGAATTCGGGCTCTACCACCTCAGCGAGGGCATGCTGGAACGCGCCTTTCCGGAATTCCGCCCGTTGCTGACCGCGTGCCGCTTCTACAACTGCCATCACGTCAACGAGCCCGGCTGCGGCGTGCTGGCCGCGGTGGCCTCCGGCGATATCTCGGAGCGCCGGCACCAGCTCTACACGCAGCTGCTGCACGAATCCAGCCAGCAGAAGCCGTGGTAAGGTAAGCGCACCTGGGTTCCCGGTGCGCTGTCATGAAACTGCTGTTGTCCGCCACGTCCCTCGTCCACGCGGCCCATTGCCAGAACGTGCTGCGCGCGGCCGGCATCCGGGCGGAGCTGCGCAATACCTGGCTGGCCGGCGCGACCGGCGAGATCCCGTTCCGCGAGAGCGCGCCGCAGGTGTGGCTGGTCGATGACGAGATGGAGGCGCAGGCGTGGGCGGTGCTCAATGCCGCGGCCAACCCGGTGCCGGGGCCCAGCTGGCAATGCGACCGTTGCGGCGAATGGCACGAGGCGCAGTTCGGCGCGTGCTGGCGCTGCGGCGCGGCGCGCGGCTAACCTGCCTCGATCGACCGGCCACTTGCCGGTCAGGCGCTCAACCCACCCACAGCGCCAGCGACAGCATCGCCAGCAGCAGCATCCACAACACCACCGCGCGCCACACCAGCCCCACCGCCGATTGCAGCGTGCGCACGCCGGGCTCGGTGCCGAACTCGGGCGGTGCCGGCTCAGGGCCGCCGTTGGCGCCGTCGGCGTCTTCCATGCCGGGCGCATAGTCCACCGCCGGGCCGGCCACGCTGGTGCGCAGCACCACCGTGGAATCGTCCTCGGCCAGCGGCGTGCCCAGGCGCACGCCCAGCGCGCCGCCGCCGCTCGCCAGCAGGATGCCGTTGACGGCATCGTTCCACTTGCGCGCATGGTTGCGCCAGGCGTAGACCGCGTCCTCGAAGTTGCCGACGATGGCAAAGCCGATCGAGGTCAGCCGCGACGGAACCCAGTCCAGCAGGTAGAAGGCGCGCGCGGCAAAGCGGCCCAGCGCCGGGCTGCGCTCGGTCGACGGCAGGTTCCAGTGGCGGCCCAGGTATTCGGCGGTGCGGTACAGCACCACGCCACCGGGGCCGACCGGCACCAGGAACCAGAAGAACACGCCGAACACATGCCGGTGCACGGCGATGATCGCCGCTTCCAGCGTATGGCGCACGATTTCGGACACCGGCATCTCGACCGTGTCGAGCCCGGTCCACTCGTGCAGCAGCGTGCGCGCGGTATGGAGGTCGTCGCGGTTGAGCGCCTCGTGGATATCGGTGAAGTAATGGCTGAACTGGCGGAAGCCCAGCGTCATGTACAGCACCAGCACGTTCCACGCGAGCGTCAGCGCCACGCTGATCGACGCCAGCAGGTAGTGCACCACGATCACCGCCAGCGTCAGCGGCAGCACCACGGTCAGCCAGGCCAGCGCGGCGTCGCGCGGGCGGCCGGTGTCGAAGGCGTGCTCGGCGCGGTCGCCGAGCGCGCGCACGATCTCGTAGATCGGGTTGTTGCGGCCCAGGGCGCGGAACTGCTCGGCAATCAGCGCCAGGAGAATGGAAACAAAGGTCATCTTGGTACGGGGTGCTCCAAGGGCACGCCGGCCCGTTGGGGCCGGCCGGCGCGACTGGCCAGCGATGTGCCGGCGCAGGCGCAAGGCATAGCGAGAAGATAGCACAGCGCTACCCGCCGGCACCCGCGACGCGCCGCGCCAAAGGCAAAAGCCCGCCATGGGGCGGGCTCTTGCATGGGGCCGCAAGCGATCCTCAGGGCAGGTCGAACACCAGCACTTCGGCGCCATCGCCGCCGGACAGCGCGACCTCGGCCACGTCTTCCAGCCGGGCGGCGTCGCCGGCCTCGAGCGCCTTGCCGTTGACCGTGACCCGGCCGCGCGCCACGTGCACATAGGCGCGGCGCCCCGGCGCCAGCGCCAGCGTGGCGGCCTCGTCGCCGTCGAACAGGCCGGCGTAGAGCCGGATGTCCTGGTGCACCAGCACCGAGCCGTCGGCGCCGTCGGCGCTTGCCACCAGGCGCAGCTTGCCGCGCTTGTCGGCCGCGTCGAAGTGCTTTTCCTCGTAGCCGGGATCGATGCCGTTTTCGGCCGGGATGATCCAGATCTGCAGGAAGTGGGTGGTGTCGTGCGCGGCGTGGTTGTATTCCGAATGGCGCACGCCGGTGCCGGCGCTCATGCGCTGCACGTCGCCCGGGCGGATCACGCTGCCGTTGCCCATGCTGTCCTTGTGCGCCAGCTCGCCTTCGAGCACGTAACTGATGATTTCCATGTCGCGGTGGCCATGGGTGCCAAAGCCCATGCCCGGCGCGACGCGGTCTTCATTGATCACGCGCAGCGGCCCGTACTGCACATGCTGCGGGTCGTAGTAGTCGGCGAATGAGAACGAATGATAGGACTTCAGCCAGCCGTGATCGGCGTACCCACGCTCTGCGGACTTTCTGATTTCAATCATTTTGATGGCCCTCCTTGAGCCTTTTCGCCGACAGCACCGTCTGGCTAACCGTGTCGCGGCATGTGTTTTCGCTTTGGATGCTAGGCAGTTTAGGCCTTCAGGCGTATATTTACGGGGACCACCTTAGAAGCAGTCATTCAGAATTTCTGAACATGGCCCTCTCGCTAGAATCCCTCGAAGTCCTCGACGCCATCGAACGCAAGGGCAGCTTTGCCGCCGCCGCCCACGAGATGGGCAAGGTCCCCTCCGCGCTGACCTACGTGGTGCGCAAGCTGGAAGAAGACCTCGACGTGCTGCTGTTCGACCGGCGCCGCCATCGCGCCGAACTGACGCCCGCCGGCCGCGCCCTGCTCGACGAGGGCCGCCACCTGCTGCACGCCGCCGACGACCTCGCGCGGCGCGTCAAGCGCCTGGCCACCGGCTGGGAGGCCACCCTCACCATCGTGGTCGACGATCTGATCAACTTCCGCGCGCTGCTGCCGGTGATCCACGATTTCTATGCCGAGAACACCGCGACCCGGCTGCGCTTTTCCAAGGAAGTGCTGGGCGGCGCGTGGGACGCCCTGGTCAGCAACCGCGCCGACCTGGTGATCGGCGGCGCCTACGATGCGCCCAGCACGCAGGGCTTCCAGATCCGGCCGCTGGGGTCGGTGCCCTTTGTCTTCGCCGTGGCCGCGCATCATCCGCTCGCCACCGAGGAGGGCCCGCTCACCACCATCCAGATCGCCAAGCATCGCATCGTCGCGGTGGGCGATACCTCGCGCAACCTGCCGGCCCGCACCCATGGCGTGCTGGCCGGCCAGGACGTGCTGGTGGTGCCGACCATGCGCGACAAGCTCGAAGCGCAGATCCGCGGCCTCGGCTGCGGCTGGCTGCCGGCGCCGATGGCGCAGCCGCATATCGAAAGCGGCGTGCTGCAGGCGCGCGAAACCGTCGAGGTGCGCGCGCCGGGCAACTTCAAGGTGGCATGGCGCACCAGCAACCGCGGCAAGGCGCTGCAGTGGTGGGCCGGCAAGCTGGAAGACCCGCGCCTGGCGCAGGCGCTGCTGCAGCAACCCGACTTCGCCGGCTGAGGGCGGGCTGATGGCAGAGCGGGCTGCAACCGCAGTGCAGGAGAGCGCCGCGCGCGGCTATCGCGGCCGCTTCGCGCCCTCGCCCACCGGGCCGCTGCACATGGGCTCGCTGGTGACCGCGCTGGGCAGCTGGCTGGATGCGCGCGCGCATGGCGGGCAATGGCTGGTGCGCATCGAGGACATCGACACGCCGCGCTGCGTGCGCGACGCGGACCACGACATCCTGCGCACGCTGGAGCGCGTCGGCATGACGCCCGACGAGCCGCCGGTGTGGCAGAGCCGGCGCGAGCCGCACTATGCCGAGGCGCTGCGCCGGCTCGATGCCGCGGGGCAGCTCTACCCGTGCGGCTGCTCGCGCAAGGAGATCGCCGATTCGCTGGTGCACGTGCGCGAGCGCCACCAGACCCTGGGCTATCCCGGCACCTGCCGCCACGGCCTGAACGGCAAGCTGCCGCGCGCGTGGCGCGTGCGCGTGCCGGACGGGCCGGCCGCCGTCGTGTGCTTCGACGACCGCTGGCAGGGACGCCAGTGCCAGAACCTCGAAACCGAGCTGGGCGACTTCGTGCTGCGCCGCGCCGACGGGTTGTGGGCCTACCAGCTGGCGGTGGTGGTCGACGACGGACTGCAGGGCATCACGCATATCGTGCGCGGCGCCGACCTGCTCGACTCCACGCCGCGGCAGATCCACCTGCAGCACCTGCTGGGGCTGCCCACGCCGGCCTACCTGCACGTGCCGGTGGTGGTGAACCAGGCCGGCGAGAAGCTCAGCAAGCAGAGCGGCGCACAGCCGATCGACACCAGCGCCCCGCTGGACGCGCTGCGCGAGGCCGGCGCGCACCTGGGACTGTCGAATCCCGCCGGCACGGTCCAGGACTGGCTGGCGCGGGCCACCGACGGCTGGCGCGAGCGGCTGGCCACGCTGCCGCTGCCGGCATCGGTCTAGCCGCCGCAAAAACAAATGGCCCGCGCAGGCGGGCCATTCATCGGAACGACAATCCGTTCAGGACTTGCGCGGCACACCGCCGAGCAAGGCCGCCACCGGCCGCTTGGGCGCCTGGCGGCCGCGCGTGAGCGCGGCGGCGACTTCGTCGGCGGCCTTGGCCTGCGCCGCGCTGGCGGGGCTGGGCTCATACGGGCGCGAGAAGAATGGGTCGTCCGAAGCGCGGAAGGCCTGGCGGCTGGCGCCGTGGTCGTGGCGGCGCGGACGGTCTTCGCTGTCGGCGCTGCCGCGCGCGCGGCGCACGTCGCTGCGCTCGCGGCGGCGCTCGCCGTCGGCCTGGCGGGCACGCTCGCCGGTGGGATCGAAGCCCTCCAGCTTGCCGCGCGGGATGCTGCGCTTGATCAGCTTTTCGATATCGGACAGCAGGCGCTCGTCATTGCCCGGCACGTAGATCGACAGCGCATCGCCGCTGGCGCCGGCGCGGCCGGTCCGGCCGATGCGATGCACGTAATCCTCGGCGCTGTACGGCACGTCGAAGTTGATCACGCACGGCATGTCGGGGATATCCAGCCCACGCGCCGCCACGTCGGTGGCGACCAGCGCATCGATGGTGCCGCTCTTGAAGCCGTCGAGCGTTTGCATGCGCTCGGTCTGGGTCTTGTCGCCATGGATCGCGGCGGCGTTGATGCCCTCGCGCTCCAGGTGGCGCGCCAGCCGCGAGCAGCCAATCTTGCTGTTGACGAAGACGATGCACTGGCGCGACATGCCCTGCGCCGCGCGCTGCTTGAGCAGGTGCACCACCGCGGCCTGCTTGTGGCCGTCCTCGACCTGGTACACCGCCTGGCGCACGTTCTCGTTGGTCGAGTTGCTGCGTGCCACTTCGATGGTGACCGGCTGCTTCAGGTAGCTGGAGGCCAGCCGCTTGATTTCCGGCGAGAACGTGGCCGAGAACAGCAGCGTCTGGCGCTGCGCCGGCAGCAGGTTGATGATGCGCTGCAGGTCCGGCAGGAAGCCCATGTCGAGCATGCGGTCGGCTTCGTCCAGCACCAGCATCTGCACCTGCGACAGGTTCACCGACTTCTGCTGCACGTGGTCGAGCAGGCGGCCGGGGGTGGCCACCAGGATCTCGACGCCGCGGCGCAGCGCGTCGGTCTGCGGGTTCATGTCGACGCCGCCGAACACCACCGTGCTGCGCAGGTCGGTGTGCTTGGCGTAGCGGGCGACGTTGTCGTAGACCTGGTCGGCCAGCTCGCGCGTCGGGGTCAGCATCAGCGCGCGCACCGGGTGGCGCGCCGGCGAAGCGCTGGCATTGGCCAGCGGCAGCAGGCGCTGGATGATCGGCAGCGCGAAGCCGGCGGTCTTGCCGGTGCCGGTCTGCGCGGCGCCCATCACGTCCTTGCCCAGCAGCACCACCGGAATGGCCTGCGCCTGGATCGGCGTGGGAGAGGTATAGCCCTGCTCGGACAAGGCCCGCAGGATGCGCGCGTCGAGGCCGAAGCTGTCGAAGGTCTGCACGGCGGTCGCAACCGCGGTGGTAGGTTCTGGTGCGTTCGTAGTGGTCATGGGTATCGGTATTGGCGGGAGGCGAACCCGGCACAAACGGATACGCGTCTGGAACTCATCTCGCCCTGAATCTCGCCTGGCGCCAGGGAGTTTCCGGCGCGGCCCTGCTGGCTACAGCATTTGGCCAAGAGAATCAAAGACTTAGATTTTAGCACCTCTGCCCGCGCAGTGGGCGCTCCAGCGCCGCCGTGCGGCGCACGCGACAAGCCGGCGCCAGCGGCTGGCGCACGCGCACATTGTCAAGACATTGTCATATCGGCCAAGCAAGATGCCGGCGGCGCGGCGGCCATGCCGGACCGCGCGCCTTCTTCACATCGAGACCGACATGGACTTCGAGCTGTTTCGCCTGACCTGCCAGCAATTCCTGCGCACCTCCAGCCAGTTCCTGGGACTGGCAGCGGCCGGCCGCCAGGCCACGCTGCCGATACCGGCGCTACCGACGCTGCCGGCGAGCCAGCCGCAGGGCCGGCAGCCCGCCTGAACCGCAGCGGGCCGCCGGCTCGTCATCCGCACGCTCAGTCGCCGCGGATGCCGTTGTCCTGGATCACCTTGCCCCACTTGCTGTAGTCGGCCTTCATGCGCGCGGCCAACTGCTCCGGCGGCAGATAAGCGGCCACGGTACCGGCGCCCAGCATCTTCTGCTGCACGGTCGGATCGGCCAGCGCCTTCTTCAGCTCGGCCGACAACGTCGCCACCACTTCCCTGGGCGTGCCGGCCGGCGCCAGCAGCCCGCCCCATGCGGTGGCGTCGAAGCCCGGGAAGCCCTGCTCGGCCACCGTCTTGACCTCCGGCGTAAAGCTGACGCGCTTGTTCGAGCCCACCGCGATCGGGCGCAGCTTGCCGGCCTTGATATGCGGCAGCGCCGCGATCATGTCCGAGAACATCATCGGCACCTGGCCAGCCAGCAGGTCGGAGATCGCCGGCGCGCTGCCCTTGTAGGGCACGTGCTGGACGTCGAAGTTGCCCAGGTTCTTCAGCAGCTCGGTCGACAGGTGGCCGAAGCTGCCGTTGCCCGCGCTGGTGTAGTTGAGCGCGCCCGGCCTGGCCTTGGCCTTGGCGATGTACTGCTGCAGGCTGGTCACGTCCGGCATCGCCTGCGGATTGACCACCATCACGATCGGCAGGTCATAGGCGGCGCCGATCGGCGCGAAATCCTTGAAGATGTCGTAGCCCTTGCGGTTGATCAGGTGCGGCGCCAGCAGCGTGGGCGTGGCCAGCACCAGCAGCGTGTAGCCGTCGGCGGGGCTCTTGGCGACGTTCTCGGCGCCGATGGTGCCGGAGGCGCCGGGGCGGTTGTCCACCACCACCGGCTGCTTCAGCGTTTCGCTCATCTTCTGGCCGATGATGCGCGCGGCGGTGTCGGTCGGGCCGCCCGGCGGGAACGGCACCACCAGCCGGATCGGCTTGCTGGGGTAGGTTTCGGCCAAAGCGGGTGCGGCGGCGAGCGGCAGCGTGGCGCTCAGGAGCACGGCGCCCAGGCGGCGCTGGAAGGTACGGCGGCTGGTGTTCTGCATGGTGTGACTGTGTCCTCGGGTGAATCGCGGTGAATCAGAATCGGTTTTCTGGTGCGGCGGCCGTTACAGCCGCATGGTGCCGGCCTGGAACAGCCGTGCATCCATCTGGCGCAGGTCGGGCGCCACCGCCACCGGCGTGGCGCACTGGTCGAGCACGTCGCGCTGCAGGTCGACACCGGGAGCGATCTCGACCAGCGTGAGGCGCGCTTCGCCGACCTCGCTGGGGCGCATCTCGAACACCGCGCGCTCGGTGATGTACACCACCGGGATGCCCAGCGATGCCACGTAGGGGCCGTTGAAGCTCAGGTGCGACACCTCCGGCACGATCTTCTTGACGCGGCCCTCGCGCACGATCCGCAGGCTGCCGTCGCCGGCGCGCACTTCCAGCCCGCCCGCCGTCAGCGTGCCCATGAACACCACCGCACGCGCGCTCTGGGTGATGTTGATGAAGCCGCCGACGCCGGCAATCAGCGCGCCCTCGCCTTCACCGAACTTGCTGACATTGACGTTGCCCTGGCCATCCAGTTCGGCCAGACCCAGGATCGCCAGGTCGATGCCGCCGCCTTCGTAGAAATCGAACTGCGCGGGCTGGTCCACCACCGCTTCGGGGTAGGCCGAGGCACCGAAGCTGAGGCCATCCGCGGGCGTGCCGCCGATGGGACCGGCTTCGACCGTCAGCGTGAAGCCGTCCAGCCCGGCCTGGTGCGCGAGCATCCCCACCGCGGCCGGCATGCCGACCCCCAGGTTGACCACGCGCGGCGCGCGCCGCGCCAGTTCCATCACCGCGCGGCGCTGCACGATGGTGCGCGCGTCGAGCGGCACGGCCTCGGGCGACGGAGCGGCGGCATCATCTGCGTCATCGGCAGCGCCCTCGCCCTGCCACGGCGTGACGTAGGCCGGGTTGAAGGATTCCGCGAACGTCATCTGGTGGTTGGCGGGGTTGTCGCAGACCACCACGTAGTCGACCAGGATGCCGGGAACGTGGATGGCCTGCAGGATCTCGTGGTGATCGACCAGGCTTTCGACCTGTGCGATCACGATGCCGCCCGAGTTGTGCGCCGCCTGCGCCAGTGCCAGCAGTTCATGGTGGAAGGCTTCGCGGTGGGTGCTGAGGTTGCCGCGCGCGTCGGCGGCGGTGCAGCGGATCAGCGCGCAGTCGATCGGGAAGCTGGGGTAGAACAGGTATTCGTCGCCGCGGAACTCGACCGCATCGACCCAGCACGCCTTGCCCTCGGCGATGGCGCGGCGCGCGCGCTGGTTGACAGCGCCGCCGTGGTAGCGCGCGTCCTGCGCGGTGCGCGGGTCGACAAAGGTGTGCAGGCCAATTTTCGTCATCACGCCGGGCTTGCCGCCGGCAATGGCGCGGTACAGGTGGGTCAGCACGCCCTGCGGCAGGTTGTAGCCCTCGCACTGCTCGGCCATCGCCAGCGTGGCCAGCCGCGTGGCCGAGCGCCAGTGGCCGCCGACCACGGTGGCAGTCATGCCGGCGTTGCCGAAATGGTTCACGCCGCGCGCGCCGCGGTCGCCCTGCCCGGCCGAGTAGACCAGCGTCAGGTCGCGCGGCAGGCCGTGCTGCAGGAAGCGCTGCTCCAGCGCCTCGGTCACGGCCTCGGCATGGCCGGCGCCGACAAAGCCCGCGCTGGCCACGGTCCAGCCATCCTGCACGAGCGCCGCCGCTTCACGCGCGGTGATTACCTTCATCGCTGTCTCCGTTTCTGGTCGTACCGTCCCGCATCGCTGGCGGCACGCTTTCCGTGAATTCGTTTTGCGAACATTTGTTCGGAAAACGCTATCATACGGAGATGCTGCCGCTCGGCGCAAGCCCTCCGCAAAGGCATCGACCAGCACGTGCCTGATCGTTCATTTCACCACCGCTCTCTGCCAGACGCCCTATGCCGCAAGCCGAAACCGCCAAGAAGGAAGAACTGCTGGAATCGCTGAGCAAGGGCCTGGCGCTGCTGCGCCTGCTGGGTGCTGGCGCGGAGCGCCTGACCATGCAGGAGGTCGCCGACCAGCTCGACGTGACCCGCGCCGCCGCGCGCCGGCTGCTGCTGACGCTGGAGCACAACGGCTACGTGGCGCAGGACGGCCGCCACTTTGCGCTGACGCCGCGGGTGATGGAACTGGGCTACGCCTACTTTGCCTCGATGAGCCTGCCGCAGATGGCGCGGCCCTACCTGCAGCAGCTATGCGAGTCCCTGGGCGAAAGCTGCTCGCTGGGCGTGCTCGATGCCGAATCGGTGGTGCTGGTGGCGCGCGAGGAGCCGCGCCAGCTGCTGCGCGTGGACATGGCGCTGGGGCGGCGTATGCCGGCGTACGCGCATTCGCTGGGCCGGGTGCTGCTGGCTGGCCTGGACGACACCGCGCTGGAGGCCTACCTGGCGGGCGCGACGCTGCGCAAGCTGACGCCGTTCACGGTCAGCTCGCGCACCACGCTGGCGCGCACGCTGCGCCAGGTGCGCGCCGATGGCTACTGCGTGCTGGTCAGCGAACTGGTCGACGGCTACGCCGGGATCTCGGTGCCGCTGCGCGACCAGGCCGGCAAGGTGGTGGCCGGGCTGGGCTTCAGCATGGTCCTGGGCAGCCGCGACCGGGCCCACCTGGAAACGCGCTTCCTGGCGCCGCTGCGCGAGGCCGCCGCCCGCATCGAAGCCATCCTGCAGGCGCGCTGAGCCGCGGCCCGGCCAAATTAGAAAAGCCCCGCGTGCCGGGGAGGCAGCGGGGCTCAAGCGGTAGCGGGGCAATCGGTTCGACCACCCACGCCGTCGATCTTGGCGCAACGCGCCGGCGCGGGCATCCCCCAAATGCGGGCCATTGCATGCGCCGTGGCGGGCAGGCCGCAGGCGCGCCCTGCAAAGCCAGTCAATCATGGCCCGGTCACACGCTTGCAGGAATCCGGGTTTTCTCCGAGCGGGTTTTCGCCAGCTTCCGGTCGGCGGCCGGATGCGGTCTACTGGTCTCACATCGACGCCCCTGGCACCGCCCCCACGCCGGATTGCCACCGCCGATGGTGCTGTAACACTAGTCCAATGACCGGGAGACAGACCATGGTGACGAAAAAAGAAGAGGCTTTCGTACTGAAGAACCTCCTCGCGCTTGCCGCAGTGGAAACCCTGGGCGGCGCGATCGCCCTGGGCATGGTCTTCCACCTGATCTGAGCCGCCGCTGCGGGCGCGCGGCCATGCCGGCGCCCGGTCCGATCACGCCTCGACAATCACCTCGAAGCCGCCGAAGATCATCCGCTGCCCGTCGAACGGCATCGGATCCATGCCCTCCTTCAGCCGCGGGTCCGCCATCGCCGCCTTCATGCCGGTGTCGCGCTTCTCGCGCGACGGCCACAGGATCCACGCGAACACCACCGCTTCATCGTCCTTGCGCTGGACCGCCATCGTAAAGGACGTGACCTTGCCTTCCGGCACATCGTCGCCCCAGCATTCCACCACCTGCAGCGCGCCATGTTCCTTGAACACTGCGGCGGCCTTTTGCGCCACCTCGCGATATCGGTCGCGGTTGGCCTGGGCAACGGCGAGCACAAAGCCATCGATATAGGACATGGGCATCCCTCCTGGTCAGGGTGATCGGTCGCGTCCGCCCGGACGCGAATACGTCTGACTACCATAGTCGATCGCCGCGGCCTCGGCGCGCGATGTGCTGCACGCGCGGTCTGCCTCGCCTATCATGGAGTCGCGCAAGCGCCGCCGCAGCCACTGCCCGGGGCGGCCGTGCACAGTAACTGGAGACCCCCGCATGACCCGAATCACCGATCCGTCCGGCGCCGAACTGTCGCAGCTCGACCTGGAACTGCTGCGCCGGTCGATTGCGCTGTCCGACGAATCCAGGGCCCGCGGCCGCCATCCGTTCGCCGCGCTGGTGGCCGACGCGGCCGGCAATGTCATCGCCAGCGCCGGCAATAATTCGATGCCGCCCGAAGGCGACCCGACCCAGCACGCCGAACTGGTTGCCGCCGCGCAGGCCGCGCGGGTGCTGCCGCCCGAACAGCTTGCCGGTTGCACGCTCTACACCAGCGCGGAGCCGTGCTGCATGTGCGCGGGCGCGGTCTACTGGACCGGCATCGGGCGCGTGGTCTATGCGCTGTCGGAACACAAGCTGCTGGGGCTGACCGGCGACCATCCGGAGAACCCGACCTCCTCGCTGCCGTGCCGCGAAGTGTTTGCGCGCGGGCAGCGCAAGGTCGAGGTGGTGGGGCCGGTGCTGGAAGACGAAGCCGCGGCATCGCACGCGGGCTTCTGGCAGTAGCGCGGTATCCGCCGTCCGCCTCCCGGGCGGACGGCATCGGGAAGGCATCCGACCCTGTCATCGGCACGTCACCACGCCTTCCTACACTCGCCTGGCTCCGGCTCGCAGCAGCCGCCATCACAACCCAGCCAGGTGACTCCATGCTTCCCCGCAGACTGCCCACAACCCTGGCCGCCATGCTGATCGCGGCGGCATTGCTCGCCGCCTGCGGCGGCGACGGCGGCCCCACCCTGTCGCCCACTGCAACGCTGGCGCCGAGCGCCGAGCCGGTCAAGCCGGGACAGCCCGGCAAGCCGGACCAGCGCCCCGATCCGGTGATCCGCTGCGCGCCCTGAACCTTCCGCCAGTCCCCACGCCAATCCCGACAAGACCATGGTCTCTCGCCGCAATTTCCTGCAGGCCGCAGCCGGCACCGGCTTTGCCGCCGCCGCGCTGGCCGCGTTCCCGCCCAGCATCCGCAAGGCCCTGGCCATTCCGGCCAACAATGCCACCGGCACCATCCAGGATGTCGAGCACGTGGTGATCCTGATGCAGGAGAACCGCTCCTTCGACCACTACTTCGGCACGCTGCGCGGCGTGCGCGGCTTCGGCGACCGCTTTACCATCCCGCTGCCCGGCGCGCGCCAGGTATGGCAGCAACAGCGCGCCAGCGGCGCGGTGCTGACGCCGTACCACCTCGACGGTACCAGCAACAACGCGCAGCGCGCCGCCGGCACCCCGCACGCGTGGCTCGACAGCCAGCAGGCCTGGGACCACGGCCGCATGGCCAACTGGCCGACGTACAAGACCAGCACGTCGATGGGCTACTTCAGGGAACAGGAAATCCCGTTCCAGTTCGCGCTGGCCAACGCCTTCACGCTGTGCGACGCGTACCACTGCTCGATGCATACCGGCACCGATGCCAACCGCGCCTTCCACCTGACCGGCACCAACGGCCCGACCGCGGCCAACGTCGCCTTCGTCAACAACGAGTGGGACGCGATCGACGGGCTGCCGGCCTCGGCCAACACCGGCTACACCTGGAAGACCTATGCCGAGCGCCTGGAAGACGCCGGCATCAGCTGGATCTGCTACCAGAACATGCCGGACGAATGGGGCGACAACATGCTGGGCGCGTTCCAGCAGTTCCGCAAGGCCAACCTGGCGTCGGGCTATCCGGTCTCCAGCGGCGGCGCGCCGGGCGCGCCCTATGCCGACACCGGCCAGCCGCTGCCGTACCACGCCTACGATGCCGCCACCGACAATCCCGGCAACCCGCTCTACAAGGGCGTGGCCAACACCCTGCCCGGCACCCGCCCCGACGAGTATCTCGATGCCTTCCGCCGCGACATCCGCGAAGGCCTGCTGCCGCAGGTGTCGTGGATCAACGCGCCGTCGATCTACTGCGAGCATCCCGGGCCCTCCAGCCCGGTGCAGGGCGCCTGGTTCCTGCAGGAGGTGCTGGACGCGCTGACCGCGGTGCCCGAGGTCTGGAGCAAGACCGTGCTGCTGGTCAACTTCGACGAGAACGACGGCTATTTCGACCACGTGCCATCGCCCTCGGCGCCGTCGCTGAATCCCGACCAGACCCTCGCCGGCAAGTCGACGCTGAGCGATGCCGAGATGCAGGCCGAGTACTTCAACCAGCCGGCGCCGCCGGGCAGCCGCACCCAGCCCGCGGCGGACGGCCGCGTCTACGGCCCGGGGCCGCGCGTGCCGCTGTACGTGATCTCGCCGTGGAGCCGCGGCGGCTGGGTCAACTCGCAGGTGTTCGACCACACCTCCGTGCTGCGCTTCCTGGAGACGCGCTTCGGCGTGGCCGAGCCCCATATCAGCCCGTTCCGCCGCGCCGTGTGCGGCGACCTGACCAGCGCCTTCAACTTCAGCACGCCCAACAACGAGGCGCTGCCCACGCTCGGCGGCCGCACCACGCGCAGCGACGCCGACCAGTTGCGCCGCGCGCAGCAGGCCCTGCCCGCGGTGCCGCTGCCCGCCGACATGCAACTGCCGCAGCAGGCTGCCGGCACGCGCCCGTCGCGCGCGCTACCGTATGAGCTGCACACCAGCGCGCGCTGCAGCGCCGTGGGCCAGGTCGAACTGGTGTTCGCCAACACCGGCACGCAGGCCGCGGTATTCCACGTCTACGACCGCCTCCAGCTGGGACGCATCCCGCGCCGCTATATGGTGGAGGCCGGCAAGTCGCTCAGCGATAGCTGGCATGCCTTCCAGGACAATGCCGGGCAATACGACCTGTGGGTGCTCGGCCCCAACGGCTTCCATCGCCATTTCCGCGGCGACACCCGCCGCATCGGCGAGACCGGCATCGCCCCAGAGATCCGCGTCTGCTACGACATTGCCAACGGCGACGTCTATGTCGACCTGATCAACCCCGGCGACAAGGCCTGCCACTTCCTCATCGAGCCGCTGGCCTACCGCGGCGATGGCCCGTGGAAAGCCAGCGTCGGTGCCAACAGCAGCAAGTCGCAGCACTGGCAGCTGGAGCAAAGCGGCCAATGGTATGACTTCGCGGTGACCTGCGACGCCGATCCGGCCTTCTACCGCCGCTTTGCCGGCCGGGTCGAGACCGGCCGGCATACGGTGAGCGATCCGGCCATGGGGACCGCGGCGCAGGGCTGAGGCAGCGGGCCCGCGCCGCCGCGCGTGGTTCAACCGTCCTGCGCCGCGCGCTGTCCCGCCGCGCCCGCGACGGCACGCGACGCGCCCGGCTCGGCCAGCGCCGACTGAAGCCACTGCGTCCAGGCCGGCATCAGTGCGGCGCTCATTGCCGCGAGCTGCGCCGCGCAGGTCTTGCCGGCCTCCTGCCAGTCTGTCAGCGCGCGCAGCAGCGCCAGGCTGATGTCGTTGCCATCGCGTGCCTCCCCCACGTCTTCGAGACAGCGCGCCAGCGCCTCGCGAACGGCGTCGTGGTAGCCGGCCCTGGCCTGCGACGCGCGCGCGGCCAGGTCGGCCTCGATGGCATCCAGGCCGCGCCACGCGTGCGCGACGCCGGCCAGGTCGAGGCGGTCGCGCTGCGCGCGCCACCATTGCGCTTGCTGTGCGGCGCGTTCTTCGGCATATCGGTTCAGCACGGCCAGCGCCTGGCGCGCCGGCGCCCGGGCCGCGGCCGGATCGGCGGCGCTGAATGGTGACTGCGCGAGCACGGTGGCGGCTTGCAGCTGGCATAGGGTCAGGTCCAGCGCGGTACGGCTGGCGCTTGCCCATTGGGCTTGCAGGATCGAAAGCATGGCGGATCTCCTTGCGGTGGAGCAGTGGATCGAAGGGGCCGGAACGGCAGCGCTCACTGCGGCGCGGCGCCAAGTCGGCGGACCATGCGCATGACCGCGGACATCTGCGGCGCCTCGCGCGAGAAGAAGTCCGGCTGGGCCGGGTCGTCGCTGGTATAGCCCCAGAAATCCCAGCACCCGAGCGGGTTATGCCGCGACGCCACGACCTGCGGAAACAGCACCACGATGCGGTTGGCCTCGGCGCTCTCCAGGTAGCCGGCGCCACGGACGAAGCGTTCGCCGATGGTGCCCTCGCCCTGCAGGCAGCCATGGAAGGCCACGTGCACGCGGCAAGCCGCAGCACCGCCGTCGCCGCCCGCGCCGCACTCGCGCGGCACGTAGGCATAACCGCTGTCGGCCAGCAGCGCCTTGCCGCCGGGATCGAAGGCGCGCTGGTCAAAGCGCAGCAACTCGCCCGCCGGCCGCGCCGCCGGCTTCAGCGCACCATAGATCCACTGCAGGATCTGGCGCGCCTGCTCGAGCCCGCAGTTGTTGATGTAGGGCGATGCGCTCACCGCGCAGGCGGCGTCGCCCGCCTGGCTGGTGATGAAGGCATGGCCGGCCGCGACATCGGCCACATACTGCAGCTGCGACGCCGGCACACCGGCCAGGGTATAGAACCGCCCCACCTGCGCGGCGACGCGTGGCAGCACGGTCTGGTCGCGCGTGCCGGAAAACACGTAGACGCGCTGCCGCGCGAGGTTCTGCACCGGATCGATGCGGCCATCGCGGGCAAAGGTGCGCGCCGCGTCCACCGCCGCCTGCGCATCGGGGCCGGTATCGCCGACCGGCTGCATGCACTGGGTCGCTGCGGCAGTCGCGGGCGGCGTGGGCGCGAACAGGCCGGCGCAGTAGAACGGTCCGCCCGCGACCACGCCGGCGCCGACCATGGTGCCGGAATACGCCACGTGGAACTGCGTGGCCATGAACGCACCGGACGACAGCCCCGACACCGAGGTCTGCGCCAGGTCCGCGCCCAGCGCGGGCAGCGCCTGCGCGGCGAGGCCCCCGCTGACGCCGAGCGCGCACGCTGCGGCAAGTGCCCGGTAGCGGGCGGTTGGCTTGCATCGAATCATGATGGCTCCAGCACGGCGACGGGAATCGGAGCGCCGCGCGGATCGCGGCAGGCAGCACGCTGGTCGCCATGCGGCGGCTGCGTGGACCATTGTCGGGAGCCACCGCCACGCCGGGCCATTGGGCAAATGCGGTAGCGCGCCACACTGCCATGCACGCGCTATGCATCGCGGGTCTGCTGCGGCGGCAACTCCAGCCATCCCCGCTGCACGCTCAGGAACAGCAGGGCGCACACATTGCTGGCGCCCGCCTTCTGCAGCAGCCGGGCCCGATGCGTGCGCGCGGTCTGGTCGCTGATGCCGAGCGCGCGCGCGATTTCCTTGTCGCTCAGGCCGCGCCCGAGCCATTCCAGATATTCGCGCTCGCGTTGCGAGAATGGATTATCCGCGGCTGCCGGCCCGCTTTTTTAAACAGCTCATGCTGGCGCGCGAGATAGTACAGGGTCAATTGCGAGGATTTTCGCAATTGCATTTTCGCGAGCAAATGCTCACGGTGCTTGCGCGCCGTGGATACGGAAAATGCGAGACGTGCGGCGATCTCGCGATCGCTCATGCCGCGCGCAATAAAGGCGAGCACCGTCTCTTCCCGAGTGGTGAGATTCATGCGGAGGACTCCATGCGATGGAACGAGTGGTTCCGTCGCAGGAGCGGCAGCCGCGCGTCTATCTGTGCATCAGTGCATCACAGGACCCTTCGTGCAAGGCTAGTGCGGACCTACGAGCGGAACCGGGGACAGCCCGGCCGGGCTCCAGATCACTGCTTTTGTTTTCGAACTCTTGCGGTGTTGCGCCGGCATGGGATTGCGCACTTCCCGACGGTGCGCTCCGGAATTTCCGGATGCCGGCAGCAGAGGCGAATTCTAGGTGCTGGTTTTTATATTTAAAAGCCCATTCATGCTGCGCGATATTTAACTCTGATTGTTGTCCGGCATTATCCACTGCCAATACCGCATTTGCCCAATGGCGACGGCGCGCCGGAAAAACCAAGAATGATTCCACCTGTCCGGTGCCGCGCCATGGCGCAGCAACGCGGCAGGCGCGGCATCCGGAGCCAGCCCTGCGCGGCCCGCCGCCCTCGCTTCCTCAATCCACGCAGTCATTCAAAGGAGTCGTCATGACCTACCCCATCCACGCCGCCGTCCTGGCGCCGCAAGGTGTGCTCGGCAATCTCGTCAGCGGTATCGGCAGCCTGCTGCCGTTCGCCGCGCAGCCGATGCTGGTGCCCCAAAGCGCGATGACCGACGCGGTTGCTCCGGCGGTGCGAGACGGCGTGCAGGCCGTGGTCACGCACTATGTGAACCCGGTGATCGGCCATGCGGCCGGCGCCGCCGCCGGCGCGCTGGCCCAGCATATTCCGTTCCCCGAGCCCGTTCATACCGGCCCGATCGGCAACGCGATCTCGGTGCATGCGCCGGGATTCATCCAGGCGGCCGGCACTGCTGTGGGCTATCCGACCGCTGCCATCCATGGCGCCAACATCGTTCGCGAAGGCGCGCGCTACCTGCCGTTTTCCGCCATGCCCGCAGTCACGCTGGCACCGCAGGGCGTGTTCGGTTCGCTGATCGGCGCGGTGGCACCGACCCTGGGCCATGCCGTCGGCGGCCTGCTGGGCAATGCCAACGTGGGCCAGCAGATCGGTACCGTGGCCGGCCATCTCGGCGGCCTGCTGCCGTTCTCGGCGCAGCCGCAGGCGGCGCTGGCACCGCAGGGCGTGTTCGGCTCGCTGATCGGCGCGGTGGCGCCGACCCTCGGCCATGCCGTCGGCGGCCTGCTGGGCAATGCCAACGTGGGCCATGGCCGGCCATCTCGGCGGCCTGCTGCCGTTCTCGGCGCAGCCGCAAGTGGTCTATGCCTGAAGGCGCATGACGTCCTGGGCATGACCGTGGCGCTCGACGGCGCCGCCGCGGGCCGGCGTACGCGCCGGCCCGCCCGAATCGATGCGCGCGCCGCCTGGCGCCGCGGTGGAGACAGCAAATGGAACGAGACAAGAAAGGCGAGGCCGTGGCGCTGGACGCCGGCCGCAAGCAATACCTGATCGCGCCGCGGCGCCACGTACTGGCCCGGCAGGCGGGCGTGGCGCCGATGTCGGCCAGCGAACTGCACAGCACGGTGACGCAGCTGCCCGGCGTTGAAGTGGTGCATGTGGTCGAAGGCCACAAGAACACGCACCTGCATTCGGTACGGCCCGACGAGGCCGCCCACACCTATGTGGTCAAGCTCGACGCCGCGCACGCGCAGATGCTGCAAGCCACGGCGCCGCCGCACATGATCGTCGAGGAAGACCATCCCCTCGGCTATGGCCGCAAGGCCGAACTCGAGACCTCGGACCGGCTGCATCCGCAATCGGCGTTCGATGGTCCGGTATCGCGCGAGGTGCTGGTGCGGGTGCTGGGCACCGGCGACACGCCGCTGCCGGGCGTGGCCATCACGCTGGCGGGCGATGGCTTCCCCGCAACCGCCACCACCGATGCCAGCGGCGAAGCAACGCTGACGCTGGTGCAGCAGCAGCCCGGCCCGGCGCGCTCGCTGTTCGTGCGGCCGCTCAGTGGCTACTGGAACAAGTACCTGCTGTCGCCCAATGTCGTTTCCGGCCAGGCCAATGTGATACGCGTGACGCCGCTGTCGCAGCCGAATCCGGACGTGCCGCCGCAAGGTCGCTTTGGCTGGGGCCAGCGGCTGATGGGGCTGGACCAACTCACGCGCAGCTTCGGCGGCCGCGGCGTGCGCGTCGCCGTGGTCGACTCGGGCGCCGATGCCGCGCACCCGCTGCTGGCGCATATCCGTCATGGCATGGACTTGACCGGCACCGGCACCAACGCCAACGACACCTGGCGCCTCGACACCATCGGCCACGGCTCGCACTGCGCCGGCGTAGTCGGCGCGCGGCCGCAGCCGGGTGCGCCGGCCTCTGCCAGCGCAGAGGCCCAGGCCACCATGCTCGGCTTCGCACCAGAGGCGGAAATGCATGCGCTCAAGATCTTTCCAG
This sequence comes from Cupriavidus taiwanensis, assembly GCF_900250075.1. Classification (NCBI taxonomy): domain Bacteria; kingdom Pseudomonadati; phylum Pseudomonadota; class Betaproteobacteria; order Burkholderiales; family Burkholderiaceae; genus Cupriavidus; species Cupriavidus taiwanensis. The sequence goes on from NZ_LT977070.1 coordinate 2,676,225, forward strand.
GCGGGCAGTTCAGCACGCTGCTGCGCGCGCTGGACTACTGCATCGACCACGACGTCGACGTGGTCAACCTGAGCCTGGGCGCGCCCCAGCCGTCGCAGGCGGTCGAGCAGAAGCTGATCGAAGCCGTGCACAGCGGCGTGGCCTGCATTGTCGCTGCCGGCAACTCGGGCGGACCGGTGCAGTACCCGGCGGCCTCCGCGTCGGTGCTGGCGGTCTCGGCGCTGGGCCTGCAGAGCGAACTGCCGCACGACGTGTGGGAACGAACCCAGGTAGTGCAGCACGCGGCCACGCGCGCCGGGCTGTTCGCGCCGACGTTCTCGTGCTTCGGCCCGCAGATCGCGGTGTGCGGCCCCGGTGTGGGAATCATCTCGACCGTGCCGGGCGCCGCCTTCATGCCCGACTCCGGCACCTCGATGGCCGCGCCGCATATCGCCGGGCTGGCCGCGCTGCTGCTGTCCGATCCGCAGCTGGCGGCGTGGATGGGTCCGCGCGGACCGCGCCGCGTCGCGGCGCTGTTCCAGCTGATCCGCGCCATCAGTTCGCCGGTCGTTGCGCACGATCCCGAGAACCGCTTCGGCAGCGGACTGCCGCAGCTGCAGAACCTGCAGCGCCTGCTGGGCCGGCCGCAGTAGCACGCACCGCCCGCCCGCGCGGGAAACCACGCGGCCCGGGCCACCGGGCCGCCCTCCTACTTCCACAGATCATGCGCACGCTCGACTTCACCGCCGCGCCGTTGCGGCGCGCCGCTGCCGCGGCCGCCGAACCCCTCGCGGCACCGCCCCGGCTTGCCGCGGCGACGGCTGCCCCGTTGCCGCTCGATGGCCAGCTGCGCCGCGAATGCGAGGCCATGGCCAGCCATGCGCTGCGGCTCGGCATCGCCATGCCGGCCGGCTGGACCATGCTGCTCGGCAGCGCTCACGAAGCGGTCGCGGCAGCGTCGGCTTCGTCGCAGCAGCAGGCCGGGACGGGCCTTGCCGCGCAGCAGCTCGCACAACTCCACCAGGACCTGGCCCGCGCCATCGCGCCCGCCACGCCGCAATGCATCACGCTGCTTGACGATGAGCGCCGCCGCGCGCATCCGCTGGCCTGCCTGGGACCCGTGCCGCTGGTGCGCGCATTGACCGGGACCGCGGTGTGCTGCCTGGTGGCGGTGGTACTGACCGGCTTGCCGGCAGAGGTGTCGATGGAGAACATGCGCGCCGGCATCCTGGCCTCGTCGGGCCGCACGCTGCTGTTCAACATGCTGTTCCTGCTGTTCTGCGCCGGGCTGGGGGCCTCGTTTGCGTCGCTGTTCCAGGTGCACGGCTACATCGCCAGGGGCACCTATGACCCCAAGTACGACGCCGCCTACGCCGCGCAACTGATCCTTGGGATCATGTCCGGGCTGATCCTGGTCGAGATGCTGCCGCCGCAGTTGTTCGATTCGGCCGGCATGCGCAGCTTCGGCAAGCCGGCCTTGTCGATGCTGGGCGGCTTCTCCGCCACCGCGGTGCATCGCCTGCTGCAGCGCATCGTCGAGATCGTCGAGACCGCGGTGCGCGGCAGCACGCCGCGCGAGCCGCGCAAGGAGTAGCGCCATGCTGTTCCTCTACAGCCTGCCCAGCACCGGCATGGCCGCCATCGTGGTCACGACCATCGTCGCGGTGGTGCTGGCCGGCTATGCGGTCGCGCGCCGCTTCGCGCTGATCGAGCTCGATGCCGAGCAGCGCGCAATGGCGGTGTCGATGGTCTCGATCATCACCACCATCAACTCGCTGCTGGTCGCCTTTGCCGCGATCAACGTCTGGGACACCTACAACGCCGCCGACCGCACCGTCGCCGCGGAAGCCACCGCCGCGGGCGAACTCGCGCGCGACCTGGCCGCATTCGACAGCAGCGCCGCCGATGCCGCCGCGGCGGCATTGCGCACCTACCTGGTGATGGTGGTGCATGAGGAATGGCCGCGCATGCAGCGCCTGGGCAGGCCCGATGCGCACACCGAGCAGCGCTTCGACGCGATGTTCGATCTGGCCAACCGGATCCGTCCGCTCGACAGCCGCCAGACCGTGCTGCTGGGCGAAGTGCTGATGCGCGTCAACGAGATGGTCAAGTACCGCCAGCAACGGATCCTGACGCTGCATGCGGCGATGCCGAACACCTTGTGGGGCGTGATCCTGATTGTCAGCGCCCTGTCGTTCGCGCTGCTGTACGTGCTGCCGGCAACGCCCTTCAACCTGGCGCTGATCACCGCTTGGGCCATCACCATCGGCCTGGCGTTCTTCTTCCTGCTCGCGGTCGACCGGCCCTTCGCCGGCGAATTCAGCGTCAGCGCCGACCCGCTGCAGCACACCATCGACACCCTGGTGGCAAACGGCATGTGGCCGGAGTCGCAACCGGCGTCACAGCCGATGCCATATGCAGCGCCATAACGGCACGCCGCAACGGCCGCCATCACAACAAGGAGACACGAGATGCAGATGACCCCGGAACAATTCCGCGCCGCCACCGGACTGAGCGAGCCGCAATGCGAGCGCTGGTTCGCGCGCCTGTGCGAAGCGATGCAGGCGTACGACATCACCGGCGCGGCGCGCATGGCCGCGTTCCTGGCGCAGACCGGGCACGAGTCGCTCGGCTACCAGTTCACGCATGAGCTGTGGGGCCCGACGCCGGCGCAGGCGCTGTACGAGCCGCCGTCGCGCAAGGCCATGGCGCTCGGCAATGTGCGGCCGGGCGATGGCAAGCGCTTCCGCGGCCGGGGGCTGATCCAGATTACCGGCCGCGCCAACTATGCGGCATGCGGCGCCGCGCTCGGCGCCGACCTGACCGGCACCCCCGAACTGCTGGAACAGGACGCCTGGGCCGCCCGCTCGGCGGCATGGTGGTGGCGCACGCACGGTTGCAATGCACTGGCCGACAGCGGCGACTTCATCGCGCTGACGCGGCGCATCAATGGTGGCACCAACGGACTCGAGGACCGCCTGCGCCGCTGGAAGGTCGCCACCGCGGCGCTGGCCTGAAGCGACACGGCATCCATGAAAAAAGGGGCTACGGCATTTACCGTAACCCCTTTTCACTGCATTGGTGGGCCTCCCGTGAGTCGAACACGGCACCAACGGATTATGAGTCCGCTGCTCTAACCAGGCATGAGCTAGAGGCCCTTGGAAGCGTTTAGTTGCCTTCCAGGAAACTCTTCAGCTTGTCGGAGCGGCTCGGGTGGCGCAGCTTGCGCAGTGCCTTGGCCTCGATCTGGCGGATACGTTCGCGCGTGACGTCGAACTGCTTGCCGACCTCTTCCAGCGTGTGGTCGGTGCTCATTTCGATGCCGAAGCGCATGCGCAGCACCTTGGCTTCGCGCGGCGTGAGCGAGTCCAGCACGTCCTTGACGACGTCGCGCATGGAACCGTGCAGCGCCGCTTCGGCCGGGGCCAGCGTGTTGGTGTCCTCGATGAAGTCGCCCAGATGGGAGTCGTCGTCGTCACCGATCGGCGTTTCCATGGAGATCGGTTCCTTGGCGATCTTCATGATCTTGCGGATCTTGTCTTCCGGCATCTCCATCTTCTCGGCCAGCGTTGCCGGATCCGGCTCGTTGCCGGTTTCCTGCAGGATCTGGCGCGAGATGCGGTTCATCTTGTTGATGGTCTCGATCATGTGCACCGGAATACGGATGGTGCGCGCCTGGTCGGCGATCGAGCGCGTGATGGCCTGGCGGATCCACCACGTGGCATAGGTCGAGAACTTGTAGCCGCGACGGTATTCGAACTTGTCCACCGCCTTCATCAGGCCGATGTTGCCTTCCTGGATCAGGTCGAGGAACTGCAGGCCGCGGTTGGTGTACTTCTTGGCGATCGAGATCACCAGGCGCAGGTTGGCCTCGGTCATCTCGCGCTTGGCTTCGCGCGCGCGGCGCTCGCCTTCCGACATCTTGCGGTTGACGTCCTTCAGTTCCTTCAGCGGCAGCACCACGCGCGCCTGCAGGTCGATCAGCTTCTGCTGCAGCTCGTGCACGGCCGGCACGTTGCGCTCGACGATGGTGCTGTAGCCCTTGCCGTCGGCCACCACGGTGTGGATCCACTCGAGGTTGGTCTCGTTGCCCGGGAAGCGGGCGACAAAGTCCGAGCGCGGCATGCCGCACTTGTCGACCACGATGTTCAGGATGGCCCGCTCGAGCTTGCGCACTTCGTCGACCTGGCCGCGCAGCGTGTCGCACAGGCGCTCGACGTTGCGGGCGGTGAAGCGGATGCCCATCAGCTCGGCCTGGATCGCTTCCTGCGCCTTGACGTAGGGCTTGGACTTGTAGCCTTCCTTCTCGAACGCACGGCGCATCTTGTCGAACTGCTCGGCGATCACGCGGAATTTCTCCAGCGCGTTCTGCTTCAGTTCTTCCAGCTGGCGCGCGGACGCGCCGGCGCCGGCGCCGCCTTCGTCGTCATCGTCCTCGTCGCCTTCCTCGTCTTCGTCGGACTCGAGGTCCTCGTCGTCGGCCGCCGCGGCCGGGGCCGACGGGGCTTCCGGGGTTTCGTCGGCGTTCGGGTCGATCAGGCCGTCGACGAACTCGTCGATCTTGATCTCGTCGTTGGCGACGCGCTCGGCATGGGCCAGGATCTCGGAGATGGTGACCGGGCACGCCGAGATCGCCATCACCATGTCCTTCAGGCCGGCCTCGATGCGCTTGGCGATCTCGATTTCGCCTTCGCGCGTCAGCAGCTCGACCGTGCCCATCTCGCGCATGTACATGCGCACCGGGTCGGTGGTGCGGCCGAACTCGGAGTCGACCGTGGACAGGGCCGCCTCGGCCTCTTCCTCGGCTTCTTCCTCGCTGGTCGCGGACGGTGCGTTGTCGTTGAGCAGCAGCGTCTCGGCATCCGGCGCCTGTTCATAGACCGCGATGCCGATGTCGTTCAGCGTCGCGACCAGGGTGTCGATCGTTTCCGAATCGACCATGTCGTCCGGCAGGTGATCGTTGATTTCCGCGTAGGTCAGGTAGCCGCGCGACTTGCCCAGCTTGATCAGCGCCTTGAGCTTCTGGCGACGCAGCTCGAGCTCTTCCTCGGTGCCTTGCTGGGTCGAGGCGAACTCCTTGAGCAGGGCCTTTTCCTTGGCCTTGCGGTCCTTGGCTTTCTGCTTTTCGGTCTTCGGCGCCGCCGGGGTTGCCGGCGCGCGCGTATCGTTCTCGTAAAACTCTTCGGTCACGTCGTCTGTTGTGCTGTCGTCGTGCTGCATCTCGGCCTTGGGCTTGCGGCCACGCTTTTTCGGCTCCGGCTTGATTGCCGGCGCAGCGGGACGCTCGGATGCAACGGATGCAGGTGTCGCGGCACGCGCCTTGGCGGCCGTCGCGGCCGCGCCTTGCTTGGCGCCTCCGCTCTTGGCGCCGGCGGCTGCCGCTCGCTTGCTCTCGACTTCGGTATTCTGCTGTTTCGCCACGGTGATACTCTTGCCTTTCACTGGTGCAGATGCTGCTGCAGATGCGGCGACCTTGCCGCTCGTACTGGCGCTCTTGCCGCTCTCGCGTGCCGAAGTCGAGGCCTTTGTCTTTTCGGATGTGCGGGTTCTGGTGGGAGTCGTCACGGCGGGCGCTTGCGCGCGGCGCACGGACTTTGATGGCGCAGACCGGGCTGGCGTCTTGACGGTCGCGGTCGATGTCTTCGCCGCCGTGGTTTTCACAGACGCCTTGCCGCTCCCTGATTGGGGAGCTTTAGAGGTAACCCTTTCGGTTGCTTTGGCCTTTGCCATTGGCACGCTCACTTTCACCAGAACTGGAGAGAAAGATTTCGCAATCCAAACCGGCTATTGTAGCACGCCACGCATAGCCGGCTCCCTGTCAGGTGAGGTTTTCACCTGAAAAATCAAGGCTTAAGCTCGGCGCGGCCGGGCCCGGTCCCTGATCCACTGCTTGTCCAACGCTTGTTGCCGCCTCCCGGTTGAAGGCCAGGGCGCCCGCTGGCGCCTCAGCCCAGTTGGCGCCGCCGGTGGATTTCGCCCACCAGCCAGCGCATGCGCTGCTTGGCTGCCTCGTCGGCCGTGCCGGCGACCACCTCCGCCTGCAGGCTGTCGAGTTCGCGCCGCAGCGGCTCGGCCAGCAGCTTGGTGATGGCCGCATCGAATTCCTGTGTTGCAGGTGTCTCTTCAATCTCCTCGCGCAATACCACCGTGCGCGCCGCGGCATAGACCTCGGCATACGGCGACTGGGCCAGGTGCTCGCTGAAGGCCGCGAAATTCACTTCGCCCTGGACGCCGTCGCACGCGCTGACCAGGTGCGCCAGCACTTCGCTGTCGCCACCCTCGCCTTCCAGCAGCAACGCCCGGGCATCCTCGTCGAGCCGTGCCGACAGCGTCGGGTAGCACATCAGCAACTGGATCACCCGCTGCTCCAGCCCGGTCGGGGCCTGGCGGCGCGCGCGCGGGCGCGGCTGGGCGAAGCGCCCGACCCGTGCCGGATCACTGCGCAGGCCGCAGATCGCCTCGATCTCCGCGGGTGTGGTACCAGTGGCATCGGCAAGTTCGCGCACGATCTGTAGCCGCAGCCCGCCCGCCGGCATCGCCTGCAGCAGCGGCTTGGCGTCGTACTGGGCGCGGGCGCGGCCCTCGGGCTGGCGCAGGTCCAGTTCCTCGGTCACCGACTGCAGCAGGAAGCGCGACAGGGGCATGGCATTGCGCACCTGCGCGGCGAAGGCCTCGGTGCCCTCTTCGCGCACATAGCTGTCGGGGTCGTGCTCGGCCGGCAGGAACAGGAAGCGGATGGTCTTGTTGTCGGCCACGTGCGGCAGGCAGGCTTCCAGTGCCCGCCTGGCGGCGCGCCGCCCTGCCAAATCGCCGTCGAACGAGAACACCACCGCGTCGGCCTGGCGCAGCAGCTTCTGCACGTGCACAGGCGTGCACGCCGTGCCCAGGGTGGCGACGGCGTTGGCAAAACCGAGCTGGGCCAGTGCCACGACGTCCATATATCCTTCGACCACCAGCACATAGCCGGTTTCCCGGATGGCATGGCGGGCCTCGAACAAGCCATAAAGCTCGGTGCCCTTGCTGAAAAGCGGGGTCTCGGGCGAATTCAGGTACTTGGGCTCGCCCTGCCCCATGACGCGGCCGCCGAAGCCGATTACCGCGCCCTTGGTGTTGCGGATCGGGAACATGATGCGGTCGCGGAAGCGGTCGTAGCGCCGCGGCTTGCCGTCGGCGTCGCGCTTGTCACTTTCGATCAGCAGGCCGGCCTCGACGAGCGGCGCGGCCACGTTGTCGTCGCGGTAGCTGCCGAACACCGCTTCCAGGGCCTGCCAGTCATCGGGCGCATAGCCAAGTCCGAACTGACCGGCGATCTCGCCCGTCAGTCCGCGCCCCTTCAGGTACTGGATCGCCTGCGGCGCGCCGCGCAACTGGCGGCGGTAGAAATCGGTGGCGCGGGTCATGGCGTCGGACAGCGCCACCGAGCGCGCCTGTTGCTCGGCGCGCTGGCCGGGGGGCAGGCGGTCGCGCTCTTCCGGCACGGTCATGCCGACCGACTGCGCCAGCTCGCGCACCGCCTCCGGATACGACTGGCCGGAAAACTCCATCAGGAAGCCGATGGCCGAGCCGTGCGCGCCGCAGCCGAAGCAATGGTAGAACTGCTTGGTCGGCGACACCGTGAACGACGGGGATTTCTCGTTATGGAACGGGCAAAGTCCCATGAAATTGGCGCCGCCCTTCTTCAGCTGCACATACTTGCCCACCACATCGACAATGTCGACACGGTTGAGCAGGTCCTGAATAAAGGATTGCGGAATCACCCGACTGACCGTCCTGAGGCTTGGCCGTCCCTGGCGGGCGGCCTTTTTAGGAATGCGTGACCGGTGCGGCGCCCGGCTGCTATCGGAATATTGTAGTGCAGCACGGAACGGCTGCCCGGATTGCTTCACTTCTGCGCGCAAGCTCCGCTATCCGCGGCGATCTTGCGCGCATCATGCCTGCAATCGATTAAATCAGCACTTACTTTGGCGCCAGTGCGGCCTTGACCAGGGCCGATACCGCGGTCATGTCGGCGCGGCCGGCCAGCTTGCCCTTCAGCACGCCCATGACCTTGCCCATGTCCTGCGGGCCCGCAGCGCCGGTGGCGGTCACGGCTTGCTGTACCTCGGCGGCCACTTCCTCGTCCGACAGCGCGGCCGGCATGTAGACCTTCAGCACCTCGACCTCGGCCAGCTCCTTGTCCGCGAGGTCGTTGCGGCCGGCCTGCTGGAACTGCGCGATCGAGTCCTTGCGCTGCTTGATCAGCTTTTCGACCACGGCCAGCACGGCGGTATCGTCCAGCTCGACGCGCTCGTCGACTTCGCGCTGCTTGATCGCCGCCAGCAGCAAGCGGATGGTGCCAAGGCGCTCGGTCTCGCGGGCGCGCATGGCGGTCTTCATGTCTTCGCTGATACGGGCTTTGAGGGACATCTTGATCTTCCAGAAAGTGGGCAGGCACTTACACATGGCGGCGGATGCCGCTCCTGCAAGGCCCATAACGCAAAAACCCGCCGAGCCTACGCCACAGCGGGTGATGGGCAAGCGCGAAGCCGGTATCAGTACAGCTTCTTCGGCAGCATCTGGCTGCGGATGCGCTTGTAATGGCGCTTCTCTGCCGCAGCCTTCTTGCGCTTGCGCGCGGCGGTGGGTTTTTCGTAAAACTCGCGGGCCCGCAGTTCCGGGAGCAACCCGTTCTTCTCGATGGTGCGCTTGAAACGGCGCAGGGCAACTTCAAAAGGCTCGTTTTCCTTGAGGCGGATCGTAGTCATTTGGCCGGAAAATGAAAGTATTTTCGGGATGGCGGCGTTACGAAGTTCTGGATTGTAGCACCAACAATCTGGCGCGGAAGTGGCGTGCAACTGGCGTGCCGCGTGTGATTCAGGCAGCACGATACCGCCTGGCTCAAGCTGCCGATTGCCCGGCGCGGGCCTGCCGTGCCGCCTCCGCCGCGGCCTGCCCCGCCGCCACCGCGGAGGCCCAGGCCCACTGGAAGTTGTAGCCCCCCAGCCAGCCGGTCACGTCGACCACTTCGCCGATGAAATACAGGCCCGGCACGTCGCGGGCCATCATGGTGGCCGACGACAGCGCGCGCGTATCCACCCCGCCCAGCGTGACCTCGGCCTTGCGGTAGCCCTCGGTGCCGGACGGCACGATGCGCCAGTCGTTGAGCGCGCCGCCGAGCTTGCGCAGGGCCTTGTCGGTCACGTCATGCAGCGGCATCGTCGCCGCCACGCCCGCGGCCGCGCACCACGCCTCGGCCAGCCGCGACGGCAGCCGTTGCGCCAGCAGGTTGCCCAGGTGCTTGCGGCTGCCGGCCTTCTGCTCGAGCAGCCAGGCGGCGGCGTCCTCGCCATCGAACAGGTCGATGGCGACCGGCGTGCCCGGACGCCAGTAGCTGGAGATCTGCAGCACCGCCGGGCCCGACAGGCCGCGGTGCGTCCACAGCAAATCCTCGCGGAAGGCGCCCGCGGCCTTGCCGCTGCCGGTGGCGATATCGACTTCCAGCGAGACCCCCGCCAGCGGCACGAACGGCGCCCAGTCCTTGCCATCGAAGGTCAGCGGCACCAGCGCCGGGCGGGTCTCGACGATGCCCAGCCCGAACTGCCGCGCAATGCGGTAGCCGAAGTCGGTGGCGCCGATCTTGGGGATCGACAGGCCGCCGGTGGCCACCACCACGGCGCCGGCCCGAACCGTGCCCGCGGCGGTCAGCAGCAGGAAGTCATCGCCCTCGCGCCGGATCTCCGCCACCGTGCAGCCGGTCTGCCAGCGCACCTGCCCCGCGTCGCATTCGGCGCGCAGCATGGCGATCACGTCTTCGGCGCTGTCGTTGCAGAACAGCTGGCCGCGGTGCTTCTCGTGCCAGGCGATGCCATGACGGCGCATCAGCGCCACGAAATCCTGCGGCGTGTAGCGCGCCAGCGCCGAGCGGCAGAAGTGCGGATTGGACGACAGGTAGTTGGCGGGGCCGGCCTGCAGGTTGGTGAAATTGCAGCGGCCGCCGCCCGAGATGCGGATTTTCTCGGCAAGCCGGGTGGCATGGTCGATCAGCACCACGCGCGCGCCGTTCTGGCCCGCCACCGCGGCACACATCATGCCCGCGGCGCCGGCGCCCAGTACGGCCACGTCATACCGGCCGGTCCGGGACTGGGCTGCCCCGCTCATTGCACGCCTCGCGAATCCATGTGTCTTGCCACCGCCTGAGAAAGGGCAGATTGTAGCGAAAAGCGCGCCGCGCGCCGCTGTGCTACCCTGCGCGCTTCCCGCAAACCCTTGTTTCGACGGCCGTTTCCCGGAGACGGCGTCATGGCTCCCATGCTTGTCCTCGGCATTGAATCTTCCTGCGACGAAACCGGCCTCGCGCTCTATGACACCGGCGCCGGCCTGCTCGCGCATGCGCTGCACTCGCAGATCGCCATGCACCGCGACTACGGCGGCGTGGTCCCCGAGCTGGCCTCGCGCGACCATATCCGCCGCGTGCTGCCGCTGCTGGAGCAGGTGCTGGCCGACGCCGGCCGCACCCGCCAGGACATCGACGCCATTGCCTTCACCCAGGGCCCGGGACTGGCCGGCGCGCTGCTGGTCGGCGCCTCGGTCGCCAATGCGCTCGGCTTCGCGCTGAACGTGCCGATGGTGGGCGTGCACCACCTCGAAGGCCACCTGCTGTCGCCGCTGCTAACGCGCGAGCCGCCGCCGTTCCCGTTCGTGGCGCTGCTGGTGTCCGGTGGGCATACGCAGCTGATGGAAGTGCGCGGCATCGGCGACTACGCGCTGCTGGGCGAAACCCTGGACGATGCCGCCGGCGAAGCGTTCGACAAGACCGCCAAGCTGCTCGGCCTGGGCTACCCGGGTGGGCCGGAAGTGTCGCGCCTGGCCGAGTTCGGCGTGCCCGGCGCCTTCGAGCTGCCGCGGCCGATGCTGCATTCCGGCAACCTGGATTTTTCCTTTGCCGGCCTGAAAACCGCGGTGCTGACGCAAACCCGCAAGCTGGCCAATACCTGCGAGCAGGACCGCGCCAACCTCGCGCGCGCCTTTGTCGATGCGATCGTCGACGTGCTGGCGGCCAAGTCGATGGCGGCGCTCAAGCAAACCGGCCACAAGCGGCTGGTGGTAGCCGGCGGCGTCGGCGCCAACCGGCAGCTGCGCGAACGGCTGGACCAGGTTGGCAGGCAGCGCAAGCTCGAGGTCTACTATCCTGACCTGGCGTTCTGCACCGACAACGGCGCGATGATCGCGTTTGCCGGCGCGATGCGCTTGCAGGCCGCGCCGGAACTGGCGCGGCATGAGTACGGCTATGGCGTGACGCCGCGCTGGGACCTGGCGGATATCCGCCTGCCTTCCGCGGCCTGAACCGGACCAAATAAATAGCCACCGCATGCGGTGGCTATTTCCATTGCAGCGACCACGCGGTCAGTCGACGCGCTTGTCCCGCTCGATCACCGCATACGCGCTGTGGTTGTGGATCGACTCGAAGTTCTCCGCCTCCAGCACATAGGCCACGATGCGCTCATCCGCATTCAGCCGCATGGCGATGTCGCGCACCAGGTCCTCGACAAACTTGGGATTCTCGTAGGCACGCTCGGTGACGAACTTCTCGTCGGGCCGCTTGAGCAGGCCCCACAGCTCGCACGACGCCTCTTCCTCGGCCATGCGCACCAGCGCCTCCACCGGCAGCTCGCCGGCCAGCTCCACGTTCATGGTGATATGCGAGCGCTGGTTGTGCGCGCCATACTGCGAGATCTTCTTCGAGCACGGGCACAGGCTGGTCACCGGCACCAGCGCCTTCAGGAACACCCGCGTGGCGCCGTTGCGCACTTCACCTGTCAGCGTGACCTCGTAGTCCAGCAGCGACTCCACGCCGGACACCGGCGCGATCTTGCTGATGAAGTACGGGAACGTGACCTCGATGCGGCCGGCCTCGGCTTCGAGCTTCTCCAGCATCTTGTCCAGCATCAGCCGGAAGCTGGCCAGCTCCAGCGGCGCCCGCTCTTCTTCCAGCAGCGCCACGAAGCGCGACATATGCGTGCCCTTCTGGTCGGCGGGCAGGTGCACGTCGAGGTTGAAGGTGCCGACGGTCGGCACGATGCCGGTCGGGGTCTTCAGGGTCACGGGATAGCGCACGCCCTTCACGCCGACTCGCTGGATCGGGATCTGGCGGGTGTCGGGGCTCGACTGGACGTCGGGCATGATGAAGGCGGGGTTGATGTCATTCATCTACGGTTTCCTCCAGGGTTGCGCAGCCTGGCGCAAGCCCTTACGGTCGCGGCATTTTCGCAGTCCCTCCATGCCGCGCAACGAGTGTGAAACCACGGGACCCGGCACTGTCGTGCCGACCCGCAGCTGCGAACACAAAAATCGGAGTGTAAGGGAATTCGGACGCACCCGTGGCGCGGCGGCCCGAATCCCCTCGGGATGGCAGGTGATCAGGCCACGCGCGAGGCGACCGTGACCTGCGGCTGGTCGAGCCCGAAACGCTCACGCACCGAGCGCTCGATGCCGGCCGCATCCAGGCCGCATTGCTGTAGCAGGTAGGCCGGGTCGCCATGGTCGACGAAGCGGTCGGGCAGGCCCAGCGTCAGCACCGGCTTGTCGATGCCGGCCTCGGCCAGGGCCTCGAGCACGGCGCTGCCGGCGCCGCCCATCACGCTGCCCTCTTCCACCGTCACCAGGTAGTCGTGGTCGGCGGCCAGGCGCTTGACCAGCGCGACGTCGAGCGGCTTGACGAAGCGCATGTCGGCCACGGTGGCGTCCAGCGCCTGCGCCGCGCCCAGCGCCGGCTGCACCATCGAGCCGAACGCCAGCATGCCGACGCGATGCCCGGCGCGCGCGCCGCCCTCGCGGCGCACCACGCCCTTGCCCACCGGCACCGGCGCCAGGTCGGCGGCGATCGCCGCGCCCGGGCCGGAGCCGCGCGGATAGCGCACGGCGGTCGGGCAGTCCTGCTGGAACGCCGTGGTCAGCAGCTGGCGGCACTCGTTTTCGTCGGACGGCGTCATCACCATCATGTTGGGGATGCAGCGCAGGTAGGCGATATCGTAGGCGCCCGCGTGGGTCGCGCCGTCGGCGCCGACCAGGCCGGCGCGGTCCAGCGCGAACACCACCGGCAGGTTCTGCAGCGCCACGTCGTGGATCAGCTGGTCGTAGCCGCGCTGCAGGAAGGTCGAGTAGATCGCCACCACCGGCTTCAGCCCTTCGCAGGCCAGGCCGCCGGCGAAGGTCACCGCATGCTGCTCGGCGATGCCGACGTCGTAGTAGCGCTCCGGGAAGCGCTGCTCGAACTCGACCATGCCCGAGCCCTCGCGCATTGCCGGGGTGATGCCGACCAGGCGCTTGTCGGCCGCGGCCATGTCGCACAGCCAGTCGCCGAACACCTGGGTGTAGGTCTTGCGCGCGGGCTTGGCGGCCGGGCGGATGCCTTCGGCCGGATTGAACTTGCCGGGGCCGTGGTACAGGATCGGGTCGGCCTCGGCCAGCTTGTAGCCCTGGCCCTTCTTGGTGACCACGTGCAGGAACTGCGGGCCGCCGCCTTCGAGCGCGCGCTCGCGGATATTCTGCAGCGTCGGCACCAGCGAATTCAGGTCGTGGCCGTCGATCGGGCCAATGTAGTTGAAGCCGAACTCCTCGAACAGCGTGGCCGGCACCATCATGCCCTTGGCATGTTCCTCGAAGCGCTTGGCGAACTCCAGCACCGGCGGCGCCACCGACAGCACCTTCTCGATGCCCTTCTTGGTGGCGGCGTAGAACTGGCCGCTCAGCAGCCGCGCCAGGTGCCGGTTGAGCGCGCCCACCGGCGGCGAGATCGACATGTCGTTGTCGTTGAGCACCACCAGCAGCGGCAGGTCCTTGTAGACGCCGGCGTTGTTCAGCGCCTCGAAGGCCATGCCCGCGGTCATCGCGCCGTCGCCGATCACCGCCACCGAGACCCGCTTCTGGCCCAGCGTGCGCGCGCCCAGCGCCATGCCCAGCGCGGCCGAGATCGAGGTCGACGAGTGCGCGGTGCCGAAGGTGTCGTATTCGCTCTCGCTGCGGCGCGGGAAGCCCGAGATGCCGCCCCACTGGCGCAGCGTGCGCATGCGCTCGCGGCGTCCGGTCAGGATCTTGTGCGGATAGCTCTGGTGGCCCACGTCCCACACCAGCCGGTCGTCGGGGGTGTTGAAGACATAGTGCAGCGCGATGGTCAGTTCGACCGTGCCCAGGTTGGACGACAGGTGGCCGCCGGTCTGCGAGACCGATTCCAGCACGTAGGCGCGCAGTTCGTCGGCCAGGGTCTGGAGCTCGCGCCGGTCGAGCTTGCGCAGGTCCGCGGGGGCGTCAATCTTGTTGAGGAGTGCGTAGGTCATGATGTCCGTTCGGCCGGCTCTAGTTTAATGCGTGCGCAGCACGATCAGGTCCGCCAGGTCGCGCAGGCGCGCGGCGCGCTCGCCGAAGCCGGCCAGCGCCTCGTACGCCTCGGCGCGCAGCGATCCGGCCAGTTCGCGGGCCGCGTCCAGCCCCAGCAGCGACACGTAGGTCGGCTTGTCGTGCGCGGCGTCCTTGCCGGCGGTCTTGCCCAGCGTCGCGGTATCGGCGGTGACGTCCAGAATATCGTCTACCACCTGGAACGCCAATCCCACCGCCGCCGCGTAGCGGTCCAGCGCGGCCAGGCCCTGAGCATCGATCTCGCCACACAGCGCGCCCATGCGCACGCTGGCGCGCAGCAGCGCGCCGGTCTTCATGCGGTGCATGGCCTCGAGCGCGTCGCGCGTCATGGCCCGGCCCACGTTCTGCAGGTCGATCGCCTGGCCGCCGGCCATGCCGGCCGAGCCCGACGCCCGCGCCAGCTCCGCCACCAGCTGCAGCCGCACCGCGGGCGCGATCGGCCCGGCTTCCGCCAGCACGATGAAGGCCTGGGTCTGCAGCGCATCGCCTACCAGCAGCGCGGTGGCCTCGTCATAGGCCTTGTGCACAGTGGGGCGGCCGCGGCGCAGGTCGTCGTCGTCCATGCACGGCATGTCGTCGTGGACCAGCGAATAGGCGTGGATCATCTCCACCGCGCAGGCAGCTGCGTCGCAGGCCGCCGGGGCCGCGCCGCTGACCTCGCCGGCGGCATGGACCAGCAGCGGGCGCACGCGCTTGCCGCCGCCCAGCGCAGCATAGCGCATCGCTTCGTGCAGCGTATGCGGCACCGTGCCGGCGTCGGGCAGCGCGGCCTGCAGGGCGGCCTCGGTGCGCACGCCCTGCGCCTGCATCCATTGTGCGAAGTCGCTCATGCCTCGTCCGTCCCCTGTGCTCCATTGGCACCGTTGCCTTCGCCCGCCAGCGGCCTGAGCGCGTCGCCCTCCAGTACCCGCACCTGCTGCTCGACCCGCTCCAGCTTCTGCTGGCAGTAGCGCACCAACTCGGCGCCGCGGCGGTACGCTGCCAGCGAGGCCTCGAGCGGCAGCTCGCCGCTTTCCATGCTGGCCACCAGCGTCTCCAGTTCGGCCATCGCCGCCTCGTAGGAGGCGGGCGGCGCCGAGGCGGCGTCGGCGGTGTTGTCGGTCTGGACCGGAGCGGTCGTCGTTTTTGGCATATCAGGCCCTGGAAGCTGGAACCGGGGGAAACCCGGATGGGGAAGCCCGGATTTTACGCCAAAGCGCGGGCCTGGCCCCATCTTGCAGGGGGATACCGTGCCCCGATCGGGTGCTTCCGATGCAGAAGTGACTTGTGCGCTCGGGTCGTCTTTCCGAATGCGGCCGCTACGGCACCCCGATGACGACCCGGGTCGACTTTTTCGCTAAAAAGGCAAAAAAATCAGTCCCTTAACTTTTTGGGTCGGGTACAATCTTTCGTTCGCCGCCAGGGGTTGCAAGCGCATCCCGCCGGGCGGCAGTCTTTCCCAAATCGATTCCATTTTCGATGGTTGGGTTGTTCACTGCTTTCACCTGTTCATCTGGGAGTGGGGATAATGTCCAATCTCAGCACCGCGCTCAACCTGGCGCCGGCTGATACGCAACTGCCCGTCGGCGTCTACTTCGACGAAGCGCTGCATCAACAAGAACTCGAACTGCTGTTCAGCAATGGCCCGGGCTATGTCGGCCATGAACTGATGGTCCCGGAAACCGGCGACTACCACACGCTCAAGGCCGAGGACGAAGGCCGCATGCTGGTGCGCAACGCCGCCGGCGTCGAGTTGATGTCCAACGTCTGCCGCCACCGCCAGGCCATCATGCTGAACGGCCGCGGCAACAAGCAGAACATCGTCTGCCCCCTGCACCGCTGGACCTACGACCTGAAGGGCGAACTGCTCGGCGCGCCGCATTTCGACCAGCAGCCCTGCCTGCACCTGAAGCGCTCGCCGCTGCAGAACTGGAACGGCCTGCTGTTCGAGGGCCCGCGCGACGTGCGCGCCGACCTGGCGCGGCTGGGCGTGGCGCAGGACCTGAACTTCGACGGCTACATGCTCGACCACGTCGAGGTGCACGAGTGCGACTACAACTGGAAGACCTTTATCGAGGTCTACCTCGAGGACTACCACGTGGTGCCGTTCCACCCGGGGCTGGGCAGCTTCGTCTCGTGCGACGACCTCAAGTGGGAGTTCGGCGAATGGCACAGCGTGCAGACCGTCGGCCTGCACGCCGGCCTGAAGCGCCCCGGCAGCCCGACGTACCAGAAATGGCATGACGCGGTGCTGCGCTTCAACAACGGCGTGCTGCCCAAGCACGGCGCGATCTGGCTGACCTACTACCCCAACATCATGGTGGAGTGGTACCCGAACGTGCTGGTGATCTCGACGCTGCACCCGATCGGCCCGCGCAAGACCCGCAACGTGGTGGAGTTCTATTACCCCGAGGAAATCGCGCTGTTCGAGCGCGAGTTCGTCGAGGCCGAGCGCGCCGCCTACATGGAAACCTGCATCGAGGACGACGAGATCGCCGAACGCATGGACGCCGGCCGGCTGGCGCTGCTCAAGCGCGGCACCAGCGAGGTCGGCCCGTACCAGTCGCCGATGGAAGACGGCATGCAGCACTTCCACGAGTGGTACCGCCGCGCCATGGCCTACGCGGGCTAGTGCGATCAGCGCACAACGCAAGCTGCAACGGACCGCCACGGCGGTCCGTTTTGCTTTGGCAGGCGATGTGCGCTGCTAGAATCATTGTCCGGCGCGATCGGCGCGAGGCCGCAGAGCCCCGCTCGCGCGCCGGCCTTCTCTCCTTCGCTCCTGCCAGCTTCACCGCGCCCTCGCCATGCAATCGCTCTGGATGCTGTTCGCCGCCTTCGCTTTTTCGCTGATGGGGGTTGGCGTCAAGCTGGCGTCCGACCTGTACACCACCGGCGAGATCGTGTTCTACCGCGGCCTGATCAGCGTGGTGATCATGTGGGTGCTGCTGTCCTCGCGCGGGGTCTCGGTGCGCACGCCGTACATGCTGTCGCATATCAAGCGCAGCGTGTTCGGCGTGACCTCGCTGATGCTGTGGTTCACCTCGATCTCGCTGCTGCCGCTGGCCACGGCGATGACGCTGAACTACATGTCGCCGGTGTGGATCGCGCTGATCCTGGGCGCCAGCGCGGCGCTGGCCGGCACCGGCGGCAACGCCGACCGCCGCCTGGTGCTGGCGATCCTGCTGTCGTTTGCCGGGGTGATCTGCCTGCTGCAGCCGTCGGTGGGCAAGGACCAGCTGACCGGCGGCCTGGTCGGGCTGATCTCGGGCATCTTCACCGCATTGGCCTATGTCGAGGTGCGCCAGCTCGGCCAGCTGGGCGAACCCGAAGGCCGCATCGTGTTCTATTTCTCGCTGGTCGGCATGATCGCCGGGCTGGTGTGGATGCTGCTGGGCGGCACCAGCCCGCATACCTGGTACGGCGCCGGCCTGCTGCTGGCGATCGGCATCCTGGCCACGCTGGGCCAGACCGCGATGACGCGCGCCTACAAGCGCGGCAACACCCTGCTGACCGCCAACCTGCAATACGCCGGCATCGTCTTCTCCAGCGTGTGGGGCATGCTGATCTGGTCCGACCGCCTGAACTGGCTGTCGTGGCTGGGCATGGGGCTGATCATCGCCAGCGGCATCGCCACCACGCTGATGCGCGCGCGCCAGGGCACCGACGCCAAGCCCACGCCCGCCACCCCGGTCAAGTCGCCGGAGGCGGAAGTGCACCCCGAGGTGTAGCATTCGGTAAGCCCGACCGCCCCGGATTTCTTTCTCCGCTCGCTACAGGATTCCCATGCAGAAACCGCTGATTTCCGTCACCGCACTGCAGTCTCTGCTGGCCGGCCCCGGCCGCTGCGTCGTCGTCGACTGCAGCTTCGACCTGGCCGACCCCGCCGCCGGCCGCGAGGCCTACCGCACCGGCCACCTGCCCGGCGCCTTCTACCTGCACCTGGACAACGAACTGTCCGGTCCCAAGACCGGCCGCAACGGCCGCCATCCGCTGCCGGACGCCGACGACCTGGTCGCGCGCCTGCAGGCGCTCGGCATCGACGACGACACCCCGGTGGTCGCCTACGACGCCCAGGGCGGCATGTTCGCCGCGCGGCTGTGGTGGCTGCTGCGCTGGATCGGCCACGATGCCGTGGCCGTGCTCGATGGCGGCAAGGACGCCTGGGTCAAGGCCGGCCTGCCGCTGGAGCACGATGCCGCGGCAGAGCCCGAGGTTCCGGGCACGATCCGCCGCGGCAAGTCGCTGGTGCCGACCGTCGATGCGGACGCACTGGTCGACAATCTCGGCCAGGGCCGGCTGCTGGTGGTCGATGCGCGCGCGCCCGACCGTTTCCGCGGCGAGAACGAGACCCTGGACCCGGTCGGCGGCCATATCCCGGGCGCGGTCAATCGGTTCTTCAAGGACAACCTGGACGCGGAAGGCCGCTTCAAGCCGGCCGCGACCCTGCGCGCCGAATTCGGCGCGGTGCTGGGCACGCACGCCGCCGCCCAGGCGGTGATGCAGTGCGGCTCGGGCGTCACGGCCTGCCACAACCTGCTGGCGCTGGAAGCCGCCGGCCTGGGCGGCGCGGCGCTGTATCCCGGATCGTGGAGCGAATGGTGCGCCGATCCGGCGCGCCCTGTTGCTACCGGGGCCACCGGGCCGGCCTGAGCCGCTAGCGTGACGACGCCACGGGCGCGGCGTGGCCGTGAGCGCCGTGGCTGTGGCTTTCGTGCACGCCGTTGGTGATGAAGACGATGGCCGAGATCCCCGCGGCCACCAGCACCACCTGGATCGCCGACTCGCGCCAGCGCGGCTTGCGCTGCATCTGCGGCATCAGGTCGCTGACGGCGATATAGATAAAGCTGCTGGCCGCGATCACCAGCACGTAGGGGATCCACCCGCCCAGCTGGTCGAGCAGGAAGTACCCCACCACCCCGCCGGCGATCGCCGCCAGGCTCGACACCAGGTTGAAGGCAAAGGCGCGCGCCTTGGAGAAGCCGGCGTTGAGCAGCACGATAAAGTCGCCCACCTCCTGCGGGATCTCGTGCGCCGCGATCGCCAGCGCGGTGACCACGCCGATATGCGGATCGGCCAGGAACGCCGCCGCGATCACGATGCCGTCGGCGAAGTTGTGGAAGGTGTCGCCGACCAGGATGGTCAGGCCGCTGCGGCCCGCTTCCTCGCGGTCATGGCCGTGGTGGTGGTGGTGCCCGTCGCCCTCGTGATGGTGCGAATGGCGCAGCAGCGACAGCTTTTCCAGCAGGAAGAAACCCAGCAGCCCGGCCAGCAAGGTGCCGAACAGCGCGCGCGGATCAGCGCCGGACTCGAACGCCTCGGGCAGCGAATGCAGCAGCGCGGTGGCCAGCAGCACGCCCACCGAGAAGCTCACCATGCGCTCGACCACGCGGGACGCCACCGTCAGCGACAGCAGCGCCGCCCCGAAGATGCTGCCCACGCCCGAAATCGTGGCGGCGAGCAGGATATACAAAAGCGTCGAATGGATGATGGGCTCCCGGGGTAGCGGTGCCGGGCGGCCCCGCCGTTCCGCCCGCATCGCGTCGGGCGGCAAACGCAACAATGTTGCAATAACTCAAAGGCCGCATTGTACGTATCCGCCGGGACTTTGCAATCCTGCCGTCGGCCGCCCCCACGGGCGGGGGCCGCGTGCCAGGTCAGGCGACGCCGTACTGCCGGAACCAGTCCAGGCACTTCTGCCAGCCGTCCCTGGCATCGGCTTCGCGGTAGCTGGGCCGGTAGTCCGCGTGGAAGGCGTGGCCGGACTCGGGATAGACGATAAAGCGCGAGCGCCTGGCGTCCGGGTCGGACGACGACGCCAGCGCGGCCTTCATCCGGTCCACCTGCTCCAGCGGGATGCCGGTGTCCTTGCCGCCGTACAGGCCGAGCACCGGCGCATGGAGCTGGCCGACCAGGTCGATGGGATTCTTCGGCTTGATCGGCGTCGGCTCGGGCGAGAGCTGGCCGTACCAGGCCACGCCGGCCTTCAGGCGCTGGCTGTGCGCGGCGTAGAGCCAGGTTATGCGGCCGCCCCAGCAGAACCCGGTGATGGCCAGGCGCGAGACGTCGCCGCCATTGGCGCCGGCCCAGGCCACGGCGGCGTCCAGGTCGCCCATCACCTGCGCATCGGGCACCTTGGCGATGATTTCGCGCTGCAACTCCTGGATGGTGCCGAAGCTCTCCGGATCGCCCTGGCGCGCGAACAGTTCCGGCGCGATCGCCAGATAACCCAGCTTGGCAAAGCGCCGGCACACGTCGGCGATATATTCGTGCACGCCGAAGATCTCGCTGACCACCAGCACCACCGGCAGGTTCTTCTTGCCTTCCGGCTGGGCGCGGTAGGCCGGCATGCTGAAGCCGCCCGACGGAATCGAGACCTCGCCCGCGTTCAGGCCGGCAAAGTCGGTCTTGATCGCCTGCTGGGCCATCACCGGCAGCGCCGCGGCGGCAAAGGCGGAACCCAGCGCGGTCTTGACGAAGCCGCGGCGGTCGAAGGTCTGGCCGGGGACCAGGCTGTCCACTTCTGGTTTGAGCATGCTTGTCTCCAGGATCGTTGGTGGCTGGGCCGCCACGCGGCGCCCGCGCCCGATTTTAAGCAGACATGGAGAAAACATGGCGGCGCAGGCCCCGCTGGCGCCCCCACCCACAAGCGGGGGGCCGGGCCATGCGTCAGTGCAGCTTGACGCGCGGACTGGTCTTGCTGCGCAGCCAGTGCGAGACGGTGTCCAGCGCCATCCCCACCGCGCCGTGCAGCGCCATCACGTGCATCCGGTACAGCGAGGTGTACATGAAGCGCGCCATCAGCCCTTCGATAAACATCGAGCCGCCGATCAGCCCGCCCATCAGGCTGCCCACCGCGCTGAAATGCCCCAGCGACACCAGCGAGCCGAAGTCCTTGAAAGCGAACTGCGGCAGCGGCCGCCCCGCCAGCCGCGCGCACAGCGCCTCGTAGAGGAAGGTGGCCTGCTGGTGCGCGGCCTGCGCGCGCGGCGGCACCGCGGTCTGCTTCTCCGGCCACGGGCAACTGGCGCAATCGCCGAAGGCGAAGATGTCCGGGTCGCCCTCGCTCTGCAGCGTCGGGCCGACCACGACCTGGCCCTGGCGGCTGACCGGCAGGCCCAGGCCGGCCAGCACCGCGGGCGCGGTGATGCCGGCCGCCCACACCGTCAGGTCGGCGTCGATGGTCTTGCCGCTGGCGGTCAGCACGGCCTGCGGCGTGACTTCGGTCACGCGTTCGCTGGTGAAGACGTCGACATCCAGCTTCCTGAGCAGCTTGGCGGTCTCGGCCGAGACCCGCTCGGACAGCGCCGGCAGGATGCGCGGACCGGCCTCGATCACATGAATGCGCACGTCGCGGCGCGGATCGAGCCGGTGCAGGCCATAGGCGCTGAGCACGTGCGCGGTGTTGCGCAGCTCCGCCGACAGCTCCACGCCGGTGGCGCCGGCGCCGATGATGGCCACGTCCACGCGCGGACGGCCGTCCTCGCCGACGCGGCCGCGCCCGTTCTGGGCACGCACGCAGGCCGCGATCAGCCGCTTGCGGAAGCGCTCGGCCTGGGCCACGGTGTCCAGCGCGATGGCATGCTCGGCGGCGCCCGGCACGCCGAAGAAATGCGTGACGCAGCCGATCGCCAGCACCAGCGTGTCATACGGCAGTTCGCGCGCGGGCAGCAGCTCGGCGCCGTCCTGGTCGACGCAGGCCGACACCGAAATGGTCTTGCGGCTGCGGTCGATGCCGGTCAGCTCGCCCTGCTGGAACTCGAAATGATGCCAGCGCGCCTGCGCCGCGTATTCCAGCTGGTGGGTGTTGGGATCCATGCTGCCGGCGGCGACTTCATGCAGCAGCGGTTTCCAGATATGGGTGGGCAGGCGGTCCACCAGCACCACCTGCGCCGCGCCCTTGCGGCCGAGCTTGTCGCCCAGCTTCGTTACCAGTTCCAGCCCCCCTGCTCCGCCGCCGACGACGACGATGCGGTGCGTCCTTGTTTCTGTCATGGTCTACCTGCTGCGTTTTTGTAAATTCTTTGCCGGAGGCGCTTGCCGAGGCGTTTGCCACAGTCTGCTGCATTGCAGCATGGCTGGCAAGCGGGGCACGCTGACTCAGCAGTCGCTTCATTCGATACCACCACGCAGGGGCAGGGAGCCGGCCGGGCGCCGGCTCGCCAGGGGGCCAGTGCAGCCTCAGTGCGCTTCTTCCCAGTTGGCGCCGCTGCCGACTTCGGCCACCAGCGGCACGCGCAGCTCGGCCACCGTGCACATCAGTTCGGGCAAGCGCGCCTTGACCAGTTCCAGCTCGTGCTCGGGCACTTCCAGCACCAGTTCATCGTGCACCTGCATGATCTGGCGCGTCTGCAGACTGTCGCGCTCCAGCCAGTCCTGCACCGCGATCATCGACAGCTTGATCAGGTCGGCCGCGGTGCCCTGCATCGGCGCGTTGATGGCGGCGCGCTCGGCGGCCTGGCGGCGCGGGCCGCTGCCACCGTTGATGTCGGGCAGCCACAGCCGCCGGCCGAACACGGTCTCGACATAGCCCTGCTCGCGGGCGGTCTGCCGGGTTTCTTCCATGTAGTGGGCCACGCCTGGATAGCGCATGAAGTAGCGGTCGATGTAGTGCTTGGCGGCCTCGCGCTCGATGCCCAGGTTGCTGGCCAGCCCGAACGCGCTCATGCCGTAGATCAGGCCGAAGTTGATGACCTTGGCGTAGCGGCGCTGCTCGCTGCTGACGGCCTCGCGCTCGACGCCGAAGATCTCGGCGGCGGTGGCGCGGTGGATGTCCTCGCCGTTGGCAAAGGCGCGCAGCAGGTTCTCGTCGCCCGAGATATGGGCCATGATGCGCAGCTCGATCTGCGAATAGTCGGCCGACACGATCACGCTGCCCGGCTCGGCGATAAAGGCCTCGCGGATGCGGCGGCCTTCCTCGGTGCGCACCGGGATGTTCTGCAGGTTGGGCTCGGTCGACGCCAGCCGCCCGGTCACCGCGGTGGCCTGGCCGTAGCTGGTGTGCACGCGCCCGGTCCGCGGGTTGACCATCTTCGGCAGCTTGTCGGTATAGGTGGACTTGAGCTTGGACAGGCCGCGGTAGTCCAGCAGCAGCTTGGGCAGCGGGTAGTCCTCGGCCAGCTTCTGCAGCACCTCTTCGTCGGTCGAGGGCGCGCCGCTGGCGGTCTTCTTCACCACCGGCAGCTTCATCTGGTTGAACAGGATCTCGCCGATCTGCTTGGGCGAGCCCAGGTTGAACGGCTGCCCGGCGGCCTCGTAGGCCGACTGCTCCAGCGCCAGCATGCGCTGGCCCAGCTCGGCGCTCTGCGCGGCCAGGCGTTCGGCGTCGATCAGCACGCCGTTGCGCTCGACCTTCTGCAGCACCACCGAGACCGGCATCTCGATCTCTTCATATACCCGGCGCAGCCCGGCCGCGGCCTCCACTTGCGGGAACATCCGGCGATGCAGGCGCAGCGTCACGTCGGCATCCTCGGCGGCGTACTCGGTGGCGCGCGCCAGGTCGATCTGGTCGAAGCCGATCTGGCTCGCGCCCTTGCCGCACACCTCTTCATAGGTGATGGTCTTCAGGCTCAGCAGGCGCTCGGCCAGGCTGTCCATGCCATGGTTGCGGTGCGAGGCCAGCACGTAGCTCTGCAGCATGGTGTCGTGTGCAATGTTGCGCAGCTTGATGCCGTGGTTGGCGAACACATGGACGTCGTACTTCAGGTTCTGGCCGAGCTTGGGGCGGCTGGCGTCTTCCAGCCAGGCACGCATGCGTTCCAGCACGAACTCGCGTGCAAGCTGGCCGTGCTCGGGCAGGCCGGCCACGTCGGGGCCGCGGTGCGCCACCGGGATATAGCAGGCCTCGCCCGGCGCCGCCGACAGCGAGATGCCGACCAGCTGCGCCTGCATCGGATCGAGCGAGGTGGTCTCGGTATCGATCGCCACCAGCGGCGCCGATTCGATACGCCGCAGCCAGTCTTCCAGCATGCCCGCGGTGGTGACGGTCTCGTAGCGGATCTCGGTGGGCGCCGCGTCCTCGGCCGGCGCCGCGCCGGCCTCGGCCGACGGTGCGGGCGCATCGAACAGGCCACCCTGCGCGGGCGCGCTGGCCGCGGCGCGGGCACGGGCCTGGGCGCGCGCGTCGGGCAGGCTTTCACCGGTGGCTTCGCGCAGCCAGGTCTTGAAGCCATAGCGCTGGAAGAACGCCACCAGCTGTTCCTTGTCCTCGCCGGTCTCGCGCAGCGCGTGGAAGTCCGCGACCGACTTGCTCAGGTCGCAGTCGGTCTTGACCGTCACCAGCCGGCGCGCCATCGGCAGCCATTCCAGCGTGTTGCGCAGGTTCTCGCCCACCACGCCCTTGATGCCGGGCGCGGCCGCGATCACGCCGTCGAGCGAGCCATGCTCGGCCAGCCATTTGACCGCGGTCTTGGGGCCGACCTTGGGCACGCCGGGCACGTTGTCAACGGCATCGCCAATGAGCGACAGATAGTCGATGATGCGCTCCGGCGGCACGCCGAACTTGGCCACCACGCCGGGAGGATCGAGCACCTCGCCGCTCATGGTATTGACCAGCGTGACCTGCTCGTTGACCAGCTGCGCCAGGTCCTTGTCGCCGGTGGACACCACCGTGCGCACGCCCTGCTCCATGGCCTGGCGCGACAATGTGCCGATCACGTCGTCGGCCTCGACGCCGTCGACCACCACGATCGGCCAGCCCAGCGCGCGCACGGCCTCGTGGATCGGCTCGATCTGGCGCGCCAGGTCTTCCGGCATCGACGGGCGGTGCTCCTTGTAGGCCGGGTACAGGTCGTCGCGGAAAGTCTTGCCCTTCGCGTCGAACACGCAGGCGCTATACTCTGCCGGGTAGTCGTTGCGCAACTTGCGCAGCATGTTGATCATGCCGTAGATTGCCCCTGTGGGCAGACCCTCCCCATTCCTCAGGTCCGGCAAAGCGTGATAAGCGCGATACAGATAGCTCGATCCATCGACGAGCAAGAGTGTTTTTGGACTATCCGACATTCCCATGGACTCAAAATTGACTGGTGCCGCTGCAGGCGGTGCCTCGACCGCCCCCCTTGCTGACCCGGACGTTGCTGATATCTCCGGCGATACCGTACAACCCCCGCCGGAAGCTGCCTCCGAGCACGCCGCGGCCATTGCCGCGGCCGCCGATGCTGCTGCCGCGGGTCATCCGCCTGAAGTTGCTGCTGAAAAGGCTGCTGCGGCGGCGGCGCGCGCCAATCCGCGCAAGATGATCCCCAGCCTGCGTGCGCTGGCCGACGAAGACCGCGCGACCGCTAAGAAGGCGCGCGCCTCGTGGCAAATGTTCACGATTATGGCAGAGTTCATCGAGGCCACCGAGTACCTGTCCGAGATCCGCCCGGCGGTGTCGATCTACGGCAGCGCGCGCCTGCGCGAGGACTCGCCCTACTACCAGCGCACCATCGAGATCGCGCGGCTGTTCTCCGACGCCGGCTTTGCCGTGATCTCCGGCGGCGGCCCCGGCATCATGGAAGCGGCCAACAAGGGCGCGCACGCCGGCAAGTCCGCCAGCGTCGGCCTGAACATCGAACTGCCGCACGAGCAGCAGGGCAATCCGTACCAGGACATTGCCATGCGCTTCCGCCACTTCTTCACCCGCAAGGTCACCTTCGTCAAGAATTCCGACGCCTTTATCGTGATGCCGGGCGGTTTCGGCACGCTCGACGAGCTGGCCGAGGTGCTGACGCTGGTGCAGACCGGCAAGTCGCGCTCGGTGCCGGTGATCATGTTCGGCAGCCGCTTCTGGAAGGGCCTGCTGGACTGGTTCCGCTTCACGCTGCTGCCGATGGGCCTGATCGCCGAGCACGACCTGGACCTGATGAAGATCGTCGACGAGCCGCACGAAGTGCTGGAAGCGGTCTACGACTATTACGAACAGCGCGGCGGCGACAAGCCGATCCCGCCGAAGGAAGAGATGTTCTACCTGTAAGGCCGGGATCCGGGGACGCCGCGGCACTGCGCCACGCATGCGCCACCCGGCGCCGTGGCGCAGGTGCCCCCCGGGGCACGGGTGCGGCCTGTGGGGGGCAGGAATTGCTAGAATGGAACCTGTCCGTCTGCCAAGCCCGGCGCCGCCGGGTTGCAGACCAACCGCCGCATGCCGCGGCGCTGCGTGCCGTTTGCGCCGCAGCCCGCACAGGAGCATCTGATGACCTCCCCTTCTCCCGTCCGCCCGGTCCGGTCCACGCGCGCCGCCGCCGTGGCCGGCGAGCCTGAATCGCCTGCCAGGCGGTCCGTGTCCGGCCTGGCCGCGGCCGCGGCCGCCGCACTGGCGCTGGCGTCCGGCTGGGCCGTCGCGCAGGAAAGCAATGCGCTGACCCAGCAGGAACTGAACCAGATCAACAACCAGCCGATCGCCCCGGCCGCCAGGTCGCAGTTGAACCAGCCGCGCGAGCCGAGCTTCCAGCTGAACGAACGCGATGGCACCCAGGTGCGCGAGTACCGCGACAAGGGACGCGCCACCGACATCCAGGTCAGGTCGGGCTTCGGCACCAGGTACGAGATGAGCAAGCCGGAAGACAGCTCGCCCAAGATCCGCGAGCACGACGTCAACCGCGTGCCGTCGGTCAACCTGAAGTTCTGAACCCGCTTGCCCACGGCCTGGCCTGAGCGCCAGGCCGCGCCGGCCCTCCGGCAGTCATGCCGCGGCGGCGGCCCGGACTTTGTCCGCAACTGGCGCCGCCGCTTTCCGATTCGCTTCACACAACAAGTATGGCCGTATTCACCACGGTCTCGCAGGACGAGATCGCACGCTGGCTGCTGGATTTCGACCTTGGCGAAGTGCGCGACCTGCGCGGCATCGCCTCGGGCATCGAGAACAGCAATTTTTTCCTCACCATGGAGCACGAGGGCCAGACGCGCCAGTACGTGCTGACCATCTTCGAGCGGCTGTCGTTCGCGCAGTTGCCCTATTACCTGCACCTGATGGCGCATCTGGCCGAGCGCGGCATCCGCGTGCCCGCGCCGATCCCGGCGCGCGACGGCGAGATCCTGCGCCCGCTCAAGGGCAAGCCCGCCACCATCGTCACGCGCCTGCCCGGGGCGTCGCAGCTGGCCCCCGACGCGCAGCACTGCGCCGAGGTCGGCGACATGCTGGCGCGCATGCACCTGGCCGGCGCCGACTACCCGCGCCGCCAGCCCAACCTGCGCAGCCTGCCATGGTGGCAGCAGACCGAGCGCGAGATCCTGCCCTTCCTCGATGCCGGCCAGCGCGCGCTGCTGCAACGGGAAATCGCCCACCAGGCAGCGTTCTTCGCCAGCGCGGCGTACGCCAGCCTGGGCGAAGGCCCGTGTCACTGCGACCTGTTCCGCGACAACGCGCTGTTCGAGGAAGACCCCAGCGGCCGCCACCGGCTGGGCGGCTTCTTCGATTTCTACTTCGCCGGCAACGACAAGTGGCTGTTCGACCTGGCGGTCACCGTCAACGACTGGTGCATCGACCTCGCCAGCGGCGAACTCGACCCCGCGCGCGCGCAGGCGCTGCTGCGGGCTTATCATGCGGTCAGGCCGCTGACCGGGACCGAGGCCGCGCACTGGCAGGACATGCTGCGCGCGGGCGCGTTGCGCTTCTGGGTGTCGCGACTGTGGGACTTCTACCTGCCGCGCGAGGCCGACATGCTGCAGCCGCACGATCCGACCCATTTCGAACGCATCCTGCGCCGGCGCCTGGACGCACAACCCGCGAACCCCGAGAGCGCCCCGCTCCCCTGGATCTGACCCGTATGCAACTACTGGAAGTCCCTGCCAAGGAAGGCTACACCTGGTTCCGCCAGGGCATCTGGCTGTTCCGCAAGAACCCGCTGACCTTCCTGATGCTGCTGTTCGTTTACCTGATCGCTGCGCAGCTTGCCATCGTGGTGCCGCTGATCGGCATCATCGCGCTGCTGGTGGTCACCCCGGGCCTGTCGGTCGGCGTGATGACCGCCTGCCGCGACGTAATCCAGAACAAGCGGGTGCTGCCCACCGTGCTGCTGGCGGGCTTCCGCGCCAACGGCAAGGAAGCCACGCGCAACCTGCTGGTGCTGGGCGGCATCTACGCCGGGCTGGTCTTCATACTGGGGCTGATCGCCGGCGCGGTGGTCGACATGAGCGCGCTGGTGCCGATCGTGCTGAAGGAAGAAGCGCCGACCGCCGAGGCGGTGCGCCAGCTGTACTACGCCATGCTGATCGGCGCGCTGCTGTACACCCCGATCGCGATGATGTTCTGGTTCGCACCGCTGCTGGCCGCCTGGCACGGCGTGCCGCCGGTCAAGGCGCTGTTCTTCAGCTGGACCGCGTGCTGGCGCAACCGCGGCGCGTTCTTCACCTACGCGGTGCTGTTCGCGATGCTGCTGGTGGCGATCCCGTTCTTCCTGGAGGCGGTGTTCAGCGCCTTCGGCGCCGAGACGGTGCTGTCGTTCCTGGTCACGCCGTATTCGCTGCTGATGCTGGCGATCTTGTACTGCTCGTTCTATGCGACGTACCGCGGCTGCTTCAACGTGACCCCGCCGGGGGTAGAGCCGGCTGCGCCGGCCACGCCGGGGGCCTGACCACAAGCGCTTGCTACCCGATGGTTTGCTCCCTCTCCCGCTTGCGGGAGAGGGAGCAAACCAGCATGACGCGAGACGGCGCTCGCTACCTCAATCGATCGCGTCCAGCTTCGCCACCGCCAGCGCCAGCCACTTGGCGCCATGCCGCTTGAAGTTGATATTGGCGCGCGCATCGGCGCCCTCGCCTTCCAGCGCGGTGATCACGCCTTCGCCGAACTTGTTGTGGAACACCGACTGGCCGACGCGGAACCCGCTACCGGCTTCGCGTTTGGCATCGGCATAGCCGTTGCCGTTGTCCATGCCGCCGGTGGGCCGGGTGCCGGTATAGGGCACGTCCTCGGGCTTGCGGAACCAGTCGCGGCCCCAGGCATTGTCGCGTTCCTGGCGGCGCACGCCGCCGTAGCTCTGCGCCGGCGGGGTCAGCCACTTGAGCGAGGTCTCGGGCAGTTCCTCGAAGAAGCGCGAGCGCACGTGGTAGCGGGTCTGGCCGTGCAGCATGCGGCTTTGCGCGAACGACATGTAGAGGCGCTTGCGCGCGCGCGTGATCGCCACGTACATCAGCCGGCGCTCTTCCTCCAGGCCGTCGGGATCCATCATGCTGTTCTCGTGCGGGAACAGTCCTTCCTCCAGCCCGCTGATGAAGACCACGTCGAACTCCAGGCCCTTGGCTGCGTGCACGGTCATCATCTGCACCGCGTCCTGGCCGGCCTGGGCCTGGTTGTCGCCGGCCTCGAGCGAGGCGTGGGTCAGGAACGCAACCAGCGGCGTCATCACCACCGGCAGCGCTTCGGGATCGAGCAGCTGCTGGGACTGGTCGCCGTCGGCCAGCACCGGCGTGGCGGGCCCGCGCTCGGCCGGTATCACCGCGGCCAGCGCTTCCAGGCCGTAGCCTTCCTCGACCACGAAGGCCTGCGCCGCGGTCACCAGTTCCTGCAAGTTCTCGATGCGGTCCTGGCCTTCCTTCTCGCCCTGGTAATGCGTGATCAGGCCGCTGTGGTTGATCACGTATTCGACGGTCTCGGCCAGCGTCAGGCGGCGCGTGTCCGCGCGCATCTGGTCGATCAGCCGCGTGAACGCGGCCAGCTTGCTGCCGGCCGCGCCGGGCACGTAGGCCACCGCCTCGGCCAGCGCGCAGTCATACTGGCGCGCCATGTCCTGCAGCACTTCCAGCGAGCGCGCGCCAATGCCGCGCGCCGGGAAGTTGACTACCCGGCCGAAGGCGGCGTCGTTGCGCGGGTTCTCCAGCAGTTGCAGGTAGGCCAGCGCGTGCTTGATTTCGGCGCGCTCGAAGAAGCGCAGGCCGCCATACACGCGGTACGGAATGCCGGCCGAGAACAGCGCGTGCTCGATCACGCGCGACTGCGCGTTGCTGCGGTACAGGATCGCGATCTCGGCGCGGCTCGCGCCCTGCGCGATCTGGTCGCGGATCTCCTCGATGATCCAGGCGGCTTCCTGCCCGTCGGAGCCGCCCTGGAACACGCGCACCGGCTCGCCGTGGCCGGCGTCGGTGCGCAGGTTCTTGCCGAGGCGACGCGCGTTGTGCGAGATCAGGTGGTTGGCCGAATCCAGGATATGCCCGTGCGAGCGGTAGTTCTGCTCCAGCTTGATCATCCGGCGCACGCGGAACTCATGCTCGAAGTCGCGCATGTTGCCGACATTGGCGCCGCGGAAGGCGTAGATGCTCTGGTCGTCGTCACCCACGGCAAAGACCGCGGCGGGGTTCTGCGTGCCGTGGCCGGCCAGCAGCTTGAGCCACTGGTACTGCAGCACGTTGGTGTCCTGGAACTCGTCGACCAGCACGTGGCGGAAGCGGTGCTGGTAGTGCTGCCGGATGGCGTCGTTGTAGCGCAGCAGCTCGTAGCAGCGCAGCAGCAGCTCGGCGAAGTCGACCACGCCCTCGCGCTGGCATTGCATGTCGTAGGCGGCGTAGAGGTCGACGAAGCGCTTGTTGAAGTCGTCGTTGGCCTCGACGTCGGCCGGGCGCAGGCCCTGCTCCTTGGCGTTGTTGATGAAGTACTGCAGGTTCTTGGCCGGGTACTTCTCGTCGTCAACGTTGAGCGACTTGAGCAGACGCTTGAGCGCCGAGAGCTGGTCCTGGCTGTCCAGGATGGCGAAGGTCTGGGGCAGCCCGGCGTCGCGGAAATGCGCGCGCAGCATGCGGTTGCACAGGCCGTGGAAGGTGCCGATCCACATGCCGCGGGTGTTGATCGGCAGCATCGACGCCAGCCGGGTCTGCATTTCCTTGGCGGCCTTGTTGGTGAAGGTCACCGCCAGGATGCCCGCCGGCGAGACATGGCCATTCTGGATCAGCCAGGCAATGCGCGTGGTCAGCACGCGCGTCTTGCCGCTGCCCGCGCCCGCCAGGATCAGCGCCGGTTCGTCGGGCAGGGTGACGGCGGCTAGTTGTTCGGCGTTCAGGTTGGCAAGCAGGTCGGGCATCGGAAAGGCCTAATGGAATCGCCCGCAATTATACCGGGGGCCCCTGTTGCATGAATCACATCCGGCCCCGCCGCCAGGGCGCGCGCACGGGTCGCGGACCGGCCGCCGCCGGCCACGAAATAGGCACCACGCGCCCGCCCCCGTATAATTTGTGGTTTCACTGGCGCCAGGCCGGCCATCGCAGGCCGCCAGCGACCGCCAGGCGCAGGGCACCGCACCTGCCACGCATCCAGACGCCAACCTCGACATCCCAGCATGACCGCCCAAGACCAATCGCTTGCCAAGAGCTTCGAACCCGCCGCCATCGAGGCGAAATGGGGCCCCGAGTGGGAGAAGCGCGGCATCGCCAAGCCGACCTTCGACCCTGCCCGCCCGGACTTCGCGATCCAGCTGCCGCCGCCGAATGTGACCGGCACGCTGCACATGGGCCATGCCTTCAACCAGACCATCATGGACGGCCTGGCGCGCCACGCGCGCATGCTGGGCGCCAATACGCTGTGGGTGCCGGGCACCGACCACGCCGGCATCGCCACCCAGATCGTGGTGGAGCGCCAGCTCGAGGGCCAGGGCGTGTCGCGCCACGACCTCGGCCGCGAGAAGTTCACCGAGAAGGTGTGGGCCTGGAAGGAAGAGTCGGGCTCGACCATCACGCGCCAGGTGCGGCGCATGGGCGCGTCGATCGACTGGAGCCGCGAGTACTTCACCATGTCGCCCGAGATGTCGAAGGCGGTCACCGAAGTCTTCGTGCGGCTGTACGAGCAAGGCCTGATCTATCGCGGCAAGCGCCTGGTCAACTGGGACCCGGTGCTGGGCACGGCGGTGTCGGACCTGGAAGTCGACAGCGTCGAGGAAGAAGGCTCGCTGTGGCATATCCGCTATCCGCTGGTCGAGGCCGACGCCAAGGGCGGGCTGACCCACCTGACCGTGGCCACCACGCGTCCGGAAACCATGCTGGGCGACGTCGCCGTGATGGTGCATCCGGAAGACGAGCGCTACGCGCACCTGATCGGCAAGTCGGTGCACCTGCCGCTGACCGGCCGCCAGATCCCGGTGATCGCCGACGAATACGTCGACCGCGAGTTCGGCACCGGCGTGGTCAAGGTGACCCCGGGCCACGACTTCAACGACTATGCCGTGGGCCTGCGCCACAACCTGCCGCAGCTGTCGATCCTGACGCTCGACGCGAAGATCGTTGCCGACGCCCCCGCCGCCTATGCCGGCCTGGACCGCTTCGATGCGCGCAAGGCCATTGTCGACGACCTCGACAAGCAGGGCCTGCTGGAAGACGTCAAGAAGCACAAGCTGATGACCCCGCGCAGCGAGCGCACCGGCAGCGCGATCGAGCCGATGCTGACCGACCAGTGGTTCGTCGCCATGAGCAAGCCGGCGCCGGAAGGCACCTTCTACCCGGGCCGCTCGATCGCCGAGGTCGCGCTCGAGGCGGTGCAGAGCGGCGAGATCAAGCTGGTGCCGGAAAACTGGATCAGCACCTACAACCAGTGGCTGGGCAATATCCAGGACTGGTGCATCTCGCGCCAGCTGTGGTGGGGCCACCAGATCCCGGCGTGGTACGACGATGCCGGCAACTGCTTTGTCGGCCGCACCGAAGAAGAAGCTGCCGCCAAGGCGAAGGCCGCCGGCAGCACCGGCACGCTGCGCCGCGAGGAAGACGTGCTCGACACCTGGTTCTCGTCGGCGCTGGTGCCGTTCTCCTCGCTGGGCTGGCCCGAGGAAACGCCTGAGCTGAAGCACTTCCTGCCGTCGTCGGTGCTGGTCACCGGCTACGACATCATCTTCTTCTGGGTGGCGCGCATGGTCATGATGACCAAGCACTTCACCGGCAAGGTGCCCTTCCACACCGTCTACGTGCATGGCCTGGTGCGCGATTCGGAAGGCAAGAAGATGAGCAAGTCCGAGGGCAACACGCTCGACCCGGTCGACCTGATCGACGGCATCGACCTCGATACGCTGCTCAAGAAGCGCACCACCGGCCTGCGCCGGCCCAAGGATGCGCCCAAGATCGAGAAGAAGACGAAGAAGGAATTCCCCGAGGGCATTCCGGCCTTCGGCGCCGACGCGCTGCGCTTCACCTTCGCGTCGCTGGCCACGCTCGGGCGCAACATCAACTTCGATACCGGCCGCTGCGAGGGCTACCGCAATTTCTGCAACAAGCTGTGGAATGCGACCCGCTTCGTGCTGATGAACACCGAGGGCCATGACTGCGGCATGGGTCCGTGCAACCAGGACTGCGGCCCGGACGGCTACCTCGATTTCTCGCAGGCGGACCGCTGGATCGTGTCGCTGCTGCAGCGCGTGGAGGCCGAGGTCGAAAAGGGCTTCGCCGAGTACCGCTTCGACAATATCGCCAACGCCATCTACAAGTTCGTCTGGGACGAGTACTGCGACTGGTACCTTGAACTGGCCAAGGTGCAGATCCAGAACGGCACCGAAGCCCAGCAGCGCGCCACCCGCCGCACCCTGCTGCGCGTGCTCGAGACCGTGCTGCGGCTGGCGCATCCGGTGATCCCGTTCATTACCGAGGAACTGTGGCAGAAGGTGGCCCCGCTGGCCGGGCGCGCCAGCGGCGATGGTGCGGAAACCATCGCATTGCAGCCGTATCCGCTGCCCGCCGTCGCCAAGATCGACGAGAATGCCGAGCAGTGGGTCGCGCGCCTGAAGGAAGTGATCGATGCCTGCCGGAACCTGCGCGGCGAGATGAACATCTCGCCGGCCCAGCGCATCCCGCTCTATGCGGAGGGCGACAGCGCCTTCCTGAAGGCGGCGAGCGCACATATCCAGGCGCTGGCGAAACTTTCGGAGGTGCGGGTCTTCGAAGATGAAGCCTCCCTGCAAGCGGAGGGCGCCGGTGCGCCGGTCGCCATTGCCGGGGGCAACCACCTGCTGCTGAAGATCGAGATCGATGTCGCCGCCGAGCGCGCGCGCCTGTCGAAGGAAGTCGAACGCATCGGTGGTGAAATCGGCAAGTGCCGCGCCAAGCTGTCGAACGAGAGCTTTGTCGCCAAGGCACCGCCCGCGGTGGTGGCGCAAGAGACGCAGCGCCTGTCCGATTTCGAGCAAACGCTGGCCAAGCTGCAGGGCCAGCTGCAGCGGCTGCCGGCCTGACCCGAGGGTCAGTCAGGCGGCCTGCATCACGCCCCTGCCAGCCGGGGGTTCTGTGCGGCATCGTCGGACAGAACCGGACAGACGGCGCCCACGCTGGCTGGCAGGGTTATGGACTGGAATCTGAGAGGTACACCTGATATGGAAAATCGCGTCACCAAGGCTGTGTTCCCGGTTGCGGGCCTGGGCACCCGCTTCCTGCCAGCCACCAAGGCCAGCCCCAAGGAAATGCTTCCGGTGGTGGACAAGCCGCTGATCCAGTACGCCGTGGAAGAAGCCATGGCCGCCGGCATTACCGAGATGATCTTCGTCACGGGCCGCTCCAAACGTGCCATCGAGGACCATTTCGACAAGGCCTTCGAACTGGAAGTGGAGCTCGAGGCCAAGAACAAGCAGGCGCTGCTGGACGTGGTGCGCTCGATCAAGCCGGCCAACGTCGAGTGCTACTACGTGCGCCAGCCCGAGGCGCTGGGCCTGGGCCACGCGGTGCTGTGCGCGGCCAAGCTGGTGGGCGACACCCCGTTCGCGGTGATGCTGGCCGACGACCTGATCGACGGCAACCCGCCGGTGATGAAGCAGATGGTGGATGCCTTCAACCACTACAACTGCTCGGTGCTGGGCGTCGAGGAAATCACGCCCGAGCAGAGCCGTTCCTACGGCGTGATCGACGGCCGCGAATGGGACGAGGACGTGATCAAGGTTTCGGGCATCGTCGAAAAGCCGGCGCCGGAAGACGCGCCGTCCAACCTTGGCGTGGTCGGCCGCTACATCCTGACGCCGCGCATCTTCGACCACCTGCGCGAGCTCAAGCCCGGCGCCGGCGGCGAACTGCAGCTGACCGACGCGATCCAGTCGCTGCTGGGCCAGGAGCAAGTGCTGGCGTACCGCTACCAGGGCCGCCGCTATGACTGCGGCAGCAAGCTGGGCTACCTCAAGGCGACCGTCGAGTTTGCGCTGAAGCACCCCGAAGTGGGCACCGATTTCAGCGCCTACCTGGAATCGCGCGAACACCTGAACGGCCTGGGCCGCTGAGCTCGCCCGGACGGGTTACGAAGAAAAAGCCGCTTTCGAGCGGCTTTTTCCTTTTCGACCGGATGAACCCTCCCCTGCCCCGCGGGCGGGAACGGGAGCAATCCATCAGCGACGGCGCATGTAGAACACGAACACCTTGTCCACTTCAGAGTGCGACAGCAGCTCGTTGCCGGTCTGCTTGGCAAAGGCCTGGAAATCGCGCGTGGCGCCGGGATCGGTGGCCAGCACCTTGAGCACGTCGCCGCTGGCCATGTCGGCCAGGGCCTTCTTGGTGCGCAGGATCGGCAGCGGGCAGTTCAGGCCGCGCGCGTCCACTTCTTTCTGGAACTCCATTCGTCTCTTCCTCTGATGCTTGGGGGCTGGAGGCTGGCTGAAAAACCGGCCTTACCAGCGGTATTGTAGCGAAGCCCCGACCTGGCTGAAGTCGTGGGGTCGGCGCGGGTCCGGAATGTCGGCGCCGGTCTGGCGGTCAAAGAAGCGCACCGGGTAGCCCCTGGCGGCAAGCCAGTCGGCCACCGCGAAGCCGGTCCCGGCCGACCACACGCGCACGTCCTCGGGCGCCACCAGCTTGTATTCGGCCAGTTCCTCGGACAGTTCGACGGTGCCGGTCGCCTTGACGTGATAGGCGATGATCAGCTCGTTCTTGCGCATGAACTCGTAGACGCCGATCAGCGCGACCGACTCGGTATCGAGGTTGGTCTCCTCCTTCAGTTCGCGCGCCACGCCCAGCTCGGGCGGCTCGTCGCGCTCCAGGAAGCCCGTCACCAGCGCAAACATCTTTTCCGGCCACGCGGCGTTGCGCGCCAGCAGCAGCTTGTCCTGGTACTCCACCACCGCCGCCAGCACCGGCAGCGGGTTGTTCCAGTGCACGAAGCCGCAGTCCTGCTGCACGCAGGCGTGGCGTTCGCGCCCGGACAGCGGCAGCACCTCGAGCGGCGCGCCGCACTGCGGGCAGAATCGGTATGGCATGGGGGCTCCTGAAGTCTCGTCGTTATCAGTATGAATATGGCGGGAACTGGCCCCGCTATGCGCCGCAAGCAGCGCGCATGTCGGCGGCCAGCGCCTCCACGGTCTGCGGCTGCAAGTCCCAGGCGCACATGAAACGGCAGCCGCCCGCGCCGATAAAGGTGTAGAAGCGCCAGCCCTTTGCGCGCAGCGCCTCGATCGCCGGCAGCGGCAGCTCGGCGAAGACCGCATTGGATTGGGTCGGGAACATGATGCGCACACCGGGGATGTCGCGGATGCGCTGCTGCAGCAGTTGCGCCATCGCATTGGCATGGCGCGCGTTGGCCAGCCACACGTCGTTCTCGAGCAAACCCAGCCACGGCGCGGAGATGAAGCGCATCTTCGACGCCAGCTGCCCGGCCTGCTTGACGCGGTAGGCAAAGTCCTCGGCCAGCCGGCGGTCGAAGAACACCACCGCCTCGCCCACCGGCAGGCCGTTCTTGGTGCCGCCGAAGCACAGCACGTCGACGCCGGCACGCCAGGTGATTTCGGAAGGATGCACGCCCAGCGACGCCACCGCGTTGGCAAAGCGCGCGCCGTCCATGTGCACGCGCAGCTGGCGGCGCTTGGCGATGGCGGCGATGGCGCGCACCTCTTCGACGCTGTAGACGGTGCCGACTTCGGTCGACTGCGTCAGCGACACCACCTTGGGCTTGGGGTAATGGATGTCGGCGCGGCGCGTGACCAGCGCCTCGACCGCATCGGGGGTGAGCTTGCCATGCTCGCCCGGCGCGGTCAGCAGCTTGGAGCCGTTGGAGAAGAATTCCGGCCCGCCGCATTCGTCGGTCTCGATATGCGCCAGCTCGTGGCAGATCACCGAGTGGTACGACTGGCACAGCGCCGACAGCGCCAGCGAGTTGGCCGCCGTGCCGTTGAACACGAAGAACACTTCGCAATCGGTCTGGAACAGGTCGCGGATGCGGTCGCAGACCTTCTGCGTCCAGCTGTCGTCGCCATAGGCCTGCTCGTGGCCGCTGCCATTGGCTTCCAGGAAATACTTGAGCGATTCCGGGCAGAAGCCGGCGTAGTTGTCGGAGGCGAAGTGCTGCATGGTGTTCAGTGTGGAGCGGCCTGGCGCCTTACTTCTTGTCGGCCCACAGCTCGCCGCCGGTGGCCCAGTTCTCGCGCTTGATATCGGTAATGATG
The DNA here is from genome assembly GCF_900250075.1 of Cupriavidus taiwanensis. NCBI lineage: Bacteria > Pseudomonadati > Pseudomonadota > Betaproteobacteria > Burkholderiales > Burkholderiaceae > Cupriavidus > Cupriavidus taiwanensis. Next base: position 2,713,868 of record NZ_LT977070.1, read on the forward strand.
ATGTCGACCGCCGACGGCGAGCAGCCCAGCGTTTCGCAGCTGACGCGGGTCACTTCCTCGACAAACTTGCGCTTCTGCTCGATGGTGCGGCCTTCAAACATTTCGACGTGGAAAGTCGGCATGCATTGCTCCTGTGCTTGATTGATTGTTGTGGTCCGGGCGGAAAAAATTTGTCCCTTCAGTCCCGGTAGGAAGGATCGATTCTATCCAGTTTGCGCAGCAGCGCGGGCCATTCCAGCACGCCCTCGACCGCGCCATCGTCATAGAGCTGCGCCGAGGTCTTGTCCGCCACGGCGGCGTCGGGCTGCACCAGCGCGCCGCCCGCCTGCGCCGCGATCTGGATTTCGCAGGCCTTGATCAGCGTCGCCATCAGCACATAGGCTTCGGCCACGGTGCGGCCCACCGTCAGCGTGCCGTGGTTGCGCAACAGCATGGCCGGATGCGTGCCCAGCGATGCGGTCAGCCGCGCGCCCTCGGCCGGGGTGAAGGCCAGCCCCTCGTAGTCGTGGCAGGCGATGCGGCCATGGAAGCGCATGGCGTGCTGCGACAGCGGCAGCAGCCCCGCCGCCTGCGCCGACACCGCGATGCCGGCGGTGTTATGCAGGTGCATCACGCACATCGCGTCGGCGCGCGCGGCATGCACCGCGGCGTGCAGCGCGAAGCCGGTCACGTTGACCGGATGCACGGTCTCGCCGACGACTTCGCCGCGGCCGTTGATCTTGACCAGGTCGCTGGCGCGGATCTCGTCGAAGGCAAAGCCGAAAGGGTTGATCAGGAAGTGATCCGGCTCGCCCGGCACCGTGGCCGAGATATGGGTGTAGATCAGGTCATCCCAGCGCTCGCGCGCGGCCAGGCGATAGGCCGCGGCCAAGTCGACGCGCACGCGCTGCTCTTCGGCTGAGACGGGATGGGAAGCGCCCGCGGCACGCGCGGGCTGCAAGGCAAAAGACATGGGGTCGCTCCTGCGCCGCCCGGCCTGGCGTGCCGGGTACGGCCCGGCCTTCTGTGCCGCGCCGCGGGACCGCGATGCCGGCTGACCGGCCCCGCAATCCCTCGCGCGGCGCGCCGGACGGCAAAGGCGATACTTTAGCGCACCTTGGCGCCCGGGCTCGGGCCGGTGCTTGCCGACTCCCCGGCTGCCGGCAGCGGCCACGCGCGCCGCATCCACGCGAACACCAGCGCGCCCAGCGCCAGTGCCGCCGCGGCACACGCGAGCGAACCGGCGAAGCCGCCGCTGCGCGCCACCAGCGCGGTCGCCAGCGGCGGGCCGGCGATCTGGCCGAGGCCGTAGGACGCGGTCATCAGTCCCATCAGCCGCGGTGCCTGCGGGCCCCACAGCCGCCGCGCCTCGCGCATCGCGAACGCCACCAGCGCGGTGAACGGCAGGCCCGCCAGCAGGCTGCTGAGGGCAAAGCCGGCGACGCTCGGCAACACCACCGCAATCGCCACGCCCAGCGCCTGCATACCGTACAGCAGCGCCAGCAGCTTGCGGTTGTCGTGCGCCATGCCGACCCGCGTCGCCAGGAACGCGCCCACCGCCACGCCTGCGCCGAAGACCGGCCAGAACAGGTCGGCCCACACCGTGCCGGGCAGCGCCTGGCGCGCGATCACCGGCAGGAAGGTCGCGGTGATGATGTAGCCGAAGCCGGCCAGGCCGTAGGCCAGGGTCAGTACCCAGGTCTGGGCATCGAGCCGCGCGGCGCCAGGCCCGGCATCCCCGGTACCCGGCGACGGTGCCGCTGCCGCCACGGCGGACGGCGCGGCGAAGACCCGCCAGACCGCCGCCGCCAGCACCGCCGCCAGCGCGGCGAATGCCAGCCAGCCGTGGTCGGCATGCCAGCCCGCTGCGACCATGCCGGATGCGCCCAGTCCGGTGACCACGATGCCCAGGCCCGGGCCGCAGAAGATCAGCCCGGCCAGCTCGGCCCGGCCCAGCTCGGCCAGGCGCTGCAGGCACCAGCCGGCGGTGTAGACCATCACCACGGCGCTGACCACGCCCGCGGCGGCGCGCCACAGCGACCACGCCGGCATGCCGCCCGGCAGGGCCATGCCCAGCGTCAGCAGCACGGTGGCCACCAGGCCCCAGCGCACCATGCGCACCGCATCGGGCTGGATAAACATGCAGACCGCGGCGCCGGCGAAATAGCCGATGTAGTTCACCGTGGCCAGCCACCCGCCCTGTTCCAGCGTGACGGTGCCGTCATGCAACATCATCGGCAGCAGCGGCGTGAAGGCGAAGCGGCCGATGCCCATCACCACCGCCAGCGACACCAGGCCCGCCAGCGCCACCGCGAACGGGCCGGCTGCATGGCCCGGCCGGGACGCGGCCGCTACGCACGCGGCAGGGGGCTTGGTCTCCAGGCTGTGCGGGGTCGGCATGATGGTGGCTGGGGGCAGCGGTTGCATTGCGATCCCTGTATGCTACGCTGCCATCATCATCCTGAAAAATGAATTATCAAGATGTCATGCATCTTGAATTCAGATGAATAACGCCGGAGCCTCGTCATGGACCTTGCCGCGCTCGAAATTTTCCGTGCCGTCGTCGAAGCCGGCGGCATCACCCGCGCGGCCGAGCGGCTGCACCGGGTGCAATCCAATGTCACCACCCGCATCCGCCAGCTGGAGCAGTCGCTGGGCGTCGAGCTGTTCGTGCGCGACGGGCGGCGCATGGTGCTGACCCCGTCCGGCCAGACCCTGTTCGACTACGCCTGCCGCATCCTGACCCTGACCGAAGAGGCGCGCCACGCGGTGTTGCCGGCGCGGCCGCATGGCCGGCTGCGCATTGCCTCGATGGAGAGCACCGCCGCGAGCCGCCTGCCCGGGGTGCTGGCCGCGTATCACCAGGCCTGGCCCGAGGTGCAGCTGGAACTGGTGACGCTGGCAACGCGGCAGGCGTTCGACGCGCTGGCGCGCTTCGAGGTGGACTGCGCCTTCGTCGCCGAGCCGCTGGCGGATCCGGCGCTGCGCGCGGTGCCGGTGTTCGAGGAAGAGCTGGTGGTGATCACGCGCGAGCACCACCGCCCGGTGCACAGCGCGGCCGACCTGGAGGTGCCGACGCTGCTGGCGTTCGAGCCGGGCTGCAACTACCGCGCGCGGCTCGAGACCTGGTACGGGACCGGCCCGGCGCCGACGCCGCGCGTGCTGCAGCTCAGCTCCTACCATGCCATCGTCGCCTGCGTCGCGGCGGGCATCGGTGCGGCGATCGTGCCGCGCTCCGTGCTGGGCCTGTACCGCGACCTGCCCGCCATCCGGCAGCACAGCCTGGGCGCGGCGGGCCGGGTGCGCACGCTGCTGGCGTGGCAGCCGTCGATGGCCAGCGCCGCGCTGCATGCCCTGGTCGAGGCCCTGCCCGAACTCACGCCCGCACCGCCCGGATCGGCGGGTCCCGAACTGGCGGCGGCCTGACCCGCGGGGTTGCGTGCAAGATGTGCCCGGTGGCCTACACTTGAAGTGGCGCCACCAAGGCACCTTGCCTGCCCTGCTCCTGCCATGAACCCTGCTTCCGCGTTGCTGCGGGCCTTCCGGCTGCTGTCCAGCCTGGCGCTGGCATGCTGCGCGCTTGCCTTCGGCGGCAGCGGCGCCGCGGCGCCGCCGGCGGGCACGGCCACCGCCACCGCCACCGCGCCGGTGTACGTGATCCCGCTGAAAGGCGCGGTCAGCCCGGCCAGCGCCAGCTTTATCCTGCGCGGCATGGCGCGCGCCCGCGAAGCCGGCGCGCAACTGGTGGTGCTGGAAATGGACACGCCCGGCGGGCTGGATGCGTCGATGCGCGACATCATCCAGGCGATCCTGGCCTCGCCGGTGCCGGTGGCCAGCTATGTTTCTCCCGGCGGCGCGCGCGCGGCCAGCGCCGGCACCTACATCCTCTATGCCAGCCATATCGCAGCCATGGCGCCGGGCACCAACCTGGGCGCGGCGACGCCGGTGCAGGTCGGCATCGGCGGCCCGCAGAAGCCCGACGCCCTGCCCGGCGCCAGCCCGGCCTCGGCCCCGGCCAGCGCGCCTGCCAGTGGCGACACCATGGCGCGCAAGCAGATGCACGACGCCTCGGCCTATATCCGCGGCCTGGCGCAGCTGCGCGGTCGCAACGCCGAATGGGCCGAGCGCGCGGTGCGCGAATCGGTCAGCCTGTCGGCCGACGAAGCCCTGGCGCAGCGCGTGATCGATGTGGTCGCGGCCGACCTGCCCGCGCTGCTGCGCCAGCTCGACGGGCGCAAGCTGACCACCGCCGGCGGCAAGGCCAGCACGCTGCACACGCGCAACGCCCCTTCGGTGACGCTGGAGCCGGACTGGCGCAACCGCTTCCTGGCCGTGATCACCGAGCCCAGCGTCGCGCTGCTGCTGATGATGATCGGCATCTACGCGCTGATCTTCGAGTTCTCCACGCCGGGCATGGTAGTGCCCGGCATCGTCGGCGCGATCTGCCTGCTGCTGGCGCTGTTCGCGCTGCACATGCTGCCGGTCAACTACGCCGGGCTGGCGCTGGTGGCGCTGGGCATCGGCTGCATGGTGGCGGAGCTGTTCCTGCCCACCTTCGGCGCGCTGGGCGTCGGCGGCATCATCGCCTTCGCCTTCGGCGCGGTGATGCTGATCGACACCGACGTGCCCGGCTTTGGCGTGCCGCTGCCGATGGTGGCGGCGATGTCGGCACTGTCGGCGGTGTTCGTGTTCGGCATGTCGGCGATGCTGGTGCGCTCGCGCAAGCGGCCGGTGGTCAGCGGTGCCGACACCCTGGTCGGCAGCCGCGGCGAGCTGCTCGATGACCTGCGCGAGGAAGGCTGGGCCAGCGTGCGGGGCGAGACCTGGCGCGTGCGCAGCGCCACGCCGCTGGCGCGCGGCACGCCGGTGCTGGTCACGGGACGCAGCGGCCTGGTGCTCGATGTGATCGCCGCCGGCAGCGCGCCGGACTCCTCTTCCCAACCGACGCCAGACAAGGGAGCCTGACCATGGCCTACGGATTCAGCTTCGGCGGTGTCATCTTCCTGCTGGCACTGCTGGTGATCACCTCGTTCCGCGTGCTGCGCGAATACGAACGCGGCGTGGTGTTCATGCTCGGGCGTTTCTGGAAGGTCAAGGGCCCCGGGCTGGTGCTGCTGATCCCGGCGGTGCAACAGATGGTCCGGGTCGACCTGCGCACGGTGGTGATGGACGTACCGCCGCAGGACGTGATCTCGCGCGACAACGTCTCGGTCAAGGTCAATGCGGTGGTGTACTTCCGCGTGGTCGATCCCGAACTGGCCATCATCCAGGTGGCGAACTTCCTGGAAGCCACCAGCCAGCTGGCGCAGACCACGCTGCGCTCGGTGCTGGGCAAGCATGAGCTCGACGAGATGCTGGCCGAGCGCGAAAAACTCAACTTCGACATCCAGCAGGTGCTGGACGCGCAGACCGACGGATGGGGTATCAAGGTCTCGAACGTCGAGATCAAGCATGTCGACCTGAACGAGACCATGGTCCGCGCCATCGCCCGCCAGGCCGAAGCCGAACGCGAGCGGCGCGCCAAGGTGATCCATGCCGAAGGCGAACTGCAGGCCTCGGAGAAGCTGCTGGAAGCGGCGCAGATGCTGGCGCGGCAGCCGCAGGCGATGCAGCTGCGCTACATGCAGACGCTGACGCAGATCGCGGGGGACAAGAGCTCGACCATCGTGTTTCCGCTGCCGATCGATTTATTGACGACGCTGGGCGGCGGCAAGGGAGCACCGGAAAAGTAAAAAAGCATGAAGGGCGCCGGGGCGCCCTTCATGCTTTTGTGACAACGTGGCCTCGACCGAGGGTGTACTCCCTCTCCCGCTTGCGCGAGAGGGGAGCAAACCCTGCCGATCAAACCTTGCTGGCCACCCACTCGCTGACACCCGCCAGCGCCTGCGGCAGCTTGGCCGGCTCGGTGCCGCCGGCCTGGGCCATGTCGGGACGGCCGCCGCCCTTGCCGCCCACCTGCTGGGCGACAAAATTGACCAGCTCGCCGGCCTTGACCTTGCCGGTGGCATCGGCGGTGACGCCGGCGATCAGGCTGACCTTGCCGTCGGCCACCGCGCCCAGCACGATGGCGGCGCTCTGCAGCTTGTCCTTGAGCTTGTCCATGGTCTCGCGCAGGGTCTTCACGTCGGCGCCGTCCAACTGCGCGGCCAGCACCTTCAGGCCCTTCACGTCAACCGCCTGCGCCGCCAGCTCGTCGCCCTGCGACGCGGCCAGCTTGCTCTTCAGGCGCTCCAGCTCCTTTTCCAGCGCGCGCACCTGCTCCTGCACCTGGCCGATGCGCGGCACCAGCTCGGACGGCTGCGCCTTCAGCACGGCGGCGGCTTCGTTCAGCCTGGCGTCCAGGCCCTGCAGGTAGTGCAGCGCGTTGTCGCCGGTGATGGCTTCGACGCGGCGGATGCCGGCGGCGACGCCGCCTTCCATCACGATCTTGAACAGGCCGATATCGCCGGTGCGGTGCACGTGGGTGCCGCCGCACAGTTCCTTCGAGGTGCCGATCGACAGCACGCGCACGTCGTCGGCGTACTTCTCGCCGAACAGTGCCATCGCGCCGCTCTTGACCGCGTCATCGAACGGCATGATCTCGGCGTGCGTGTCTTCGTTGCGCAGGATCTCGGCGTTGACGATCTCTTCGACCTGCCGGATCTGCGCGTCGGTCAGCGCGGCGTTGTGCGAGAAATCGAAGCGGGTCTTGTCCGCGTCCACCAGCGAACCCTTCTGCTGCACGTGGCTGCCCAGCACTTCGCGCAGGGCCTTGTGCATCAGGTGGGTGGCCGAGTGGTTGCGCACGGTGCGCGCGCGGCGCAGCGCGTCGACCTGCGCCGACACGACATCGCCGACCTTGAGCGCGCCGCCCTGCAGCGTGCCCTGGTGGCCGAACACGTCGGCCTGGATCTTGGTGGTGTCGGCCACCGCGAACACGGCATTGCCGGCCTGCAGCACGCCCTGGTCGCCGGCCTGGCCGCCGGACTCGGCGTAGAACGGGGTGTTGTCGAGCACCACCACGCCGGTCTGGCCCGGCTGCATGGATTGCACCGCGGCGCCATCCACGTACAGCGCGGTGACCCGGGCCTGCGGCAGTTCCAGCTTCTCGTAGCCGTGGAACACGGTCTTGTCGCCGGTGTACTCCAGGCCGGCGGCCATCTTGAACTTGCCGGCGGCGCGCGCCTGCTCGCGCTGGCGGTTCATGGCGGCGTCGAAGGCGGCCTCGTCCACGCCGATTTCCTGCTCGCGGCACACGTCCTGGGTCAGGTCCAGCGGGAAGCCGAAGGTGTCGTGCAGCTTGAAGGCGAGTTCGCCGTCCAGCGTCTTGCCGCCCTTGAGCTTGAGCTCGGCCAGCGCGGCGTCGAGGATGGCCATGCCGTTCTCGATGGTCTCGAAGAAGCGCTCTTCCTCGGCCTTCAGCACTTCGGTCACGCGCGACTGGGCTTCAGCCAGTTCGGGATAGGCCTGGCCCATCTGCTCGACCAGGTCCGGCACCAGCTTGTGGAAGAACGGGGTTTTCTGGCCCAGCTTGTAGCCGTGGCGGATGGCGCGGCGGATGATCCGGCGCAGCACGTAGCCGCGGCCTTCGTTGCCCGGGATCACGCCGTCGACGATCAGGAACGCGCACGCGCGGATATGGTCGGCGATGACCTTCAGCGAGTTCTGGTTCGGGTTGTCGATATGGGTCTCGCGCGCGGCGGCCTTGATCAGCGCCTGGAACAGGTCGATCTCGTAGTTGCTGTGCACGTGCTGCAGCACCGCGGCAATGCGCTCCAGGCCCATGCCGGTGTCGACGCACGGCTTGGGCAGCGGCGTCATGTTGCCCTGCTCGTCGCGGTTGAACTGCATGAACACCAGGTTCCAGACCTCGATATAGCGGTCGCCGTCTTCCTCGGGCGATCCCGGCGGACCGCCCCACACGTCGGGGCCGTGGTCATAGAAGATTTCCGAGCACGGGCCGCACGGACCGGTGTCGGCCATCTGCCAGAAGTTGTCCGAGGCATAGCGCGCGCCCTTGTTGTCGCCGATGCGCACGATGCGCTCGGCCGGCACGCCGACTTCCCTGGCCCAGATGTCGTAGGCCTCGTCGTCTTCGGCGTAGACCGTGACCCACAGCTTCTCGGCCGGCAGCTGGTAGGTCTTGGTCAGCAGTTCCCATGCGTACTGGATCGCTTCGCGCTTGAAGTAGTCGCCAAACGAGAAGTTGCCCAGCATCTCGAAGAAGGTGTGGTGGCGGGCGGTGTAGCCCACGTTCTCGAGGTCGTTGTGCTTGCCGCCGGCGCGCACCGAGCGCTGCGCCGAGGTGGCGCGGCTGTACGGGCGCTTGTCGGTGCCCAGGAACACGTCCTTGAACTGCACCATGCCGGAGTTGGTGAACAGCAGCGTCGGGTCGTTCGCCGGCACCAGGCTGGACGAGCGGACCACGGTATGGCCCTTCGATTCGAAGAACTGCAGGAACTTGCTGCGAATGTCTGAGACTTTCATGGGATGGCGGACGCTTGCCCTGGCGTGGCCGGGCGCGACGAATCAGTATGGGATTTGCAAACCGTTGATTATACGGGCAAGGCAGGCCGCCGGGCAGGTCAGCCACGGGGCCCGGGAAGCGGCCGGCTATCGCCCAAATCCCGCCGCCAAACGTGCAGCTTTAATCACTTATGACAGCACCGGTGGTTTGCCGGTGGTACAGTGCAGCCAACCCCGCCGCCCCGTTTCCTGGGCGTGCCGACCGCCCGCATTTTCGGACCAACCCCCGCCTTGCCGTCTGCCTCGAATACCGCCATGGGAGCCTTGAGCCATCTCCGCGTCCTCGACCTCACCCGCGTCCTTGCCGGGCCGTGGTGTGCCCAGAACCTTGCCGACTTCGGCGCCGATGTGATCAAGATCGAGCGCCCCGGCGCCGGCGACGACACCCGCACCTGGGGCCCGCCCTGGCTCAAGGACGAAGACGGCCGCGACACCGCCGAGGCCGCCTACTACCTGGCCGCCAACCGCAACAAGCGCTCGGTCACGTGCGACATCAGCACCCCGGAAGGCCAGCAGATCGTGCGCGACCTGGCCGCGCAGAGCGACGTGGTGCTGGAGAACTACAAGGTCGGCCAGCTCAAGAAATATGGCCTGGACTACGACTCGCTGAAGCAGGTCAAGCCCGACCTGGTCTATTGCTCGGTCACCGGCTTCGGCCAGACCGGCCCGTACGCCGCGCGCCCGGGCTACGACTTCATCATCCAGGGCATGGGCGGCTTCATGAGCCTGACCGGCGAGCGGGACGACCTGCCCGGCGGCGGCCCGCAGAAGGCCGGCGTGGCGATTTCCGACCTGATGACGGGCCAGTACGCCACCATCGCGGTGCTGGCGGCACTCGCCCACCGCGACCGCACCGGCGAGGGCCAGTACATCGACATGGCGCTGCTCGACGTGCAGGTGGCCATGCTAGCCAACATGAACACGAATTACCTCGCCAGCGGCGAGGCGCCGCGCCGCTGGGGTAACGCGCATCCGAACATCGTGCCCTACCAGACCTTCCAGGCCGCCGACGGCTGGATCATCGTCGCGGTCGGCAACGACGGGCAGTTCCGCAAGTTCGTCACCGACGGCGGCAAGCCCGAGCTGGCCGACGACCCGCGCTTTGCCACCAATCCGCAGCGCGTGGCCAACCGCGACGTGCTGGTGCCGATCCTGGCCGAGATGGTGCGCCCGCGCACGCGCGCCCAGTGGATCCGCGACCTGGAAGCCGCGGGCGTGCCGTGCGGCCCGATCAACACGCTCGACGACGTGTTCGAGGACGACCAGGTCAAGGCGCGCGGCCTGCGCGTGGACCTGCCCCACCCGAGCGCGGGCGATGTCAGGCTGGTCGGCAGCCCGATCAAGATGAGCGCGACGCCGCCGCAGGCGCTGCGCCACCCGCCGCTGCTGGGCGAGCACACCGACACGGTGCTGGCCCAGACGCTGGGCTACAGCGCCGCGCAGATCGCCGCGCTTCGTGCAAAAGGTGTGCTGTAAGATTCTCCTCCTGCCGGCGCCAGGCCAGCCCTGCCGCCGGTGCTTTCCGGAAGTTCAGTTCCCACTGACGTACTTTCCATGGGCCCGCGCCCTCCGCGCGGGCCTGCGCAAAGCAAAGGAGAATTCATGCTGACCGATGCCATCCTGGCCTTCCTGCATTTCCTTGCGATCTTTGTCCTGATCACGCTGATGGCCGCCGAGGCCGTGGCGCTGCGCCCGGACCTGACCCCGGCCACCGTGCGGCGACTGTCGCTGTACGACCTGTTCTATTTCCTGTCGGCGATGCTGGCGCTGGCCACCGGCCTGCTGCGCCTGTTCTACGGCGCCAAGGGCGCGGACTTCTACCTGCACAACCCGTGGTTCCACGCCAAGATGGGCGTGTTCGTGCTGATCGCACTGTGCTCGCTGCCGCCGACCCTCGCCATCGCGCGCTGGCGCAAGCAGGCGCGCCGGCTGCCCGATTACGTGCCGCCGCCGTCCGAGATCAAGGCGGCGCGGCGCTGGGTCATGATCGAATCGCACCTGGTGATCCTGCTGCCGCTGTGCGCCGTGATGATGGCCCGCGGCATCGGGGCCCGCTGAGAATCCCTATCCCTCTTGTCCTCCGCAACATGCTGAAGAAACTGCTTGCCGCCGCGCTGACCGCGGCCCTGGTGCCGGCCGCCGCCGTTGCCGCCACCAACGCCTATCCCACCAAGCCGGTCCGTTTCGTCGTGCCTTACCCGGCCGGCGGCCCGCTCGACACCGTGGCGCGCGCCATCGGCGACAAGCTGCGCGACAGCCTGGGCCAGCCCGTGATCGTGGAAAACAAGCCCGGCGCCGGCGGCAACCTTGGTGCGGACTACGTTGCGAAGCAGCCGGCCGACGGCTACACCATCGTCATGGGCGCGGTGGCCACGCATGCCATCAACCCGACGCTGTTCAGCAAGATGCCGTATGACCCGGTCAAGGATTTCGCGCCGATCACGCTGGTTGCCGACGTGCCCAACGTGCTGGTGATGCACCCGGGCAAGGCCGCCGAGCTGCATATCGACAACGTGCGCGATCTGGTCGCGTACGCGCGCAAGAACCCGGGCAAGCTGGACTACGCCTCGGGCGGCAACGGCAGCGCGGGCCACCTGTCGGGCGAGCTGTTCAAGAGCATGGCGAAAGTCAGCATGGTCCATATCCCCTACAACGGCGCGTCGCCCGCGCAGCTGTCGGTGCTGTCGGGCCAGACCGACCTGATCTTCGACAACCTGGCCTCGGCCTCGGCCAATATCAAGGCGGGCAAGCTCAAGGCCTTCGCCGTCACCACCGCCGGCCGCGCCGCGTCCTTCCCGGACCTGCCGACCATTGCCGAGGCCGGCAAGGGACTGGGCCTGGAAGGCTTCGACATTTCAACGTGGTTCGGCGTGTTCGCGCCGGCCAACACGCCGCGCGAGATCGTGGAAAAGCTCAACCACGAGATCGTGGCGATCCTGAAGACCGACGACATGAAGGCCCGCCTGGCCCGCATCGGCGCCCAGCCGGCGCCGACCACGCCTGAGCAGTTCGCGGCGCTGATCCAGAAGGAACTGAAGAAGTATGCGCAGATCGTGAAGGTGTCTGGGGCGAAGGTCGACTGACCCCCAAACAGCGAGAGGAAGAACGGTTCTGGGTGCTCCCAAGCCGCACGAGCTAGCCTTAGCAAGGTGTTCTCCCTCTCCCCTCACCGGGAGGGGAGCAAACAGGCAGGGATTACACAGCTTCGCGGCTCTCGCCCCCCTTGCGCCGCCGCCCCCACAGCTTCCCGCCCGAATCCCCCTCCAGCCGCGGCAGCAGCAATCCCACCTGCACGATCTGCGCGCCCTCCATGCGCGTCACCGTCAGCGGCAGCCCGGCGATCTCGACGCTGTCGCCTTCCACCGGCGGCGACGTGAACGCGCGTTGCATCGCACTTTCCAGCGTCAGCGGCTCTTCGTCCGGCGTTAGCGCGCGCGTGCCGTAGAGCGCGGCCACGTCGCGCAGCGGCGCGTCGCCCGACAGCAGGAAATCGTGCGAGACCTGTTCCCAGGTGGGCGCGCGGCCCGGCGTCTGGAACAGCGCCGACAGCAGCGGCAACGAGACCGTCGGTCCCAGCACGCAGACTGCATCGCCGGCGCGCAATACTGTCTGGGCCGGGTCGGCCAGCGCGTCGTCGCGCGCCACCGTCATCAGCCGGCAGCGCGGTGGCAGCTCCAGCTGGTCGGCGCGCACGTTCTCGACCGGGGCGTTGGGCCCGACCTCGAACTGCATCACTTCCAGGATCGGCGCGCGCGTGCCGCGCAGGCGCGAACGCGCCAGCGGCTCGGGATAGCCGGGACGCAGCACGCGTGCCAGCCGCGCCGCCGCCGCCACGGTGGTGCCCTGGAACAGCAGGCTGGCCAGCACCACCGCGAAGGCAAGGCGGAACAGCAGCCCCGACTGCGGCACCTCGCGCAGCAGCGGGAACAGCGCCAGCACGATCGGCACCGCGCCGCGCAAGCCCATCCAGGCGATAAAGCCGGTCTCGCGCGCATTGAAGCGGAACGGCAGCAGCGCCAGCCATACCGCCACCGGCCGCGCCACCAGCATCAGGAAGGCCGCCACCGCCACCGCGGCGCCGGCGACTTCCCAGATCCGGTGCGGCGACACCAGCAAGCCCAGCAGCAGGAACATGGCCGACTGCGCCAGCCACGCCATGCCGTCCATGGCGCGCATGGTGTCGGCGGTAACGGCGCGCTCGCGGTTGCCGATCAACATGCCGGTCAGGTACACCGCCAGGAAGCCGCTGCCGCCGGCGCTCTGCACGAGGGCAAAGACCATCGCGCCGCCCGAGCACAGCAGGATCGACTGCAGCCCTTCGGCCACGCGCGTGCGCTCCAGCACCAAGGCCAGGCAATAGCCCAGCGCAAGGCCAAGCACGCCCCCCACGCCGAACTGCACCAGCAGCCGCAACACAAGTTCCAGCGGCGTCAGCCCCCCGGGCGCGGTCAGCCATTCGATCAGCGTCAGCGTCAGGAAGATCGCCATCGGGTCGTTGATGCCGGATTCGATCTCGAGCACGCTCGCGACCCGGTCCTTGAGCCGGATGCCGCTGCTGTTGAGCGTCGAGAACACCGCGGCGGCATCGGTCGAGCCGACGATGGCCCCCAGCAGCAGCCCCAGCCGCCAGTCGATGCCCAGCAGCCAGGCGGCGAAGATCCCCACCAGCGCGGCGGTCACCAGCACCCCGACCGTGGCCAGAGACAGAGACGGCTTGAGCGCCACGCGAAAGGTGGCGAAGCGGGTGCGCAGCCCGCCGTCGAGCAGGATGATGGCCAGCGCCAGGTTGCCGACCAGGAAGCTGAGCCAGGTATCGGAGAAACGGATGCCGCCGGGGCCGTCCACGCCGGCCAGCATGCCCACGGCCAGAAACACCAGCAGGACCGGCACGCCGAAGCGCGCCGAGAACGCGCCCAGCACGATGCTCAGCGACATCACGACGCCGCCGAGCAGGATGACATGGTCGATGCTTTCCAAAACGCTCCTTGTGTTGCCCGGGACTTCGCCTGCGGAAGCTTTCAGGACCTTTCAGGAACTTTCAAAACCTTTCAGAACCTTTCAGAACCCTTCCGCCGCAGCGGCCGCGGCGGCGCGCCAGACCGTTCCGGATGATAGCGCAGCGGCCCGGGTCGCTACCCGCCAGGCCGCCTGCAGCTTGGCGCAGCGGCACTTTTAAGCGTGTTCTCACTAGGGGATACCCGAACCATGACCCCATTTGCAGACATCTGAAAGGTAGCTGAAAGGTCGCCCCCTTACCTTCCACCCTGCCCGCCGGAAGGCCTCCGGAATTCGCCGCATTGATGCATCGCAACAAAGGCAACGCACAGAGGCCCGCCGCAGATTTCAAGCAGTCTTATCGAGGAGATTCACTTTGCGCATACGTAGCCAAAAGGACTTTGCCTCCGGCCTGATGTTCATCCTGGTCGGATTCGGCTTTTCCTGGGTCGCGCGCGGTTATTCCATGGGAACCGCCGCAAAAATGGGACCGGGATACTTCCCGTTCTGGCTCGGCATCGTGCTCGCCCTGCTGGGCGCGCTGGTGCTGTTCGGCTCGCTGTCGTCCAAGGCGGAAGAAGACAGCCTGGCCCGCTGGGACATCAAGACGCTGTTGTGGATCCTCGGTTCGGTGGTGCTGTTCGGCCTGCTGCTCAAGCCGCTGGGCATGGTGCTGTCGGTGCTGGTGCTGGTGCTGGTGTCGTCGATGGCCAGCCACGAGTTCAGCTGGAAGGGCGCCATCCTGAACGCGGTCATCCTGGTGCTGATCAGCCTGGGCGCGTTCGTGTACGGCATCAACCTGCAGATGCCGGTGTGGCCGGCTTTCCTGGCAAGCTAAGGAGGCCGCCAACATGGAACTACTCACCAACCTGGGTCTGGGCTTCTCCACCGCCCTGACCTTCCAGAACCTCGCGTACGCCTTCCTCGGCTGCGTGCTGGGCACGCTGATCGGCGTGCTGCCGGGCCTGGGGCCGCTGGCCACCATCGCCATGCTGCTGCCGGTGACCTACACGCTGCCGCCGGTGGCCGCGCTGATCATGCTGGCCGGCATCTACTACGGCGCCCAGTACGGCGGCTCGACCACAGCCATCCTGGTGAACCTGCCTGGTGAATCGTCGTCGGTGGTGACCACCATCGATGGCTACCAGATGGCCAGGCGAGGGCGAGCGGGGGTGGCGCTGGCGACCGCGGGCCTGGGCTCGTTCTTCGCCGGCTGCGTCGCCACCATGATCCTGGCCGCGTTTGCCGCGCCGCTGTCGGAACTGGCGTTCAAGTTCGGCCCCGCCGAGTACTTCTCGCTGATGGTGCTGGGCCTGATCGGCGCCGTGGTGCTGGCCTCGGGTTCGCTGGTCAAGGCCATCGCCATGATCGTGCTGGGCCTGCTGCTGGGCCTGGTCGGCACCGACGTCAACTCGGGCGCCGCGCGCTTCTCGTTCGACGTGCCGGAACTGACCGACGGCCTGAACTTCGTCTCGGTGGCAATGGGTATCTTCGGCTTTGCCGAAATCATCGCCAACCTGGAGCAGAAGGAACACCGCGAGACCTTCACCGACCACATCACCAACCTGTTCCCGACCAAGGACGACTTCAAGCGCATGATCCCGGCGGTGCTGCGCGGCACCGCGCTGGGCTCGGCGCTGGGCATCCTGCCGGGCGGCGGCGCCTCGCTGGCCTCGTTCGCGGCGTACTCGCTGGAGAAGAAGACCTCCAAGTACCCGCAGGAATTCGGCAAGGGCGCGATCGAAGGCGTGGCGGGTCCGGAATCGGCCAACAACGCCGCTTCGCAGACCTCGTTCATCCCGCTGCTGACGCTGGGCATTCCGCCCAACGCTGTGATGGCGCTGATGGTGGGGGCGATGACCATCCACAACATCCAGCCCGGCCCGCAGGTGATGACCAGCAACCCGGCGCTGTTCTGGGGCCTGATCGCCTCGATGTGGATCGGCAACCTGATGCTGATCGTGCTGAACCTGCCGCTGATCGGCATCTGGGTGAAGCTGCTGAAGGTGCCCTACCGCTACCTGTACCCGGCCATCCTGACCTTCTGCTGCATCGGCGTGTACTCGGTCCAGAACACCACCTTCGACGTGTTCCAGACCGCTGCCTTCGGCGTGATCGGCTACCTGTTTATCAAGCTGCGCTGCGAACCCGCTCCGCTGCTGCTCGGCTTCGTGCTGGGGCCGATGATGGAAGAGAACTTCCGCCGCTCGCTGCTGCTGTCGCGTGGTGACTTCAGCGTGTTCGTGACGCGGCCGCTGTCGCTGGGCCTGCTGATCGCCGCCGCGGTGCTGGTCGTGATCGTGGCGCTGCCGTCGATCAAGGCCAAGCGCGAAGAAGCGTTCCAGGAAGAATAAGCAGGGAACATCGCCGGCCTGGCGCCGGCGGCAACAAAGCTGAAGGGCACCGCGAGGTGCCCTTTTTTTCGTGCGCCGCCCGTCGCCAGTGGCCGCTAGGCCCCGAACAGTTCGCTGCAGGCCGCCCGCACCGCCGCCGTGACCTGCCCGCGGCCGTGGTCGCGCCGCTCCAGCATGCCGATCTGGCGCATCACCGGCTCGCCGTTGACCAGCAGCGGCAGCACGCGCAAGGCGTCGTCGTCGCGCCAGCGCGCGCGCCGCAGCAGCGGCACCACCGTCACCCCCACCTCCTGCCGCACCAGCTCGACCAGCGCCTCGATCGCGTTCAGCTCCAGGAACTCATTGACCTTCAGGTGGGCGCGGCGCAGCGCGCGCTCCACCAGCACGCCGGTGCGCTGGCTGCGGTCGAAGCGCAGATAGGGATTGGCCGCCAGCGCCTCGCGCGCGTCGCGGCCCGGGCTGCCGCGCGCGGCGATGGCCACCAGCGGCTCCTGGTACAGCGGCGTCCAGCGCAGCGTGCCCGGCACGCGCGCGGCGCCTTCCACCAGGATGGCGGCGTCGAGCTCGCCGGCTTCCACCTGCGCCGCCAGCTCGATCGACTTGGCGCCGACCAGCCTCACATCGAGGGCCGGATAGGTGCGCTTCATGCGCGCCACCGCGTGCGACAGGCCGCCCATCACCGACACCACCGCGCCCACCGCGACCGCGCCGGCCATGGCTTCGGCCGACGCCAGCGGCAGCCGCATCTCGTCATACAGCGCCAGCAGCTTGCGCGCCTGCGGCAGCAGCGCGCGGCCATCCGCATTGAGCACCGCCACGCGGCCGTTGCGGTCGAACAGCTCGCGGCGCAGCTCGGTCTCCAGCGCACGCATCTGCAGGCTGACTGCGGCCTGGGTCACGGCCACCTGCGCCGCGGCGGCGGCGAACGAGCCGTGCTCGGCCACGGCGACGAAGGTTCGGAGGAAACGGACAGTGCTCATGCTGCACACCAGGCACGGAACGCCCGTGTCGCCATGGCGTTCGATACTTAAAAAATTCTTGCGACATCGGAAAGAAATATTAGCTTTCTTTGTGACCGGCGGCACGGAATAATGAAGGCCGATCATCAATCCGCCCTGCGCCTGATTCTCGGAGACACCCATGACATCCTGGCTGCGCCGCCTCGGCACCGGCCTCGGCATCGGCCTGTGCCTGGCCGCCACCCCCGCACTGGCCGACAGCTACCCGAGCAAGCCGATCCGGCTGCTCGTGCCCTTCCCCGCCAGCGGCGCGACCGACCTGCTGGCACGCGCCATCGCGCAGAAGGTGGGCAGCAACATGGGCCAGCAGATCGTGGTCGACAACCGTCCTGGCGCCGGCGGCGCGATCGGCTCCGACATGGCCGCCAAGGCCGCGCCCGATGGCTATACGCTGCTGATCGCCACCACCAGCACGCATGCGATCGGGCCGCATATCAATCCCCGCCTGCCGTACCAGACCGAGACCGACTTCACGCCGGTGGGCCAGGTCGCGATCGCCACCAACGTGCTGGTGGTGCCCAACAGCCTGCCGGTAAAGAACGTGCGCGAGCTGGTCGACTACGCCAAGAAGCATCCCGGCGAGCTGAACTACGCCTCGAGCGGCAATGGCACCGTGGTGCACCTGACCACCGAAGCGTTCAAGACGCAGGCGGGCGTGTTCATCACCCACATCCCCTACCGCGGCACCGCGCTGGCGGTGCCTGACCTGATCTCGGGCAAGGTGCAGGTGCTGTTCGACAGCATCGTCTCGGGCCTGCCGCATGTGAAGGACGGCAAGCTCAAGGCGCTGGCGGTGACCAGCGCCAAACGCTCGCCGCTGGCGCCGGAAATCCCCACCGTCAGCGAATCGGGCCTGCCGGGCTTCGTCTCCGATACCTGGTTCGGCATCTATGGCCCCAAGGGCATGCCGGCCGATATCGTCAACCGCCTCAATGCCGAGTTCAACAAGGCCATCCAGTCGCCCGAGGTGAAGGAACGGCTGGCCAAGCTGGGCGCCGAACCGGTCGGCGGCACGCCCGCCCAGTTCGCCGCCATGGTGAAGCAGGACAGCGCGCGCTGGGGCAAGCTGATCAGGGATCGCAAGATCACGGCAGAATAAACACGCCACCGAGCGCCCCCGCGCGCACCGAGCACAAAAGGACATACCCATGCAGAACTTCAACTGGACCAACCCCTACCCGTCCGTGCGCATTCCGCTGTTTGCGCGCAACGTGGTCTCGACCTCGCACCCGCTGGCCGCGCAGGCCGGCCTGCGCATGCTGCTCAAGGGCGGCAATGCCGTCGATGCCGCCATCGCCGCGGCCGCCGCCATCACCATCGTCGAGCCGGTGTCGTGCGGCCTGGGGAGCGACGCCTTTGCCATCCTGTGGGATGGCAAGTCGCTGCATGGCCTGAACTCGTCGGGCGTGGCGCCGGCGGCATGGAGCCCGGAATACTTCAAGGCCAAATACGGCACCGACGCCAACGGCCTCGCCAACCGCCCGATCCGCGGCTGGGACTCGGTCACCGTCCCCGGCGTGGTGGCCGGCTGGGCCGCGCTGCACGAGCGTTTCGGCAAGCTGCCGTTCGCGGATCTGATGGAACCCGCGATCGAGATCGCCGAGCGCGGCTACGCCGTGCCGCCGGTGGTGGCGCACAAGTGGGCCGCCGCGGTGCCTGAGCTGAAGGACCAGCCCGGCTACGCCGAGACCTTCATGCCCAACGGCCGCGCCCCGGCGGTGGGCGAGAAGTTCACCATGAAGGACGCCGCCGAGACCCTGCGCCAGATCGGCGCGACCCGCGGCCGCGCCTACTACGAAGGCGCGATCGCCGAGAAGATCGCCGCCTTCAGCAAGCAGTGCGGCGGCGCGATGACGCTCGACGACCTGCGCAACTACCAGCCCGACTGGGTCAAGCCGATCAGCAAGTCCTACCGCGGCTACGAACTGCACGAGATCCCGCCCAATGGCCAGGGCATCGCCGCGCTGATCGCGCTGGGCATCCTCGACCAGTTCGACCTGGCCTCGATCCCGGTGGATTCGGTCGATTCGCAGCACCTGCAGATCGAAGCCATGAAGCTGGCCTTCGCCGACCTGTACCAGTACGTGGCCGATCCGCGCAGCATGGAAGTCACGCCCGAACAGATGCTGGACGACGCCTACCTGAAGTCGCGCGCCAAACTGATCGACATGCAGCGCGCCACGCATTTCAACTTCGGCATGCCCAAGGTCGGCGGCACCATCTACCTGACCGCGGCCGACGAGAACGGCATGATGATCTCGTTCATCCAGTCGAACTACATGGGCTTCGGCTCGGGCGTGGTGGTGCCGGGCACCGGCATCAGCCTGCAGAACCGCGGCGTCGGCTTCTCGATGGATCCCAGGTCCGCCAACGTGGTCGCGGGCGGCAAGCGTCCGTTCCACACCATCATCCCGGCCTTCCTGACCAGGAACGGCCAGCCGGTGATGAGCTTCGGCGTGATGGGCGGCGACATGCAGCCGCAGGGCCACGTGCAGACCGTGGTGCGCATGCTCGACTACAACCAGCAGCCGCAGGCGGCCTGCTGCGCGCCGCGCTGGAAGGTCAACCGCGACTTCACGCTGGACGTGGAAGGCACCATGGACCCGGCCACGGTCGAGGGCCTGAAGGCGCGCGGCCACCAGCTCAAGTCGGTGGACGATCCGTACATGGACTTCGGCTCGGGCCAGTTCATCTGGCGAATGTCGGACGACGCCGAGCACGGCTATGTCGCCGCCAGCGACAGCCGGCGCGACGGGCAGGCGGTGGGGTTCTAAAGCAAAAAAAGGAGCGCGGTTTTGGGTGCGCCAACGCCGCCCGAACTCGCTCAAGCAAGGTGTTCTCCCTCTCCCCTCTTGGGGAGAGGGACCGGGGTGAGGGGTGGGCCAGCAAGGTACCAAACGGGGCGAAGCCTTCGGTTTTCACCCACGGGCGTCAGCCTTTGACCCGCCGGCCCTCTCCCCCGCCCCTCTCCCGCAAGCGGGCGAGGGGAGCTTGCTGCAAGCGGCAGCGCGAGAATTGTGCGTTACATTGACGCTTTCGCCTCCCAGCCCCACTGCCCAGCCTGCCATGACCCCGCACGCCATCACCACGCTGGCCGAACTGGAAGCGCTCTACGCGCAACCGGCGGCGCCCTCGCTGTCCAAGCAAGTCGATTACCTGCACCCGCATTACCGCGCCTTTATCGAGGCGGCGCCGTTCTGCCTGCTGTCGACGGTGGGCCAGGACTGGGCCGAATGCTCGCCGCGCGGCGACGCGCCCGGCTTCGTCCAGGTGCTGGACGAGCGCACGCTGCTGCTGCCGGACCGGCGCGGCAACAACCGCATCGACAGCCTGCGCAATATCGTTGCCGATCCGCGCGTGGGCCTGCTGTTCGTGATTCCCGGCATCAACGAGACTATCCGCGTCAACGGCACCGCGCAGATCAGCGTCGATCCGGCGCTGATCGCGCGCTGCGTGGTCGACGGCAAGGCGCCGACCACGGTGCTGGTGATCACGGTGCAGGCGGTGTTCTTCCAGTGCGCCCGCGCGCTGATCCGTTCGCGCCTGTGGGCCGCGCAGTCGCAGGTCGCGCGCCAGACCCTGCCGAGCAACGGCGAGATCCTGGCCACGCTGAGCGGCAACGCCATCGACGGCGCCGCCTATGATCGCGAGCTGCCCGAGCGGCAGCGCACCACGCTCTACTAGCGCGACAGCCACTCCGGCGCGTGCGTGCCGAGCGGCTCGGACGGCAGCGTCCAGCGCGCCGGCGTCCCGGAGAGCTGCGCGGCGTGGCGCACCACCGTGAGCATGCCGAAGCCGGACGGCACCGCTTCGAGCAGGTCGGCCACGTCGTCGATCTTCTGCTCTGGCGCCTTGAGCCCGTCCGTCACGCGCCCCAGCCCGCGCAGCCACTGCCCCACCTGCGCCAGCGACACGCGCACATGCCAGCTGCCGCCCTCCACCGCGCGCCGGTGCAGCGCGGCCATCGCGCCGAACGCCAGCAGGTAGCCCGCGGCGTGGTCCAGCACCTGGGCTGGCAACGGCCGCGGCGTGTCGCTGCCCGCGGCTTCCGCCTCGGCGTGGTTGAAGCCGGTGGCGGTCTGCACCAGCGAATCGAAGCCGCGCTTGTGCGCCCACGGCCCGACGTGGCCATACGCGCTCAGCGACACATAGATGATGTCCGGACGGGCGCGCGCGGCGGCCTCCGGGCCGACGCCCAGTTCGGCCAGGCCGCCGGGCCGGTAGCCTTGCACCAGCACGTCGGCGCCGTGCAGCAGCTTGTGCAGCGTGCGCTTGTCGTCGGCATCGCGCAGGTCCAGCTGGCAGCTGCGCTTGCCGCGGCCGGTGTCGATCACCAGCGGCGCGATCGACGGCAGGTGCGGCGCGGTCACCAGCAGCACGTCGGCGCCATGCGCGGCCAGCGTGCGGCCCGCCACCGGGCCGGCGATGATGCGGGTGAAGTCGAGCACGCGCACGCCCGACAGCGGCTGCGCGTCCGCGGACAGCGGCGCCGGCAGCGGCTGCGGCGGGGCATCGCCGATCCGCTCCAGCGTCACCGGCGGCAGGCCGCGCAGCGCCGCGGCTTGCGGATGGCGGTCCCATTCGTCGAAGCTGCGCAGCGCAGCCACGACCAGCCCGGCGTCGGACGCGGCCGTTTCGAACGCCTCGGCTTCCCATTTTTGCAGCGCCGCCTGTACCGCGTCCTTGTCATAGGCGCATCCGAGCAGGCGCAGCACGCCGTCGCGGTGATGCGGGAAATTGGTGTGCAGGCGGACCCAGCGGCCGTCGCCGCAACGGTAGATGCCGGCGATCCGGTCCCACAGCTCCGGTGCCGGGCCGCCATCGACGCGCAGGTAGCGCTCGCTGCGGAACTCGGTGATGGCGTGGCGCATGTCGACGCTGACCTGCTGCCAGCGGCCGCTGCGGCCTTGCCACAGCGTGGCGGCGGCTAGCGCCGACGCGGCCAGGCTGGCCTGCGCCGCGGTGCCCACGGCAAAGCTCGAAGGCAGCACCGGCTCGGCGCCATCCAGGCGCAGGTGGGCCAGCGCCCCGGCGGGCAGGCCGGCATCGCGCCATAGCGCGGCCACGACATCGTGGGGCATGGGCGGCACTTGTGCCGCAACGGTGGGGGCATTCATGGGCGTTCCTGATGCGATGGGTCACGCTCCATGCTACTCCGACACATCACTTTGCGGTGCGGCGGCCGGCGCCGGCAACGGACAAGACCACAAATGAGCCGGTGCTCACGGCGTGCGGCGCCGCCGGCACGGTAAAATCCCGCTATTGGCATTCCGCCACGCAATCCGACGACCCGGCCCCACGCCCTGCAGGCGCTTGCGGCCGGCCAACCGGCGCCATCATGAGCCACGACAACAAGCCTACCGACAGCACCCCAGCCGCCTCCAACTTCCTGCGCAGCATCATCGACCAGGACCTCGCCGCCGGCACCTACGCCGGGCGCCAGGACCAGCAGGGCGAGCCGCTGCCGGCCGTCATCACCCGCTTCCCGCCGGAGCCCAACGGCTACCTGCATATCGGCCACGCCAAGAGCATCTGCCTGAACTTCGGGCTGGCGCGCGACTACGGCGGCCGCTGCCACCTGCGCTTCGATGACACCAACCCGGTCAAGGAAGACACCGAATACGTCGACTCCATCATCGACGCCGTGCACTGGCTCGGCTTCTCCTGGGACAGCACCGGCAAGGACGGCGCCGCGCAGCCGCACCTGTACTACGCCAGCGATTACTTCGACCAGCTCTACGCCTTTGCCGAGACGCTGATCGAGCGCGGCGCCGCCTACGTCGACAGCCAGTCGGCCGAGCAGATCGCCGCCAGCCGCGGCAATTTCTCCGAGCCGGGCAAGGCCTCGCCCTTCCGCGACCGCAGCGTAGAGGAAAACCTGCAGCTGTTCCGCGACATGCGCGCCGGCAAGTACGGCGACGGCGAGCACGTGCTGCGCGCCAAGATCGACATGGCCGCGCCCAATATCGTCATGCGCGACCCGGTGCTCTACCGCATCCGCCACGCGCATCACCACCGCACCGGCGACAAGTGGTGCATCTACCCGATGTACGACTTCACGCACTGCATCTCGGACGCGCTGGAGAACATCACCCACTCGCTGTGCACGCTGGAGTTCGAGAACAACCGCCCGCTGTACGACTGGGTGCTGGAGCACCTGCGCGACAGCGGCGTGTTCCGCGACCCGCTGCCGCACCAGTATGAGTTCGCGCGGCTGAACCTGACCTACGCCATCACCAGCAAGCGCAAGCTCAAGCAACTGGTCGACGAAAAGCGCGTCGATGGCTGGGACGATCCGCGCATGCCCACGCTGGTGGGCGTGCGCCGCCGCGGCTACACGCCGGAATCGATCCAGCTGTTCTGCGACCGCGTCGGCGTGGCCAAGGCCGACAGCTGGATCGACATGAGCACGCTCGAAGGCTCGGTGCGCGACGACCTCGACGGCCGCGCCGCCCGTGGCGTGGCCGTGCTGGACCCGCTCAGGCTGATCATCGACAACTACCCCGAAGGCCAGAGCGAGGAATGCTCGGCGCCGGTCCACCCCAAGAAGCCGGAACTGGGCAAGCGGGTGTTCCCGCTGTCGCGCGAGCTGTGGATCGAGCGCGAGGACTTCAACGAGACCCCGCCCAAGGGCTACTTCCGCCTGTTCCCCGGCAACAAGGTGCGCCTGAAGTACGGCTACGTGATCGAGTGCACCGGCGTGGACAAGGACGCCGACGGCAACGTCGTGGCGGTGCACGCCAACTACCTGCCCGACACCAAGAGCGGCACGCCGGGCGCCGACAGCGTCAAGGTCAAGGGCGTGATCCACTGGGTCAGCGCGGCGCATGCGTATGAAGCCGAGGTGCGCCTGTACGACCGCCTGTTCAGCGATCCCAACCCGGATGCCGGCGGCAAGAACTTCCTCGATGCGCTCAACCCGGATTCCAAGCAGGTGATCACCGCCTACCTGGAGCCGGGCCTGCGCGAGGCGCAGCCGGAAGACCGCTTCCAGTTCGAGCGCCATGGCTACTTTGTCGCCGACCGCAGCGATTCGACGCCGGGCAAGCCGGTGTTCAACCGCATCGTCGGCCTCAAAGACAGCTGGGGCAAGTAATGGGCAGACCTGGCAAGGCAGCGGTGCAGACCATCACCTTCCCGCTCGAGGGCGAGTTCATCGCCCTCAATGACCTGCTCAAGCTGGCGGGCGTGTGCGACAGCGGCGGCGCCGGCAAGGCGCTGGTCGCGGCCGGCGAAGTCTCGGTGGACGGCGCGCCCGAATCGCGCAAGACTGCCAAGATCCGCGCCGGGCAGGTGGTGGGCCTGGCGGGCATCGAGATCCGCGTGGTCGCCGCCTGACCGCGCGGCCGGCCGGCGCGCCGCCCCGTGCGGCCGGCGCCGGCACCGCAACCGAAAGGATGACTATGCCGATCGCTTTCTGGTGCGTGCTGCTGGCCGGCGTGCTGCCGCTGGCGACGGTGGCCATCGCCAAGGCCAGCGCGCCGGGCTACGACAACCATGACCCGCGCGGCTGGCTGGAACGGCAATCCGGCCGCGCGCGCCGCGCCGACCTGGCGCACCGCAACCATTTCGAGGCCTTCCCCTTCTTTGCCGCGGCGGTGCTGAGCGCCACCTTGCTGCAGGCGCCACAGGCCCGCATCGACGAACTGGCGATGGCCTTCATCGCGGTGCGCCTGCTCTACACCCTTTGCTACATCACCGACCGCGCCACCCTGCGCACGCTTTGCTGGACCATCGGCTACCTGACCGTGGTGGGGATCTTCCTGCTGCCGGTCTTTGTCCACTGACGCCCATGGGCCTGCGCGCGCTGGTGCTCGTGGCTGCCATCGGCATCACCGCCGCCCACGCGGCGCCGGTCGAGTACACCCTGGATCCGGCCCATACCACCGTCTATTTCTCCGCCAGCCATTTCGACCGCAGCTCGGTGCGCGGGCGCTTCGGCAGGATCGACGGCCGCCTGGTCTATGACGCGGACAGCGGCGCCGGCGCCATCGACGTGACCGTGGACCTGGCCTCCGTCGATACCGGCAACCGCACGCTGGACGGCGTGCTGCGCTCGGCGCAGTTCTTCGATATCGCTGAGCATCCGCTGGCGCGGCTGCGCGCCGACCGCTTCCTGACGGAAGCCGGCCATCTCTCCGTCGTCGAGGGCGAACTGACACTGCACGGCGTGACCCGGCCCGTGCGCCTGACGGCCGAGCGCTTCCGCTGCGGCGAGGTCACGCTGTTCGGCGTGCGCCGCCAGGTCTGCGGCGGTGACTTCCGCGCCGAAGTGCCGCGCAGTGCCTTCGGCATGACCCGCTTCCTGCCCGACGTCGGCGACATCGTGACGCTGCAAGTGGCGGTCGAGGCATCGCCTGCCGCAAGCCTTCCGCGCTGACTCCGCGCTTACCCTACTCGTCACCTGCGCCACAAATTTCTCTTGTAGAATCAGCGCTTTGCAAAATCCCTGCCACGCCCGTCCGCGTGTGCGGCGACGCGAGACAGAGACCATGTTCGAGATTCATTCCGGCGACATCGTGGCCGCCGCGCTGGCGGCTGCCGGAGCCTGCCTGGCCTGCAGCATTCCGGGCGACTTCCTGCGCCGCTTCCCGCTGTGGGCAGTGCGCACCTACGGGCGCGGCGCGCTGCTGATGCCGTTCCTGGCGATGATGGTCGGCACCTGGCTGTTTCGCCTCGGACTGGCCGGCCAGCTCGACACCCCGCCGGGCCAGGCACTGCTGGTCGCCGCGGCCTTCCTCGGCACCCTGCTGGTGTCGGCGCTGCTGCGCTTCTACCTGAAGGAATACCGCAAGCGCTGAGGCGCGGGCTTTGAATCGACGGGGTTGAATCGCGTATGATGCGGCCTTTTCCGTCGTACGCACCCCAGCCCGGGGCGCCTGCCGCTTACCTGACCTCATGGCGCTCAAATCCACCATCTTCAAGGCCGAACTGTCCGTGTCGGACATGGACCGGCCCTACTACGGCAGCCACAGCCTGACCATCGCCCAGCACCCGTCCGAGAACGACGCGCGCATGATGGTGCGCCTGCTGGCCTTTGCCTGCGAAGCCAGCGAAACCCTGGCCTTTACCCGCGGCCTCGACGAACCCGACGAGCCCGACCTGTGGGACAAGCGCCTGACCGGCGACATCGCCCATTGGGTCGAACTGGGCCAGCCCGACGAAGCCCGCCTGAAACGCGCCGCCGCGCGCGCCGAACGCGTGACCGTCTACACCTACAATGCCGCGAGCGCGCGCGAATGGTGGAAGGGCATGGCGGGCAAGGCCGGCAAGCTGCGTAACGTCACCGTCTACAATGTCCCGGCAGAGGCCGTCGACGCGCTGGCCGCGCTGGCGCAGCGCGCCATGCGCCTGTCGGTGACGATCCAGGACGGCGATATCTGGGTGGCCGACGACGACCGCAACGTACAACTGACGCTGGAAGTGCTCCAGCGCGCCCAAGCCTGAGCGCAGCGGCGCTGCGCTCATCTTCCCTGTCCACGTCTTTTCCATCGCAAGGAAACCACGCCATGCAAACCACGCCCTCTGGCCTGCAATACGAAGACACCACGGTCGGCTCCGGCGCCGAAGCCACCGCCGGCAAGCACGTCACCGTGCACTACACCGGCTGGCTGTACGAGAACGGCCAGGCCGGCCGCAAGTTCGATTCGAGCAAGGACCGCAACGACCCGTTCGTGTTCCCGCTGGGTGCCGGCCATGTGATCCGCGGCTGGGACGAGGGCGTGCAAGGCATGAAGGTCGGCGGCGTGCGCCGCCTGATGATCCCGGCCGACCTGGGCTATGGCGCGCGCGGCGCCGGCGGCGTGATTCCGCCGAACGCGACGCTGCTGTTTGAAGTGGAACTGCTGGCGGTTTAAAGCTAGCGATTCAGGCCGGCGCCGCCGCTCCCGCGCCAGCAGGAGCGGCGTCCCGGCCGAAGCATTCAGCCCGGACGCCCTGCCCGGACGCTCTCAGAAACCGATGGCGGCGTTGCCGACATCGACGCGGACCTTGTCCCGGTCCAGCAGCCGCGCCGCATGGCGCGCATAGTCCTGCGCCCAGGCAGCATCGCCGGAGAAGCGCGCTTCTCCAGAGAACTTGGCGACATTCAGGATCTTGTCGATCACCAGCACCTTGCCCACCGGGCTCGATGCCTGGCAGTCCAGCTCGGTGTATTCCCGGTCGAACCAGCGCCAGGCGGCATCCTCGGTGACCGCGGCCAGCTCGTCCGTGCCGACCGTGAAGTCATATTCCTTGCCGCTGCCGAACACCACCGTAAGCGTACGTGCCATCGCAGGTTCCCCCTGGGTTGGATTGAGGCCCCATTGTAAGGACTCGGCGGCGCCAGCGGCGCGCCATTGCGCCGCATTTCGCTCGGGCCTGACCACCGACAAGGCGCGCCGCCGCACCGCCATCGCACGTGGCAACGGCGACACGCGGCCGCGACCGTTGTCTGGCGCCCACACCGCGACCGCTGACTCGGACAATTCCGAGTAAAAGTGCCACTTGTGGCATTTCCGCGACCCGCCCGGGACGCCGCTTTGATTTATGCTTGCAGCATGGGCATCACGCGACAGGACCTCGAATCCGACCGGCTGCGCACCTCGCTGTGCAGCACCCCGGTTGCGTCCTCGCTGTTGCCCGAGGCCGCGCTGGAACAGTCGCTGGCCGATACGCTGGCGCGTCGCCCCGACGATCCCGCGCTGGGCGGCGATGTCTGGGTGTTCGGCTACGGCTCGCTGATCTGGAACCCGATGGTGGTGCACACCGAGCGCCAGCGCGCCACGGTGCACGGCTACCACCGCGGCTTCTATCTCTATTCCCGCATCAACCGCGGCACCTGGGACAATCCCGGGCTGGTGCTGGGCCTTGACCGCGGCGGCTGCTGCCACGGCATGGCCTTCCGCGTGCCCAGCCATGTGGTCGAGCAGGAGTTCCGGGTGCTGTGGCGCCGCGAGATGCTGACCGGCGCCTACCATCCGCGCTGGCTGCGCATCCGCGTTGGCGCCGCCGGCGCGCCGGAGCAGCGCGCGCTGGCCTTCGTCATGAACCGCTCCCACGAGGCCTACGCCGGCCGGCTGCCGGACACCAGCGTGGTGGAGCGGCTGCGCCACGCTACCGGCCTCTACGGGCCGGCACGCGAGTACCTGCAACAGACCCTGCTGGGACTGGCCACCAACGGCGTCGACGATCCCTACCTCGGGCGGCTCTGGCGCCAGTTGCAAGCGGGCGATGCCGCCGATGCCGCCGATGCCGCCGAACCTGCCGGCGGCCAGGTGCCGGACCACGCCACGCTGCCGACCAGCCCTCACGAAACCGTCTGAGCCCAGGAGCTGCCGCCATGACGCGCCCCGCCGCCCGCACCCGCAGACAGGCACTCAATGAGTTGCTGGGGCTGGTGGGCGTGCTGATGGGCGGCGGGCTGCTGGCGGCGCAGGGCGGCCAGACCCTGGCGGCGCGTCCCGCCGGCGGCGCCGCCAACCCGCCCGCGCCGCGCCTGCCGCGCGCCCCCGCCACGCAGGCGCCGGCACGTCGCGACGCCATCGGCACGCTCGACCGCAACCTGATCACCGCCGCCAGCGCCGGCGACCAGGCCCTGGTGGCGCGCCTGCTGGCCGCCGGCGCCTCGGCCCGCGCCGCCGACGAACGTGGCCACAGCGCGCTGCTGGCGGCCGTGCAAAGCCGCCACACCGAGGTCGCGCGCACGCTGATGCTGGCCGGCGCCGACGTCAACCTGAAGGATGCCGATGCCAACAGCCCGTTCCTGCTGGCGGCCGCCACCGGCCAGGCCGACATGGTGCGGCTGGCGCTGGCGCACGGCGCCGACCTCGCCAGCACCGACCGCTACCATGGCACCGCGCTGATCATGGCCAGCCAGCAGGGCCACGTGGAAGTTGTGAAGCTGCTGCTCAAGGCCGGCATCGCCGTCGACCACGTCAACGACCTGGGCTGGACCGCGCTGCTGGAGGCGGTGATCCTGGGGGACGGCAGCGCGCGCTACGAGGATACGGTGCAGCTGCTGCTGGACGCGGGCGCCGACGCCAACCTGGCCGACCGCGAAGGCGTGACGCCCACGCGCCATGCGCGCCAGCGCGGCTACAAGACCATGGTGAAGATGCTGATGCGGGTGCGCGGCCATTGAGCCCGGGACGCGCACAAAAAGAAAAAAGGCTGGTCGCCGGACCAGCCTTTTTCATGCCACGGCTGCGCGGACTCAGGCCGCCGGCGCCGTGCCTGCGGCAGGATTGCGTGCGTTCTCGCTTTCCTGCAGCTGCCGCCACATCACCTTGCCGGTGCCCGACTTAGGCAGCGCCTCGACGAACTCCACCACGCGCGGGTACTTGTAGGCGGCCATGTTGTCCTTGGCCCAGTCGATGATCTGCTCGGGCGTGGTCTTGCCCCTGGCATGGGCGCGCAGCACCACCACCGCCTTGACGGTCTCGCCGCGGTACGGGTCGCGGGTGCCGATGATGCAGGCTTCCTGCACGTCCGGGTGCTTGTACAGCAGGTTCTCGACCTCGGCCGGCCACACCTTGAAGCCCGACGCATTGATCATGCGCTTGAGCCGGTCAGTGATGAAGTAGTAGCCCTCTTCGTCCATGCGGCCCAGGTCGCCGGTGCGGAAGAAGGTCTTGCCCTCGAACTCGATGAAGGCCTCGCGGGTGGCATCCTCCTTGCCCCAGTAGCCCTTGAACACCTGCGGGCCGCTGACGATGATCTCGCCGATCTCGTTGGGCGGCAGTTCCTTGAGCGTGACCGGGTCGATCACGCGCGCGTCGGTGTTGAAGGTCGGCACGCCCAGGCACTGCAGCTTGGGCCGGTCCGACGGGTTGCTGTGGGTCGGCGCCATGGTCTCGGACAGGCCATAGCCCTCCAGGTAATTCAGCCCGAACTGCTCGCGCAGGCGCTCGGCCACCGCCTGCGGCATGGCCGCGCCGCCGCCGCCGATATAGCGCAGGCTCGACAGGTCGAATTCGGCCAGGTTGGGGCTGGCCAGGAAGTCGATCACCATGGTCGGGATATTGGTCCAGTGCGTGACCTGGTAGCGCGAGATCAGGCGCCCCGCCACTTCGCGGTCCCAGCGCGGCAGCATCACCACGGTGGCGCCGCTGTAGATCGGGCCGTTCATGCCGTACTGCATGCCGGTGACGTGGAACAGCGGCAGCACCGACAGCACCACCGACTCCGCGCCCGAGCCCGACCAGGTCGCGCCGCCGACGATGTTGTGCATCACCGAGCGGTGGGTGTGGATGCAGCCCTTGGGAAAGCCGGTAGTGCCCGAGGTGTACGGCATCACCGCCATGTAGTCCGGGCCGGCGGTATGCGGCCCCGGCTGCAGGCCGGCGCCGAGCGCGTCGGCCCACGTGGTGGCGCCGGCGGGCAACGGATGCGGCGTGGTCAGCCAGGCCGGCGGCGCGTCTTCCGGATGTTCGTGGGCCGGCGGCAGTGCGTCGGCGTATTGAGTGACCAGCAGGTGCTGCAGGCGCTGCGCCGGCTCCAGCTCGGCCTGCGCCTGCTCGACGCCGGCGGCGAGGTCGGCGGTGAAGATCGCCACGCGCGCCTGGGCGTCGGTGACGTAGTGCTTGAATTCCTCGGCGCGGTTCATCGGGTTGACCGGCACCACCACCGCGTCGGCGCGCAGGATGGCGTAGTAGCTGACGATGAACTGCGGACAGTTCTGCATGTACAGCAGCACCCGGTCGCCCTTCTTCACACCCGCCTTCTGCTGCAGCCAGCCGGCCAGCGCGGTGGCCTGGTCTTGCAGCTCACGGAAGCTGATGGCGTTGCCGAAATAGCGGATCGCGGCCTTGTCGGCATAGCGCAGCGCCGAGACCTCCAGGTTGGCCCACAGCGACGTTTCCGGCAGCACGATGGCGGGCGGCAGGCGCTTTGGCCAGAACTGGAAATGCGGGCGGTCGGGGTTCGGCATGAAGGGTCTCCTGTGCGGTCTCGCGGACCGGGTCTGTCGTATGGTCAAGGACTATAACCGAACGATCGTTCTATTTTCAACCGGTGACTTCCCGCACGGCGCAGGTCCGAGGGCGGCCGCGGGCGTTGCAATCGGCGCCTTCGCCCTCACAATAAGGGGTATCGATTCCCTTTTCTCTCCCGACCAGGATTCCCCATGAGCGACGTCACCCTGCAGAATTTCGAAACCGAAGTGATCGACGCCTCGCGCCAGATGCCGGTGCTGGTCGATTTCTGGGCGCCTTGGTGCGGCCCCTGCCGCACGCTGGGCCCGATGCTGGAACGCCTGGAAGCCGAAGCGAACGGCCAGTGGAAGCTGGTCAAGGTCAATGTCGACGAGAACCAGGAGCTGGCCGCGCACTTCGGCGTGCGCAGCATTCCCCATGTGGTGGCGATCGACGACGGCCAGGCGGTGGACCAGTTCACCGGCGTGCTGCCGGAATCGGGCCTGCGCGAGTTCCTGAGCCGGCTGGCGCCGGGCCAGGCCAGGTCGCCGCTGGCCGACGCGCTGGCACTCGCCGCCGCCGGCAACCGCGACGGCGCCGAGACCTTGTTCGCCGATGCGATCGCAGCCGATCCGGAATCCGATGCCCCGCGCCTCGCCTATATCGGCTTCCTGCTCGACGGCAACGCCGTCGACCGGGCCCGGGCCGAGTTTGCGGCACTGTCGCCACGGGCGGAACAGGAAGCTGGCTATGGCGCGCTGCGCACGCGCATCGATGCGATGGAGAACGCCGCCGGCCTGCCCGATGCGGCCACCCTGGCCGGGCGCATCGAAGCCGATCCGCGCGACCTCGCCGCGCGCCTGGACCTGGCTCGGCTGATGATCGCGCAGCAGCAATACGAGCCGGCGCTGGAACAGCTGCTGGCGATCGTGCGCGCCGACCGCGGCTTCGACGACGATATCGGCCGCCGCACCATGCTGTCGGTATTCGAGATGCTGGCCGACCGGCCCGAGGTGGTGTCACGCTGGCGCCGCCAGCTGAGCACGTCGCTGAACTGACGGTGACGCGGGCCCGGCGCGGTAAACTGGCGCATTCTCAGCTCCACCACCTCCGCGATTCACCCCGCTGCCATGACCGCGCCCCGCCTGATCGACTTCAAGACCGCACCCGCCCCCAGCCACGACCGGCCGCGCCCCGACCGGCTGGTGGCGGGCAATCCGGACCGCACCACCTGGACGCACTACAGCGCGCAGCATGGCGATTTCGATTGCGGTATCTGGGCGTGCGAGCCGGGCGCGTGGCGCATCGCCTTCCCGGCGGGTAAGGAAGAGTTCTTCCACGTCATCAGCGGCCGCATCCGCATCAGCGACGACAGCGGCCAGGCCAGCGAATTCGGCCCTGGCGATGCCTGCGTGATCCCGGGCGGCTTTACCGGCGTGTTCCAGGTGCTGGACCCGGTGCGCAAATACTTCGTGGTGATCGACCGCGATGCGGCGCGCCCGGCCTGAGCGCCGGGCCCGCGGCGATCACGCCGCCGTGGCGGGACCTTCGATCAGCGTGAAGCCGTTTTCTCGCATATGCTCGACCATCATCGCGTCCATCGACTTGACGTGATGGTCGAACCAGCCTGACAGCTCGGCCACCAGCCGGCGGCCAAGCTGGAATTCGGCATCGCTGTGCACCTTGTCGCGCACCGCGACGGCCACCGCCAGCACCTGCTGGTGCTCGCCCGCGTGGCAATGGCGCGGGCCGAACCCCATGGCCTCCATCCACTGCTCTTCCTGGGCGAAATGATGGCGGGTGTGGTCGATCCAGGCGTCCATCGCCGCCAGGAAGGCGTCGTCGTCGGCGCCGGCGACCGCCGCCAGCAGCTGCACGAACTCGGCGTGGGTGGCGTCGGTGACCGGTTCGCCCAGGTGCAGGTGGTCCGGCAGGCCGGCGGAGGAAAGCTGGTCTTTGGCGTCCATGGGGAGGGGCGGCAAGCGTGGAGAAAAACGGCAAGGATACCGAATCGGCGCGAGTCGGGCCTGATCTGGCGCAAGCGAGCGGGTATGCTGTGGGCAATGCGGCCGGTCCGTCACCCTACCGTCTTACGCTCATGCCACGACTGATCTTCTTCTGCGGCCATGCCGGCACCGGCAAGACCTCCCTGGCCCACCGCCTGATCGGCCCGCTGATGCAGGCCACCGGCGAGCCGTTCTGCCTGCTCGACAAGGACACGCTGTACGGCCGCTACAGCGCCGCGGCCATGGCCGCCATCACCGGCGATCCCGACGACCGCGACAGCCCCGCCTACCTGGAGCACCTGCGCGACCCCGAATACCAGGGCCTGCTCGACACCGCGCGCGAGAACCTGGCGCTGGGCATCAGCGCGATCGTGATCGGGCCGCTTTCGCGCGAGGTCCGCGCCCACCTGCTGAACGACCCGGACTGGCTGCACGTGCCCGCCGGCACCACGGTGCGCACGGTCTGGGTCCACCTGCCCGAGGACGAGGCCCACGCGCGCATCATCCGGCGCGGCAACCCCAACGACGCCTACAAGCTGGCGCACTGGGATGCGTACCGGACCCGGCGCTTCATGCCGGCGCCCGTCGACTATCCGGAACTGATCTTTTTCGACAACCGGGCACCGGAGCAGGCCGACATCGACGCGCTGCTGCGCGCGCTGAGCGCCTGAACGCGCGGCGGCGCAAGTCCTCAGCCGCGCGCGATCGCGCCGATCACCGCCGACGCCGCGACAAAGCCGAACACCGCCGTCACCGCCACCGACGAGCCGAAGCCGGCGCAGGCCAGCCCTTGCGGCCCGCGCGCGGCGGACTGGCCCGGCTGCACCTCGAGCGGCGGTGCCTCGTCGATCTCGCAGGCCTGCTGCTCGGGCTCCGGATATTGCAGCGGCTCGTCGGAATAGACCGCGGCGATGCCGAACTTCTTTTTCGGGTCGCGGGTAAAGCCCCACTGCTTGCGCAGGCCGGCGCGCACCTTGGACAGCAGCGGGTCCTGGATCGTGCGCGCGAGGTCGTCGATGCGCACGCGCGTGGGGTCGAGCTGGCCACCGGCGCCGCCGCAGGTGATCACCGGCACGCCCTGACGCCGTGCCCAGCCCAGCATGGCGGTCTTGACCCGCACCGCGTCGATGGCGTCGATCACATAGTCATAGCCGGCGCCGAGCAGGTCCGGCACGTTGTCGGCGGTAACAAAGTCGTCGACCTGGGTCACGCGGCAACGCGGGTTGATGGCGACGATGCGCTCGGCCATGGCCTCTACCTTGGCACGCCCGTAGGCGTCGCCCAGCGCATGGATCTGTCGGTTGGTGTTGGACAGCGCGATATGGTCCAGGTCGATCAGCGTGATGCGGCCCACCGCGTTGCGCGCCAGCGCCTCGGCCGCCCAGCTGCCGACCCCGCCGATGCCGACCACGCACACGTTGGCCGCCTCCAGCCGCGCCAGCCCGGCGGCCCCGTACAGCCGCGCCACGCCGCCGAAACGGCGGTGGTAGTCGTCGTCGGCCGGGCTTTCGTGGGTCAGCGGCTCGGGCAGGCCAGCCAGCTCGTGTGCGGCATCGTTCATACGGAAAGGAGCGAATCCGGGGACGCGTGGCCATGCCACCCACGCCAATGCCGGCGCAAAAAATCCGGCATTTTCCGGCGGCGATGTCAGCCAGTCCCCGACAAGGACGGGAAGCGCGCAACTATACAATAGACCTGCAGTGGTCCGTTCGCCGCGCCGCGCGGTTTCCGCGGGCCCTCCCCCCGCCAGCCAGGAGCCCGCCTCATGCCCGTGCGCCGCAAGGTCGTTCTGTGGAGTGTCCTGACACCGGTCGCGCTGATCGCGCTGCTGGTGGTCGTGATCCTGACCTTCGACTGGAACCGGATCAAGCCCTGGCTCAACGACCGCGTCTCCGAAGCCATCGGCCGCCCCTTCGCCATCAATGGCGACCTCACCGTGACCTGGCGCCGCGGCGAGGGCGAGCAAGGCTGGCGCACGCTGGTGCCGTGGCCGCGGCTGTCGGCACGCGACATCACCGTCGGCAACCCGGACTGGGCCGCGCAGCCCCATATGGCGACCGTGCGCGAGCTGATCTTCGTGCTGCGCCCGCTGCCGCTACTGGCCAACGAGATCGCGGTGCCGACCATCGTCATCGACAGCCCGGCGGTATGGCTGGAACGCCTGGCCGACAGCCGCAACAACTGGACCTTCGACACCGGCCCGAAAAAAGATGGCACCTCGAAATGGCAGCTGGATGTCGGCGAGGTGGTGCTGGCGCGCGGCAACCTGGCGCTGACCGACCAGCTCAAGAAGATCTCGCTGCAGGCGGAACTCGACACCATCGGCAACGCGCCGCTCTATGACAAGGCGCGCGATGGCGCGCTGGTCGAGCCGCAAGCCTCGGCCGTGCCACCCGGGCCGCCGGGCAGCGCCGCCCAGGCGGCCTCGGCGCCGCGGGCCGGCGGCCCGGCCTCCGCGGCGCCCGCCAACGGCGGCGACGGCCGCTATGGCGTGCGCTGGAAAGCGACCGGGCGCTACAACGAAGCCACCATCAATGCCAGCGGCAAGGCCGGCACGGTGCTGAGCCTGCGCAATACCGACGTGCCGTTCCCGATCCAGGCCGATGTGCGCGTGGGCACCACGCGCGCCCAGATCGAAGGCACGGTCACCAATCCGGCGCACCTGGCGGCGCTGGACGTGCACCTGACCCTGGCCGGCGACAGCATGGCCAGGCTCTATGCGCTGACCGGCGTGGTGCTGCCGTCGACGCCGCCGTACCAGACCCGCGGCCGGCTGATGGCGACGCTGCGCAAGGAAGGCTCGATCTACGAGTACCAGAAGTTCACCGGCCGCGTCGGCGGCAGCGACCTGTCCGGCACGCTCACCTTCACCAAGCGCGACCCGCGCCCGCTGCTGGCCGGCAACCTGGTGTCGAATGAGCTGCGCTTTGTCGACCTGGCCCCGCTGATCGGCGCCGACGCCAAGCCCGGCCGCCCGGCCAAGGACAGCCCGGTGGCCCAGCCGGCGGACAAGGCGCTGCCGGTGGCGCCGTTCCGCACCGAGCGCTGGGACGAGATCGACGCCGACGTGCACTTCACCGGCAAGCGCATCATCCGTGATGCCGAGCTGCCGATCACCGACCTGGTCACGCACCTGAAGCTGCAGGACGGCGTGCTGCTGCTCGACCCGCTCAACTTTGGCGTGGCGGGCGGCAACCTGGTGTCGACGGTGCGGCTCGACGGCAAGCGCGAGCCCATGGGCGCGATGGTCGACCTGAAGGCGCGGCGCATGAAGCTCAAGCAGCTGTTCCCGACCATCGACCTGATGCGCGCCAGCATCGGCGAACTCAACGGCAGCGCCAAGCTGTCGGCCACCGGCAATTCCGTGGCGGCGCTGCTGGGCTCGTCCAACGGCGAGGCGCGGCTGCTGGTCGAGAACGGCACGGTCAGCAAGTTCCTGCTCGAGGCGATCGGCCTCAATGTCGGCAGCCTGGTGGTCTCGAAGCTGTTCGGCGACAAGCCGGTGCAGATCAACTGCGGCGTCAGCGACTTCGCCATGACCGACGGCGTGGCGCGCGCGCGCACCTTCGTGCTCGACACCCAGGACGCGGTGATCGAGACCACCGGCGGCATCGACCTGCGCAGCGAGCGGCTGGCGCTGACCATCCACCCGGACTCCAAGGGCCTGCGCGTCTTCTCGCTGCGCTCGCCGCTGTATGTCGGCGGCACCATGAAGAACCCGCGCGTCAGCCCCGATATCGGCGTGCTGGCGCTGCGCGCCGGCGGCGCGCTGTCGCTGGCGCTGCTGGCGCCGGTCGCCACCGCGGTGCTGCCGCTGCTCGACCTCTCGCCGGGCGGCGACGACACGCAGTGCGCCAAACTGCTGGCCGAACTTCGCAAGCGCCCCACCGCGCCGCCGCCGGGCAAGACCTACAAGGACCCGAAGGCCGCGGCGGCGCCCGCCGACGCCACCGGCGCGACGGAGACAAGCCGGTCCGGCGCGGAGGCCACGGCCAGGCGCCCTGGCCAGCCCGCGGCCGAAGCCCGTGCCGGCAAGCCGCCCGCTGCCAGCCGTCAAGAACCGTCCCGGCCCGCCGCCCAGCGCCCGCCGCAGCGCCCGGCCAACGAACGCGCGCCGCAACGCCCCGGCAACGACCGATCGTTCTACCAGGGCGGATAGATGCACTCGCCACCCGGGCCCCTCGCCGTTTAAACAAAATCGCAACACTTGGCGCCACTGCGGCAAGTTGACGCACGTTGTCGTTGTGCCGCGACGCGCTCAGGCGCATAATTAAACGGCCATTTACAAGAAGCTCAAGCATGGCAAGCATTGACTGCGACGCGGGCTCGCCCGTGTGGCATCCTTGAAGGTGCGGCTGCGGCCGCCCTTTGTTTTTGCTGCCTGTTTTGCGCCATTTTCCGATTCACCGCTCTGGTACGGCACCCGGCCGGCACCGGACGCGCCTCACCGACGCTTCGCCCCGCCCCATGACGCTGACGCATGCCGCCGTCCCGCCGATCACCTGGCTGATCGCACTGACGGTGTGCAACCACGTGGCCTTCAATGCCAGCCGCGTGGTGGTGTCGCTGTTCGCGATTTCCCTCAAGGCCTCCACCGTCACGCTGGGCGTGCTGATGTCGCTGTACGCGCTGCTGCCAATGCTGCTGGCGATCCGCGCCGGCAAGCGGATCGACCAGATCGGCCCGCGCAAGCCGATGATGGCGGGCTCGCTGATGGTGGTGGCGGGCACGCTGCTGCCAGCGCTGTGGCACGAACTGGGCGCGCTGTACCTGTCGTGCGCGCTGATCGGGGTCGGCTTCATGCTGGTCCAGGTGGCGATGCAGCTGCTGATCGGACAGGTCTCGACCGATGCCACCCGGCTGCGCAACTACACCTGGCATGCGCTCGGGCTGTCGGTGTCCGGCACGCTCGGGCCGGTGGCGATGGGCTACGTGATCGAGCATGCGGGCTTCCGCCCCGCCTTCGCCGTGCTGGTGGTGGTGGCATTGGCGGGTCAGGCCGGCCTGCAATGGGTGCGGCCGCGGCTGCCTGCGCGCGGCGGCAACGCCGGGCGCATCGCCATCGCGGACGGCACCCGCCATTCCACGCTGGACCTGCTGCAGCATCCCGAACTGCGCGCGGTCTTCGTCGCCAGCGCGGTGCTGTCGGCCGCTTGGGACCTGCACGCGTTCCTGATCCCGATCCAGGGCTCGCGCATCGGGCTGTCGCCGTCGTCGATCGGCTGGGTGCTGGGCGCTTTCGCCATCGCCACCTTTGCCATCCGGGTGGCGATGCCGGCGGTGTCGCGCCGGCTGTCGGAATGGAAGATCATCCGCGCCGCCCTGCTGGTGGGCGCGCTGGCCTACCTGGCCTACCCCTTCGTCGCGCACTTCTGGCTGATGTGCGCACTGGCCTTCGTGCTGGGCCTGGCGCTGGGCAGCGCGCAGCCCAATGTCATGAACATCCTGCACGCCGCGTCGCCGCACGGCCGCGCGGGCGAGGCGCTGGGCCTGCGCTCGGCGGTGCTGAACACCAGCCAGGTGGTCTGGCCGCTCACCTTCGGCGTGGTCGGCACGGCCCTGGGCATGCTGCCGATCTTCCTGTCGATGGCGGGCGCGATGGGCGCGGCCGGCTACTATTCGCGGCGCCAGGGACGCAAGGCGCTGGCGCCGCCGGCACGCTCCGCCACGGGCGGGTGACACGCACGGGTGGCGAGACCGATACCGCTTGTCGCCGCGCAAATGCGGCCCCCGATGCATTCGCTATACTCGAATCAGCCGGACCTGCGGCCCCGCCCCCGGGCGCACCGCGCTTCCAGACCGATTCCCTGATGATTGCGACATGACCCAACTTGCCGACCTGCGCCGCACCTACGTTCTCGGCGCGCTGTCCGAAGCCGACGTGGCCCCCGATCCGATGCACCAGTTCAAGCGCTGGTTCGACGAAGCGGTCACGGCCAAGCTGCCCGAGCCCAATGCCATGACCCTGGCCACGGTCGACGCCGACGGCCAGCCCTCGGCGCGCATCGTGCTGCTCAAGGGCATCGACGACCGCGGCTTCACCTTCTTCACCAACTATGAAAGCCGCAAGGGCCTGGACCTGGCGGCAAACCCGCGCGCCGCGCTGCTGTTCCACTGGGTCCAGCTGGAACGCCAGGTGCGCGTCGAAGGCCGCGTCGAGAAGGTCTCCGACGACGAAAGCGACGCCTATTTCGCCACGCGTCCGCTGGGCTCGCGGGTGGGCGCCTGGGCTTCCGCGCAGAGCCGGGAGGTTCCCGGCCGCGATGTGCTGGAGCAGCGCGAGCAGGAATACCGCAGCAAGTTCGGCGAAAACCCGCCGCGCCCGCCCTACTGGGGCGGCTACCGCCTGGTGCCGACCGCACTGGAATTCTGGCAGGGCCGGCCGTCGCGTCTGCACGACCGCATCGCCTACCGGCTCCAGCCGGGCACGGGCTGGCAGATCGTGCGGCTGTCGCCCTGAGCCGGCCGGCGGACGCCGCGCGCGTCCGCGCTGATGCCTCTACGTCTCTCCCGGGACGACCGCAGGGTCTTCCGGGGGTGCGCTGCACGGGCTGCGGAATTGGACTAAAGTGAGACAGGCGTCGCTTGGCTACTCTTTTCTTGCAGCGCTCGCGATGGATCGGGCAAGGTTTGCGCGCAGTTTCTCCTTGCCGGATGCGTCCGCCGAAGCGTGTGCCGCAACCATCGGGAGGTAAAGCGCATGTTTTTCAAGCAAACCCTGGAAAAGCAACTCGACAACTGGATCGCCGACCTGCGCGAGAACGCCAATCTCCCGGTCAGCCTGCGGCTGTGGAATGGCACCGAATACCCGCTGGGGCAATTCGACAAGCCGGTGGTGACGCTGACCGTGCGCGAAGCCGCGGCCCTGCCGCTGCTGCTGACCCCAAGCCTGGACAACCTGGGCGAGGCGTACGTCCAGGGCAAGATCGATTTCGAGGGCCGGCTGGCGGACATCATCAAGGTGGGCTACGGCTTCTCGGCCGCCGCCACGCGCCGCGCCGGCGGTGCCCTGTACAAGGTGGCGCAGCACTTCTCGCATACCAAGCAGGAAGACAAAGAGTCGATCCAGTACCACTACGACGTCTCCAACGACTTCTACCAGCTCTGGCTCGACCCCAACATGGTCTATTCCTGCGCCTACTTCGAGCACGGCGACGAAGACCTGGCCACCGCGCAGCTCAAGAAGATCGACCATATCCTGACCAAGATCCGGCTGCAGCCGGGCCAGACCCTGCTCGACATCGGCTGCGGCTGGGGCGCGCTGGTGCTGCGCGCGGCGCAGAAGTTCGGCGCGCGCTGCGTGGGCATCACGCTGTCGCAGAACCAGTTCGACCTGGCCACCGAGCGCGTGCGGGCCGCGGGCCTGTCCGACCGCATCGAGATCCGGCTGCAGGACTACCGCGACACCACCGGCACCTTCGACCGCATCACCAGCGTCGGCATGTTCGAGCACGTGGGCAAGAACAACCTGGCCGGCTATTTCGGCCGCATCCGCGAACTGCTGGCCGACGACGGCTTCGCCATGAACCACGGCATCACCTCGCCCGAC
Source organism: Cupriavidus taiwanensis (assembly GCF_900250075.1). NCBI lineage: Bacteria > Pseudomonadati > Pseudomonadota > Betaproteobacteria > Burkholderiales > Burkholderiaceae > Cupriavidus > Cupriavidus taiwanensis. The sequence goes on from NZ_LT977070.1 coordinate 2,754,167, forward strand.
CCCGACAACGGGGCGACGCCGATGGACGGCGCCGAATTCATGGACCGCTACGTGTTCCCGCAGGGTGAGCTGCCGCATATCGGGCTGGTGCTGCGCACGCTGCAGCAGGGCGGCCTGGAAGCCTTCGATGTCGAGCTGCTGCGCCGGCACTACGCGCGCACGCTGCACCACTGGGCCGACAACTTCGAGGCGCGCGGCGACACCATCCGCAGCATGGTCGGCGAGAAGAAATACCGCATCTGGCGCGTCTACCTTGCCGGCTGCGCCCACGCCTTCGAGACCGAGAAGATGTCGATCTACCAGGTGGTGTGCCACAAGTCCGGGCTGCAGGCCGACTCGCTGCCGTGGTCGCGCCGCTATATCTACGAACAGCCCATCGGCCGCAACGACTGAAGGCAACCGAAACGATTGACTGAAGACCTCTTCGGCGGGCTGCCCCTGCCCGCCCCCGCAGCCCCTCCCGGGCGGCCAGCGGCGCCAGCCGGCGCGGCCACCCAGCCCGACGCCCCAGGCAGACCGGCGCGCGGCAAGAGCGTGCAGCCGGTTACGGCAGCGCCGGCGCTGCAGGCGCTTGCTGCGCAACTGCCGCCCCACCTGTATTTCGGCACCTCGTCGTGGGCCTATCCCGGCTGGAACGGGCACGTCTACGACGGCGAGTACAGCGACAGCCTGCTGTCGCGCAAGGGCCTTGCCGCCTATTCGCGCCACCCGCTGCTGCGCGCCGCCGGCATCGACCGCGGCTTCTACGGGCCGATCCCGCTGGCCGATTACCTGTCCTACGCGGCGCAGGCGCCGGAGGGCTTCCGCTTCCTGGTCAAGGCCCCGGCCAGCGTCTGCGACGCGTGGCTGCGCGGCCCGGACGGCGCCGGCCGGCTCGCCAACGCCGCCTTCCTGGATGCGGAGATCGCGGCGCGCGACTTCATCGTGCCGGCCACCAGCGGCCTGGGGCACAAGTGCGGGCCGTTGCTGTTCCAGCTGTCGCCGATGGGGCCGCTCGCCGACAGCGCGGTATTCCTGGAGCGGCTCGACGCCTTCCTCGGCGCACTGCCGGCGCTCGATCCGGCGCTGACGCCGCATGCAGCCTATGCCGTCGAGCTGCGCGACCCGGCCCTGCTGACGCCGCGCTATATCCGGCTGCTGCGCCACCATGGCGTGCGCTTCTGCCTGTCGGCGCGCGACCGGCTGCCGCCGGTGCCGCGACAGGCGGCGGCGCAGGCGCTGATGGACGAGGCCGCGGCGGGCCCGCTGGTGCTGCGCTGGATGCTGCATGCGGGCCGGCCCTATGCCTACGCGGAGAAGCGCTATGCGCCGTTCGACCGCATCGTCGACGACGATCCCGACACCCGCCACGCGATTGCCGACGTGGTGGCGCGCACGCTGCGCGCCGGGCAGCCCGCCATCGTCATCGTCAGCAACAACGCCGAAGGCTGCGCGCCGCTGAGCTGCGAACGGCTGGCGGAGGCCATCGTGGCGCGGCTGGAGCGCTGAGCCCGCCGCCGCGCCGGCGCACGACTTTACTTGCGCACGACTTACTTGCGCAGCTTCGCGCCGAACTGCTTGCGGAATTTCGCCAGCTTGGGCGAGATCACGAACGCGCAGTAGCCCTGGCTGGGATGGTCCTGGTAGTAGTTCTGATGGCCGGCCTCGGCGCGCCAGTACGGCTGCTCCGGCTCGACCTGGGTCACGATCGGCGCATCGAACGCCTTGGCGGCGACCAGCTCGCGCATCACGTATTCGGCCGTCGCGCGCTGCGCCTCCGAGTGCGTGAAGATGGCCGAGCGGTACTGCGGCCCGACGTCGTTGCCCTGCCGGTCCGGCGTGGTCGGGTCGTGGATGGCGAAGAAGATCTCGAGGATCTCGCGGTAGCTGATCACCGACGGATCGAAGCTGACGCGCACCACTTCGACGTGGCCGGTGTCGCCTGCGCAGACCTGCTGGTAGGTCGGGTGGTCGACATGTCCGCCGGTGTAGCCGGACTCGACCCCGACCACGCCTTCGACCTGCTGGTAGACCGCCTCCAAGCACCAGAAGCATCCGCCGCCCAGCGTGGCGGTTTCCAATCCATGTTCCATTTGCGCCGCTCCCTTGCGTAATCGTCTGTCTTGCCAGGCCTCAAGCATAAGCGCAGATCGACGCGCTTGCAGCGGATTCAGCCGGGCTCGCGGCGCGCCTCCAGCAGCGCGCGCAATTGCGGCTTGAGCACCTTGCCCAGCGCGCTGCGCGGCAGGTCTTCCATCAGCACCACCTCGCGCGGCAGCTTGAAGCGGGCGATGCGCGCGGCCAGCAGCTCGCGCAGCGGCTCGGCCGCCAGCGCGCCGCGCGGCGCGCCCGGCGCCGGCACGATCACCGCCACCGGCACTTCGCCCCAGCGCGCATCGGCCACGCCGACCACCGCGCATTCCTGCACGCCGGGCAAGCCGGCCAGCACGTTCTCGATCTCGGCGGGATAGATGTTCTCGCCGCCCGAGATGATCATGTCCTTGCCGCGGCCCACCACCTCGATGCAGCCGTCGGCATCGCGGTGCGCAAGGTCGCCGGAATGGAACCAGCCGCCCGCCAGCCCGTTGTCGATCAGCCCACTCTCGGGCTGGTTCCAGTAGCCCGCCATGACGTTGGCGCCGCGCACCCACAGCTCGCCCACCGCGCCCTGCGCCACCTCGGCCCCGTCGGGGCCGGCCAGGCGCACTTCGGCCTCGGGCTGCGGCCAGCCGGCGTAGCCGGGACGCGCCATGGCCTGTTCCAGCTTCAGCACCACCGACACCGGCCCGGTCTCGGTGGCGCCATAGACCTGCCCGAGCGGCACGCCGCGGGCGTGGAAGGCGTCGATATACGAGCGCGGGATGGTCGACGATCCGGCCATCACCCCGCGCAGCGCCGCCAGGTCGGCATCGGCCCAGCCCGGGTGCTCCAGCACCGCGCGCAGCGTCGCCGGCACCATCAGCGACAGGCTCGGCCGCGCCCAGGCCACCGCGTCCAGCCAGGCCTGCGGCGCGAAGCGGTCATGCAGCGTGACGCGCGCGCCGGCCAGCAGCGCCGGCAGGGTCTGGATGCACAGCCCGCCGACATGGAACAGCGGCAGCACCGACAGCACGTGGTCGTCGGCGCTCATGCCGTGCGCCCACCAGCTGGCGCGCGCATTGGCCAGCAAGCCAGCCTGGGTATGCACCGCGCCCTTGGGCTTGCCGGTGGTGCCGGAGGTATAGGCCAGCAGCAGCGGCGCATGCTCCGGCACGGGGGCATGGACCACGCCGGACGGCGCCGGACAGTCGACCAGGCGGTCGAGGTCAGCCACGCGGGCATCGCCACAGGCCTCGCGCGCCAGCGCTTCATGGTCCGGATCGTGGAACAGCAAGGCCAGTTGCGCGTGATCGCAGATCGCCCGCAACTCGGCCGGTGCCAGCCGGTAGTTCAGCGGCGCGAAGATGGCGCCGACGCGGGCGCAGGCGAACAGCAGCACCAGCTGCAGCTCGTGGTTCAGGCACAGCGTGCCGACCCGGTCGCCGGGGCGGATGCCCCAGGTCGCGGCCAGGTGGGCGCTGGCGCGCTCCACGCGCCGCCACAGCTTGCCGTAGGTGTAGGTGCGGCCCCGGTAGTGCAACGCCGGCCGGCCCGGCGCCGCGTCGGCATGGCCATGCAGCATGGCCGGCAGCGCGCCCAGGCCAGCGGCACCGGCGCGGATGGCCCGGCGGGGGGCGCTCATTCGTCGCGCTCGCCGGATTCGTACAGGGTCTCGCGGCCCATGCGGTCGAGGATCAGCTCGGCGGTCCACGGCAGCATCAGCGCGCCGCAGCGCGAATCGCGATAGAGCCGCTCCAGCGGCAGGTCCTTGAGCATCGACTGGCCGCCGCAGGTGCGGATCGCCAGCCGGGCGATATCGTTGGCGCCTTCCATCACCGTGTAGTGCGCGGCGTACAGGCGCAGGCGCTCGTCCTTGGACGGATTGGGCTTCGCTTCGTGGATCGCGCGCCAGAAGAGCGAGCGCATGGTCTCCAGCTGGATTCGCATCTGCGCCACCGCGATCTGCTTGGTTGGATACATGCGCCGCTTGACCGGCGGCTGTCCCGGAACCTCGCCGCGCAGGTACTGCACGGTGAAGTCGTACGCCGCCTGCGCCACCCCGAGGTAGGTCGGCGACAGCGTGAAGAACATCGCCGGCCAGGTCTGCGCGGCGCGATAGTAGACCCCGCGCGGCATCAGCTGCTCGTGGTCGGGCACGAACACATCCTTGAGCAGCAGCGTGCGCGATACCGTGCCGCGCATGCCCATCGGGTCCCAGTCGCCGGTCACGGTGAGGCCGTCCGCCTTTCCGGGCACGGCGATGTAGAGCGTGTCGCGCATGTCGGGATGCTGGTCGCCGCGATCCTCGGTGCACAGGATGCCGTAGTAGTTGGCCGCGCCGGACAGCGAGGCGAAGATCTTGCGACCGTTCAGCACCCAGCCGCCGTCGACCTTGCGCGCCGTGGTGCCGAACGGCGCCTTGCCGGCGGCCGCCGCCGAGCCTTCGGAGAACGGCTGTGCGTAGACCGCGCCGTCGCGCACCACCCGCGCGAAATGCAGCTCGCGGCGGGCCTGGTGTTCGTCGCGCTGTGCCGGGGTCATGTCGATGCCATCGGACAGCACGCCGGTCCACATGGTCGAGCAGATATGCATGTTGTAGGTGAGCGCGGTGGCGCCGCAGAAGCGGCCGATCTCGGCGCCGACCATGCAGTAGGTGGCAAAGTCCGCGCCCGCGCCGCCAAACGCCCGCGGCACGCACAAGGCCAGCAGGCCGGCCTCGCGCAGGTCGTCATAGTTGGCGAACGGGAAGCTGGCCTCGCGGTCCCAGGTGGCGGCGCGCGGCGCGAAGCGCTCGCGGCCCAGGCGGTTGGCCAGCGTCAGCCATTGCGCCTGTTCCGGCGAGAAGTCGGCCGTACCGACGGCGGGAATGAAGTCGAGCTGGCCGGATGGCATGTCGCGTCTCCTTTTTGTCCTGCTCGCGCCGGATGGGGAACGGGGGCGGCGCGGCGGTTGTTGTGTTGGCGTGGCCGGAAAGCGGCGCGCTTCAGTGCACGGGAAAGTGCCGGCGCAGGAACTCCAGCACCGCGTCGTTGAACAGCTCTGGGCGCTCCATGCCGGCCAGGTGGCCCACGTCGGGCAGGCAGCGGTACTCGGCGCCGGCAATGCGTTGCGCCATGCGCTGCATCACCTCGGGCGCGGCGTTGGTGTCGTGCTGGCCGGCCAGCGCCAGCACCGGCACCGCGATGCGGGGCAGCGCATCGCGCTGGTTGAAGCGCACCAGCGCACCCAGCGCGGCGCGGTAGGTCGGTGCCGGCACCGCCGCCATCACCGCGGTGGCGAAGGCCACGGCCTGCGCGTCGGCATCGGGCGCGACCATGGTGCGCACCAGCCCGGCCGCCATCTGCGCCATGGTCTTGCCGGCATCCAGCGGCGCGGTGCGCGCGGCGATGAACTCGCGCTGCCACGGGCCATCGCCCTTGCCGAAGGCGGGCGAGGTGCCGGACAGCACCATGCCGTCGACCAGCGCTGGCGTGGCCGCGCTGGCCTGCTGCGCCACCATGCCGCCCATGCTGTGGCCCAGCAGCACCACGCGCCGGCCGGCGTCGCGCTCGAACAGCAGCACGGGCGTCAGCGCCTGCGCCAGTCCGTCGAAGTCATAGGGATCGATCAGGGCACTGTCGCCATAGCCCGGCATGTCCCACGCCACCGCATGGTAGCCGGCCTGCGCCAGGGCCTCGCCCTGCGCGGGCCAGGCGGCCTTGCCGCCGCCGATGCCATGCAGCATCACCACCGCCACCGGCCCGTCGCCCCAGGCCAGCGTGGCGATGCCGTTGGCGTGGCGCTGCATCGTCGCGGCGGCGCTCATGCGGCCACCTCCACCAGCGTGCCGGCCTCGACCTCGTTGCGGCCGTCGAGCGAAATCGTGCAGTGTCGCAGCGGCAGGTCGAAATGGCCCAGCGTATGCCGCCCGGCGACCTCGTTGGCGCCGGTCGAGAACAGGAAGTTGCCGGCGAACGCGCGCAGCTCGGTGCCGTTGCAATCGCGCTTGTCGTAGAACGTCATCGCGTCCCAGCGCGCCATCCGGTTCAGGCCCCAGCCCACGTGCGAGACCGCATAGGCATCGCGCGTGCCTTCGCGGTCGGCCCAGGCCTGGTAGTAGCCGCGCATCATGTCGGCGTCGACGCCCTGGCCTTCGACCGCGACGATATAGTCGTCCTCGATATGGCACACCACGGTGTCGCGCAGGTAGGTCTTGAAGGTCAGGTTGACGTCGCCCGGCGCCAGCACCAGCGTGCCGTTGACCTGGCGCCCGGCCGGGAACGCCAGGCACAGTCCGCCAGGCCAGTGCGAGACCTGGCCGTGCTTGTTGCAGAAGCCCCAGACACCGCCCACGCGCGCCTCGGCCAGGCCGATGCGCAGCTCGGTGCCGGCGGCCGAATGCACGCGCATCTCGCGCGCGCCGCGCAGGCGCTTCATCGCCGCGCGCACGGTGGTCTCCAGCGACGGATCGGGCTGGCAGCGTTCCAGGATCTCGGGGTGCTCGTTGCTGACCATCAGCATGCGCGGCACCACGCCGTCGGCGCCGCGCAGGATCTGCGGCAACTCAGGCGCATGCAGCAGGCCTTCGACGGTGCAGTCGAGCACCAGCTGACAGCGCGACAACGCCGCCAGCACCGGGGCCAGATTCTGCAAGGCATCGCTGGCACCGGTCGAGCGCACCGGCGCTGGCGCCGCAAGCGCCGGGCTCGGCACCTGGATCCGAACCGGCGTGGCGCCAAGGCCCTGCACGGCCAATTCGGCCAAGGCCACGTTGACAGGGCGGGATTGGGACTCCGTTACAATTCCCACGACATCCCCGTGCCGCAGGGCACAGAGTTCCAGCGTGCGGCGGAACGCCGCCAGCCAGCGGTGTTCGATCTGCTCGATGAGCATGCGCTTGTCTCCTGCTGCTTGTTGCTTGTTATCGGCTTCTTGTTCTATGGGGCCCGGGCCGCCCAAGCTTTGTGGAGCGGCCAGCGCCGGCGGCGCCGGACTTGAACTCGCCGCCCCTGGCGCGAATAATATATATGAAATTTCATGAACTCCAGTGGAGCCCCCATGGGCATGCCTGAGGCCCAGCCACGGATCGCCAGCGTAGCCGCCGCCCCGGACTTCGATGCGATGCACTTCCGCCGCACCCTGTCGCAGTTCGCGACCGGGGTCACGGTGATCACCACGCGCGCCAGCAACGAGTCGGTTGCGGCCGGCGCGCCGCCCTTTATCGGCATTACCGCCAGCTCGTTCAACTCGGTATCGCTGGAGCCGCCGCTGGTGCTGTGGAGCATGGCTACGCGCGCCAACAGCCTGCCGATGTTCCGCGACGGCACCCACTACATCATCAACGTGCTGTCGGCCTCGCAGCTGGACCTGTGCCAGCGCTTCGCCACGCTCAAGGGCGACCGCTTCGCCGGTGTCGACTACCGGCTCTCGGCCACCGGCCTGCCGATCCTGTCGAATGCGCTGGCCTGGTTCGAATGCCACAACCGCAGCCGCTACGACGAGGGCGACCACGTCATCTTTGTCGGCGAGGTGGAGCGCTGTGGCGTGCTCGATGGCAGGGACGGCCCGCTGATATTCCAGGGCGGCCAGTTCACCACCACTACCCCGCTCGATCTCTGACCCCCACTGAGCCATCATGGCGGACCTGCCGGCAGTGCCCTCGCCCCAAACCTTCGTCGACGGCTACCTGGCCTACCTGCTGGCCCGCGCCAGCCATCTGATCTCGGGCGAATTCCATCGCGAGGTCGAGGCCAGCGGCCTGTCGGTGCAGGAATGGCGCGTGCTGGCGACGCTGGCCGACCGCCCCGACTGCACCGTCGGCGCGCTGGCGGAAATCACGCTGACCAAGCAGCCCACGCTGACCAAGCTGGTCGACCGCATGGCGCAAGACGGCCTGGTCCGGCGCCGCGCCGGCAAGGCCGACCGCCGCCAGGCGCTGGTCTCGATCACGCCGCGCGGCCTGGCGCTGGTGCAGCCGCTGCTCGAGCGCGCCGCGCAGCACGAGCGCGCGGTGCTGGACGACTTCGGCGCCCGCCAGGGCGCGCAGCTGAAGGAAACCCTGCGCCAGCTGATCGCGCTGCACACGCAGCGCTAGGCTTGTTCAGCGACCTTCAGGATCGCCAGCGGCGAACTGTCCACCTTGATCCGCTGCAGCACGATATTCGAGCGGATATCCATCACGCCCGGTGTGCGGTACAGACGGTTCACGATGAAGTCCGAGTAGTGCTTCAGGTTGCGCGCCTGCACGCGCAGGATGTAGTTGCTGTCGCCGGTGATGATGTACGCCGACAGCACTTCCGGCCACGACTGCACCGCGGCGATGAAGGTGTCGTGCCAGCCCTCGACGTCATGGCGCATCGACACCTGCACGATCGCCTCCAGCTCCAGCCCCAGTTGCTCGGCATCGAACCAGGCGCGATAGCCGCCGATCACCCCTGACTCTTCCAGCAGCCGGACCCGGCGCAGGCACGCCGACGGCGACAGCGCCACGCCGTCGGCCAGGTCCTGGTTGCTGATGCGGCCGTTCTCCTGCAGGCAGGTCAGGATGCGCAGATCGGTGGGATCGAGGTTCATTCGAATTTCCTTCGACTATTTGGCAATTTTTCGCATTATATGCGAAAGATGGACCGGATGACGGGCCATTTAGCAAGCCTCTTGCCCCCGATTTTGACTATGATTCCCGACATCGAGGCACACAGAAACGGCGCCCGCAGACGGCGCCGCGCAACCCATGACCGCCCCCAATCCCGACCCGCGCCGACTGTGGGACATCAGCCCGCCGCTGTCGCCCGCCACGCCGGTGTGGCCCGGCGACACGCCGTTCCAGCAGCAGCCGGCCTGGCAGATCGACGCACATTGCCCGGTCAATGTCGGCCGCATCACGCTATCGCCGCACACCGGCGCGCATGCGGACGCACCGCTGCATTACACCGCCGACGGCGCCCCGATCGGCGCCGTGCCGCTGGCGCCCTACCTGGGCCGCTGCCGCGTCATCCACTGCATCGGCGCAACGCCGCTGGTGCAGCCCCATCATGTCGCGCACGCGCTCGAGGCGCTGCCGCCGCGGGTGCTGCTGCGCACCTACCGGCAGGCGCCGCAGGTGCAGTGGGACCCCGGCTTTTGCGCGGTGTCGCCGGACACCATCGCGCTGCTGGCCGCGCACGGCGTGCAGCTGGTCGGCATCGACACGCCCTCGCTCGATCCGCAGGACTCCAAGACCATGGACGCGCACAACGCGGTGCGCCGCCATGGCCTGGCAATCCTGGAAGGCATCGTGCTGGACCAGGTCGATGCCGGCGACTATGAACTGATCGCGCTGCCGCTGCGCTTCGCCGCGCTGGATGCCAGCCCGGTGCGCGCGGTGCTGCGCAGCCTCGACTGAACCTTTTCCCGACACCCGCCTGGCCTTTCTGCACGACATGACGACCATTGACCGCGAGCACTGTATCCGGCTCGACCAGCAAGACCCGCTGCGCCCGCTGCGCGACCAGTTCGCGCTGCCCCAGGGCGTGATCTACCTCGACGGCAACTCGCTCGGCGCCCGCCCGCGCGCCGCCGCCGCGCGCGCCGCCCAGGTGGTGGCCGAGGAATGGGGCGACGGCCTGATCCGCAGCTGGAACACCGCCGGCTGGTTCGACCTGCCGCAGCGCCTGGGCAACAAGCTGGCACCGCTGGTCGGCGCGGGCCACGATGAAGTGGTGGTCACCGACACCACCTCGATCAACCTGTTCAAGGTTCTGGCCGCGGCGCTGCGCGTGCAGCAGACGCGCGACCCGGCGCGCAAGGTGATCATCTCCGAGGCCAGCAACTTCCCCACGGACCTGTATATCGCCCAGGGCCTCGCCGACCTGCTGCAGCAAGGCTATTCGCTGCGGCTGGTGGACTCGCCGGCCGAGATCGACGCGGCCGTTGGCGCCGACACCGCGGTGCTGATGCTGACCCACGTCAACTACAAGACCGGCGAGATGCTCGACATGACCGGGCTGACCGAGCTGGCCCACGCGCGCGGTGCGCTGACGGTGTGGGACCTGTGCCATTCGGCCGGCGCCGTGCCGGTCGAGCTGAAGGCGGCCGGGGCCGACTACGCCATCGGCTGCACCTACAAGTACCTGAACGGCGGCCCGGGCTCGCCCGCCTTCGTCTGGGTCGCGCCCGCGCTGCGCGATGCCTTCTGGCAGCCGCTGTCGGGCTGGTGGGGCCATGCGGCGCCGTTCGCGATGGATCCGCAGTACCGCCCGGTCGAGGGCGTGCGCCGCTTCCTGTGCGGCACGCAGCCGGTCACGTCGCTGGCAATGGTCGAGTGCGGGCTGGACATCTTCGCGCAGACCAGCATGCAGGTGCTGCGCGCCAAGTCATTGCTGCTGACCGACCTGTTCATCGAACTGGTCGAAGCCCGCTGCGGCCACCACCCGCTGACGCTGGTGACCCCGCGCGAGCATGCGCGCCGCGGCAGCCAGGTGAGCCTGGAGCATCCGGACGGCTATGCCCTGGTGCAGGCCCTGATCGAGCGCGGCGTGATCGGCGATTACCGCGAGCCGCGCATCGCCCGCTTCGGCTTCACGCCGCTCTACACCAGCTTCGCCGAGGTGTGGGATGCTGTGGAAATTCTGCGCGACGTGCTGGACCGCGGCGCCTATCGCGACGCGCGCTTCCAGACGCGCGGCCAGGTGACCTGACCGGGAGCGCATCATGAGCGATTTCAAGGGATGCCCCTTCTCCGGCGCGGCGCCGGCAACCACCCCGCAAGGCGACGGCTGGCACGGCGCGCAGATGGATTTCGCCAGGGACATGAGCTATGGCGACTACCTCGGCCTGGACCAGATCCTGAGCGCGCAGCATCCGCTGTCGCCGGACCACAACGAGATGCTGTTTATCGTGCAGCACCAGACCACCGAGCTGTGGATGAAGCTGATGCTGCACGAGCTGCGCGCGGCGCGCGAGTCGGTCAGGGCCGACAGCCTGCCGCCCGCGTTCAAGATGCTGACCCGCGTGTCGCGCATCATGGACCAGCTGGTGCAGGCGTGGAACGTGCTGGCCACCATGACGCCGCCGGAGTATTCGGCGATGCGGCCCTACCTGGGCATGTCGTCGGGCTTCCAGTCCTACCAGTACCGCGAGATCGAGTTCATCCTGGGCAACAAGAACGCGGCCATGCTCAGGCCGCATGCGCACCGGCCGGAACATCTGGCGCTGGTCGAAGCCGCGCTCAAGACGCCGTCGCTGTACGACGAGGCGATCCGGCTGATGGCACGGCGCGGCTTTGCCATCGACGCGGATTGCGTCGAGCGCGACTGGACCCAGCCGACCGCGTACAACGCCTCGGTCGAGGCGGCGTGGCTGGAGGTCTATCGCAACCCCGGCGCGCACTGGGAACTCTATGAGCTGGGCGAGAAGTTCGTCGACCTGGAAGACGCATTCCGGCAATGGCGCTTCCGCCATGTGACCACGGTCGAGCGGGTCATCGGCTTCAAGCGCGGCACCGGTGGCACCGAGGGTGTCAGCTACCTGCGCAAGATGCTGGACGTGGTGCTGTTTCCGGAATTGTGGAAGTTGCGGACCGATCTTTGATCCACGCGGTCCCCGTGCGCAGGGACCGTGCTACGGCCGGCGGGCTGCCTCAGCCCGCCGGTTCGGACAATCTTGCCGCCAGCGTCTGCAGCGCCGGCGCCAGCGTCTGGTGGAACACCGCCTCGTCCACCGCCCCGTAGGAGGCGCTGCAGCTCAGCATGTGCAGCTCCTTCTCCCCCACCGGCCGAAACGCCACCGCACAGGCATGGATGGCCGGATGCCAGTCGCGGAACGATGCGGCATAGCCGCGCTGCTGCGCCTCGGCCAGCGCGGCGCGGGTGGCGGCCTCCTGCTGCTTCCATTGCTCCGGGAAGGCCTGGCTGAACTCGGCCATCACGCGCTCGCGGCGCGGCGCCGGCAAGGCGGCCAGGTAGGCCCGCCCCATCGAACTCGACACCAGCGACAGCCGCGAGCCGACCCCCAGTCCGAGCATCACGCCGGCGTCGTTGCGGATCGACTCCAGGTAGATCACCTCCATGCGCTCGCGCTTGCCGAGCGACACCGAGACCCCGTACGACTGCGCGAACGCCAGCATGTGTGGGCGCGCCAGCGACACCACGTCCGACGCCGACAGGTAGGCATAGCCCAGCGCCAGCACCCCGGCATCGAGCGCGTACTTGCCCAGGCTCTCGTCATAGCGCAGGTAGCCCAGCTGCACCAGCGTACCCGCGAGCCGGCTCACGGTGGCCTTGGGAAAGCCGGTGCGCCGCACGAATTCCTGGTTGCCCAGCATCGCCTCGCCGGTGCGGAAGCAGCGCAGCAGTTCCAGGCCGCGTGCCAGCGCGGTGACGAAGTTCGGGTCGCTGTCGCGCACGGGTGCCGCGGCAGGCTCCTGGGAAAGCGTCGGATCGGGCTGGGGGTTGGGATTGAGGTTGGCCAAGGTTCGCGGCTCCAGTCGGCGCTTGTTCGTTCATCGCACAAAGGCGCGGAGGTTCAGGGTTTTGCCTGTTGCGTGGCAAGACCATTGCGATATACTAATTCAACGGAACACAGTTCCGCAATGCGGAACATCAAGGATCCCGAAAAAATCCTCCGCACGGATCACCGACCGATCACCAAACCCGTTACGAATGACGGAATCCGCCGGCGCGGACCGTGGCACACCAGCCGCCCGCCCGGCGCTTCCCCTGCGCTACCGAAGGAGACCTGCATGGCTGCCAACGCCGAATTCCACTGGGCCGACCCCCTGCTGCTGGACCAGCAACTGAGCGCCGACGAGCGCATGGTGCGCGACGCCGCCGCGGCGTACTGCCAGGACAAGCTGATGCCGCGCGTGCTGCAGTCGTTCCGCAACGAGAAGACCGACGTCGAGATCTTCCGCGAGATGGGCGAACTCGGCCTGCTCGGCCCGACCATCCCCGAGCAATACGGCGGCCCGGGCCTGAACTATGTCAGCTACGGGCTGATCGCGCGTGAAGTCGAGCGCGTCGATTCGGGCTACCGCTCGATGATGAGCGTGCAGTCGTCGCTTGTGATGGTTCCCATCTACGAATTCGGCACCGAGGCGCAGAAGCAGAAGTACCTGCCCAAGCTGGCCACCGGCGAATGGATCGGCTGCTTCGGCCTGACCGAGCCCAACCATGGCTCCGACCCGGGCTCGATGGTCACCCGCGCCAAGAAGGTCGACGGCGGCTACGAGCTGACCGGCGCCAAGATGTGGATCACCAACTCGCCGATCGCCGACGTGTTCGTGGTCTGGGCCAAGCTGCAGGGCGATGACGGCAAGGAAGACATCCGCGGCTTCATCCTGGAAAAGGGCTGGAAGGGTCTGAGCGCCCCGGCCATCCATGGCAAGGTCGGCCTGCGCACCTCGATTACCGGCGAGATCGTGCTCGACCAGGTGTTCGTGCCGGAAGAGAACATCATGCCGGGCGTGAAGGGCCTGAAGGGTCCGTTCACCTGCCTGAACTCGGCCCGCTACGGCATCGCCTGGGGCGCGCTGGGCGCCGCCGAATTCTGCTGGCACACCGCGCGCCAGTACACCCTGGACCGCAAGCAGTTCGGCCGCCCGCTGGCCCAGACGCAGCTGGTGCAGAAGAAGCTGGCCGACATGCAGACCGAGATCACGCTGGGCCTGCAGGGCTGCCTGCGCCTGGGCCGCATGAAGGACGAAGGCACCGCGGCGGTCGAGATCACCTCGATCATGAAGCGCAACTCGTGCGGCAAGTCGCTCGACATCGCCCGCGTGGCGCGCGACATGCTGGGCGGCAACGGCATCTCGGACGAGTTCGGCGTGATCCGCCATGTGGTCAACCTTGAGGTGGTCAACACCTACGAAGGCACGCACGACATCCACGCGCTGATCCTGGGCCGCGCCCAGACCGGCCTGCAGGCCTTCTTCTGATCGCAGCATAAAAAAGCCCGGCGATGAAGCCGGGCCAAGCACACTACCAAGGAGACGACGAGGCTGCCCCCGTCGATACAACAGCTGCCTTGCACACGGCCCCGCCCTGGCGGGGCCGTGTTCATTTGTTGGGCTGGGGCGTCAGGCGCAGGTACGGACGCACGGCCTGATAGCCCTTGGGGAATTTCTCGCGCAGCACGGCTTCATCCTTCAGCGACGGCACGATGACGACGTCGTCGCCGTCCTGCCAGTTGCCCGGCGTGGCCACGCTGTGGCTGTCGGTCAGCTGCAGCGAGTCGATCACGCGCAGCACCTCGTTGAAGTTGCGCCCGGTGCTGGCCGGATAGGTGATGATCAGGCGCACCTTCTTGTTCGGGTCGATGATGAACAGCGAGCGCACCGTCAGGGTTTCGTTCGCGTTCGGGTGGATCATGTCGTAGAGCTGCGACACCTTGCGGTCGGCGTCGGCCAGGATCGGGAAGTTGACCTCGGTCGACTGGGTCTCGTTGATGTCCGCGATCCAGCCGCGGTGCGAGTCGACGGTATCCACCGACAGCGCGATCGCCTTGACGCCGCGGCGCGCGAATTCGTCCTTCAGCCGTGCGGTGAGGCCCAGTTCGGTGGTGCACACCGGGGTATAGTCGGCCGGGTGCGAGAACAGCACGCCCCAGCTGTCGCCAAGCCACGCATGGAAGCGGATGCGGCCTTCGCTGGAATCCTGCTCGAAGTCCGGCGCGATATCGCCAAGTCGCAATGCCATGTCCTGTTCTCCTGATTTCACGGTGGAACCAGAGTAACCGGATTGATATCCAACCCAAACGAATATAAAGTCACTACAAAATCACTCGTAGTCATATAGACATTCTCTGACATTCATCACGCCCGCTTTCGTGCATGCTGCCAATACTTGGGCGTCCGACCCCGCAGCAACCCTGCAGCGAACCTCGTTCCGGGTGCGTTGCCTTGAAAGGGCGACGTGTCGCCACATATGCTAAGTATCAGACCGACAAATGCCGTTAGCCTCGGAGCGTAGAAAATGTCAGAATCCGCACAAACCGAACCAACCGCCCGCAAACAGGAGAAACTGATGAGCGATGTCAAGACCGTGCTGTCCGACGCCGAGGAACTGCTGAAGCAAGCCGCCTCGACCACCGGGGAAAAGGCCGCCGAACTGCGCGAGCGTGGCATGGGCCTGCTCAAGCAAGCCAAGGAAAAGGCCCAGGACCTGCAAGACGCCGTCGTAACCAAGAGCAAGGCCGCCGCGCGCGCCACCGACGACTACGTGCACGACCACCCGTGGCGCGCCGTGGGCGTGGCGGCCGGCGTGGGCCTGCTGATCGGTCTGCTGCTCAACCGCAAGTAAGCGCTGCAAATCCGGCGCGGCACGCCAAGGCCGCGCCATCGCGGCAACTCGCCCGGCGGGTTGCCAATGGCCGGGGCGCCCGGTGTGCCGGTAACGCTGTCGCGGTTGGCCCGTCAGGGCCAACCGGTCGTTGCCGACACGACCTGGCGCCGTCATCCGGCCCCGCCAGCTGGACAGGTGCGTACGGCCATGCCGGCGCACCGCTCTTTCACGCCGGAGCCGCATGAGCGAAGCCACCCCTTCCCCCAAGTTCCTCGACGCCGTGCGCAACCTCGCCGGCTCGCTCGTGGCGATGGTGCAGACGCGCCTGGAGCTCGCCAGCGTGGAGCTGGCCGAGGAGCGCACGCGCTTGCTGAAGGTCGCCCTGCTGGCATTGTTCGGGCTGGCGTTCTTCGGGCTGGGCCTGGTCACGCTGACCGCCCTCATCGCGATCCTGTTCTGGGACACCTACCGCTGGCAGGCCCTGGGCGCGCTGACGGTGCTCTACCTGGTGCTGTGCGCCGTCTGCCTGGCGTACGCCCGCAACGTGCTGCGCAACGCGCCGCCGATGCTGGAAGCCACCCTCGCCGAAATCGACAAAGACCGGGAGATCCTGCGCCGATGAGCACACTCGACCCTGACGACGCCACGCCCGCACGCGAAGGCGGCGAATACCCGCGCGCGCCCCGGTTCACGCAGGAGGTGCGCCTGCCGCTGGCGGTGCGCAAGGAACTGCTGCTGACCCGCGCCGCCCTTGAACGCCACGATTGCCGGCAGGCGCTGCACGCGGTGCGCGGCGGCGTGCACCGCCTGGGCACCGTCAGTGCCTGGCTGCCGCGGATCGCGCGGCCGGGCTCGTGGATGAAGGTGGTCGGGTTGACCAAGGACTACCCGCTGCTCAGCACCGCGGTGACACTGGCGTTGCCGCTGGTCAAGCGCGTGCCGGTGCTGCGCCTGACCTGGAAGCTGTCCAAGCTGGGCCTGGTCGCCGGCGCGGCCTACTGGGCCTACAACACCTGGCGCGACGCCAAGGGCCAGGCGGTGCCGCCGGCCAACGTGCCGACGCCGGCCCCGGCCGGCACCCCGCCCGCCGCCGACACCGGCTTCCGCGATCCACTGATCCCCTGACCCTCCTGCCGGCTCACCCGGCCAGCGCCAGCGCCGGCCGCGCGCCGGCTTCGGGGGCGGCCGGCGCGAACGGCACCGGCGGCGCAATGTGATAGCCCTGCGCCAGGTCCACGCCCAGCTCGCGCAAGCGCGCGAGCATCGCCTCGTTCTCGACGAATTCCGCAATGGTCTGCTTGCCCATGGCGTGGCCGATGCGCTGGATCACCTCGACCATCACCAGGTTGACCGGATCGGCCAGCATGTCGCGCACGAAGCTGCCGTCGATCTTCAGGTAAGCGGCGGGCAAGTGCTTGAGGTAGGTGAACGACGACATGCCGGCGCCAAAGTCATCCAGCGCGAAGCGGCAGCCAAGCTGCTGCAGCTGCATGATGAACGCCCCGGCCTGCGCCAGGTTGGCAATGGCCGCGGTCTCGGTGATCTCGAAGCAGACGCGGTCCAGCGCGATGTCGAAGCGCAGCGCCTGCTCGCGCACGAAATCCGGGAACTGGATGTCCGCCAGCGACGCGCCTGACAGGTTGATCGCGCAGGTCGCGATCTCGGCCTGGCGCCCCGCCAGCGTGGCAAACGCGGTCTCGACCACCCAGCGGTCGATCATCGGCATCAGGTTGTAGCGCTCGCAGGCCGGCACAAACGCCATCGGCGGCACCAGCCGGCCGCGCTCGTCGACCATGCGCAGCAACAGCTCCACATGGCGCCCCGCCGCCGGCAGCGTGCCCGGCTGCACCGGCACGATCTCCTGCGAGAACAGGCAGAAGCGTCCGGCGGCCAGCGCCGCGTGCACGCGGCTGACCCACTCCATCTCGCCTTGGCGCGCCTGCACCACGCTGTCCAGCGGATGGTAGACCTGGACGCGGTTGCGCCCGCCCTCCTTGGCCACGTAGCAGGCCGCGTCGGCCGCGCTCAGCGCCTCGGCCACGCTGCCGGTGTGCCGGTCCAGCGTGACCAGGCCGATGCTGACCCCGACCGCGAAGGTGCGCTGCCGGTGCGCAAAGCGGAAGCTGGCAATGGCGTGGCGCAAGCCCTCGGCCACGCGCTCGCCGTCGGCGCTGCCGCACTGCTCGAGCAGCACGCCGAACTCGTCGCCGCCCAGCCGCGCCAGCATGTCGCTGCGGCGCAGCTGGCCGCGCATGATCTCGGCCATCTGCCGGATCAGCTCGTCGCCGGCGGCGTGGCCGCAGGTATCGTTGACCACCTTGAACTGGTCCAGGTCCAGGTACATCAAGGTATGCGGGGTGCCTTGCGCGCGCGCACGCTCGATCGCCGCGGCCAGCCGGCGCTCGAACTCGGCGCGGTTGACCAGGCCGGTCAGCGCGTCATGGCTGGCCTCGTACGCCAGGCGCGCGGCATGCGCGCGTTCCTGGCTGATGTCATGCAGCACCACCACCACGCCGATGGCCAGCGCGGCACGGTCGCGGATCAGCGCCACCGAGGGCTTGACCGCGAGCGCCTGGCCGGGCTGCCCGGCGTCGTCGCGCCGCACCAGCTGGGCCGAGCGGCTGTGCCAGCGCTGGCGCAGCGCCAGCGGGACGATATCGGGCAGCGGCGCCAGGCTGTCCTCGTCGCGCAGCACGCAGACCTCGCTCAGCGGCAGGCCCCGGGCCTCGGCTTCGCGCCATCCGGTAAGGGCTTCGGCAGCGGGGTTGAGCGACTGCACGCGGCCCCACACATCGGCGGTCACCACGGCGTCGCCGATGGCCTGCAGCGTGACCTGGGCGCGCTCCTTTTCGGCAAACAGCTGGGTCTCGTAGCGCTTGTGCTCGGAAATGTCGGTCAGCGAGCCCGCCATGCGCGCGCGCCGGCGCCCCGCGCCGCGCACCAGCCGGCCGCGCGCCCGCACCCATAGGTAATCGCCGGCCCGGTTGCGCAGGCGAAATTCGGCGTCGTAGGGCTCGCCGCTGCGCAGGTGGTGCGCCAGCTTGGCCTCGAACGCCGCCAGCTCGGACGGATGCAGCAGGCCCAGCACGGTTTCGCGCGCATGCGGCAGCTCGTCGGCGCGGTAGCCCAGCATCTGCGCGCAGCGCGGCGAGAAATACAGCTCGCCGCGGCCAAGATGCCAGTCCCACAGGCCGTCGTTGCTGCCTTCGACCGCGAGCAGCAGCTGCTCTTCACTTTGCGCCAGGGCCTCGCGCAACCGGCGCTCGCGCCGCAGCGGCCCGACCGACAGCAAGATCGCCGACATCAGCAGCGCCGCCGCCATCACCGCGCTGCCGGTGGTGAGCAGCCGCGTGACCCGGCGCGACGCCTGCCCCAAGTGGCCCGAAAAGGCGCGCTCCAGCGGCGTCAGCCGGGCGTCGATCTGCGCGATGTTGCGCAGCACCGGCGCAACGCAGGCGTCATCGCAGTCGGGCCGGGCGGCCAGGCGCCGCAGTGCCAGCGCCTGCTCATGCAAGGCAAAGATCTCGAGATCGCCCTGCGCCCACACGCGGATGGCGGCATCGACTTCATGGATCTGGCGGAAATTCCGGTACAGGCGCACCATCCGCGGGATGTCTTCGGGGTCATTGCCGCCGGCGAGCAGGCCCTCGTGCACGCGTTCCAGGTCAGGCTCGGCACGGTCCAGCTCCAGGCGCGCGCGATGGTCGCCGAACGGGATCGCGATGGACGCAAGGTAGGCGTCGAAATCCGCCGGATCGCGGTCCTCGCCGTAGCGCAGCAGGTGCAGCACGGCGTTCTTCTGGCCCTTGGACCACTGGCTCTCGCCCGCCACGAAGGCGCGCGCGGCCGACAGCAGGTCCAGGCTGGCGATGCTGAACAACGCCAGCGCGACCACCACCGGTACGAACGGCCAGATGATGCGCAGCACATGCCCGCTGGCCGGCAAGGAAACGCCTGCTCGCCGCATAGGTCTGGTTCGAGGGGCCGTGTCTCGCGGCCGTTCCGAGGGCCCGCGGTCCACACGCCGCGGTCAGACCCATTGTGCTGCGCTGGCCGGGCGTGCGTCTCTACCTCGAACTAGTTAAAGCACCCCCCACCCTCGGGGCATGCCGGACGGAAAAAATGCAAAAAGGGCCTGTGACGTGCGCCACAGGCCCTTCGTAATGCTGGTGGGTCGTGCGTGACTCGAACACGCGACCAACGGATTAAAAGAATTCAAGCCTATTCCCAACCCGTTGATTGCAAAGGATTTTTCGATGATCGCATCTGGTAGCGAATCGGATAAACCGGGGCACGTCCCCACGAATCTCCCCACGGTCGCCATGCCCGTCCCTGTCGGTCCCAATGACACGGCGGCGCAGCGCGAGTGGGAACACTTCCAGGTCGCCAAGGGTATCGAGCGCTATCGCCGGTCCCTGGTCCGCACCAAGCGCGACGGCTCGACCGTCGCCAAGGGCCTGGAAGAAACTACGCCAGGGCACAGGATTGCGACCGAACTCATCGGCCCAATGGTGGCGGCGGTACAGGAAGCACAGAAGGGCTACGCCGGGGCGCTCCAAGACCCGAAGCTCTGCAAGCTGCCGGTCGAGATGACCGTGCTGTCCATGCTCCCTGCCGAGACCATCGCGGCGTGCGCCGTCCTGACTGCCCTGGCGGTAGGAAATGAAGCATCGTACACATCGGTCCGCGTGAACTGCGCGTTGCGAATTCGCCACGAACTTGAGTACCAGGAGTGGCGCCGGGCCGAGGCCGAGAAGGAAGCCGAGCGGAAGGAATTGGGCGAGGACGGGATCAACATGTTCAAGCTCATGCTCCACCGCAACAAGGGCGAGGTGAACAAAAAGGTCTTCGACAAGTGGTCCAAGAAGGCCGGGACCCTCATCAAGCTCGAATGGACCCACGCCCAGAAGATTCAGGTGGGCGCCGCCGTCATGGACCTCCTGGTGGGGTCGAACGGCTGGTTCCAGGTCTGGCTGAAGTCCGAGGGCGGCTCCAAGCACCCGAAGACGATGTTTGGCATGACCGAGACCGCCCTCGCCCTGACGTCCGCTCTGGGCGCTCAGTGCGAACTCCAAAGGCCGTTCATGGCCCCGATGATTTGTGAACCCGCCGACTACGAGTTCATTGCCGATCAACCTGCTGATAAGTGAAGCGTTTCGCCCACATGAACACACGCAACCAAACGCCCGTGACCGTCCTGGTCGGGCCAACTGCCATCGCCGGGTCGTGGACCCACATGATCCGCGCCGACATCCCGGCCATCCGCGTAGGCGACCCGGCCTGGGTCCACGAGGCGGCCAAGGCCATCGCCCTCAGCCTCACCGAACACTTCGAATCCAAGGAACAAGCATGAAGACCAAGCAAGCAATCGCCAAGCTCATCGCCAATCGCAAGAGCGACATTCGGCCCCACGCATTCGAGACCGGGAACGGCGCCGTGATCGAGGTGGTGCTGGATGGGACCGCCTCGCGCCCGGCAAAGCTGACCTTGGACGGGGAATGGGTCTCGGTGCAGGACCTCCGAGAGCTCTCCAAGCTCGCCAAGAAGCTGGCCGAGGCCCTGGAGGCCGCCGGCGCAGACGCCGACGCCTGACCCGCCCGCATCACCGCAACACCTGGGGAGGCTCCGGCCTCCTGTAACCCGAACGACTGAGACGCTGAGATGACGAAACTGAACGGTGGATACCTCACCCTGAAGACGGACGCTGTGAAGGCCACGGAATACTCGAACGCCCACACGTCCGCCCTCGACCGCCCGATGACCGGCGCACACCTGGAAGCACTGAACTGGATTCAGAAGACTCGGTGGCGCGTCAACCGCAACGTTCTCGCAGTGGCCCTGGGCCTCAAGGAGCGAGGGTGGGCGGTCGAGGGATGGCCCTCGGCTGAAGAGATTCCGGCGCCGGTATGGCAAGGCCCCGGCGAGATGGATCGTACGACCGACGATGGCAAGGCGTTCCTCCGCGAGCGCGAAGAGGTCCACTACCAGAACGCCCGGAACGCCGGGATTCGCAAGAAACTCTGGGACATGCTCGGCATGGCCGAGGAACTTGCAACCTTCCCCGCCATCTGGTTCCCGCACTACGCGGACTTCCGGGGCCGGTTCTACCCGCGCCCCCAGGACCTCCACACGCAGGGCGACAGCCTGGTGAAGGGGCTCCTGGAGTTCTCGGAGCCGCAGGCCCTGGGCGACAACGGCCAGTACTGGACCTACGTCAACGCCGCTAACTACTACGGCGAAGACAAGCTCCCGCTGGACGACCGCGCCCGCTGGACCGCCGACCACATGATGGGCATCCTGGCCGCCGCCGAGGACCCCTTCGGGGCAGGCTTCGAGTTCTGGTCCAAGGCGGATAGCCCCTGGGAGTTCCTGGCCGCCTGCTATGAGCTCAAGCGCCTCCGGGACTGGCTGGCCGTCGGCAACCTGCCCGAGGACTTCCAATCGACCCTGGTCTGCCGCTACGACGCCACGTGCTCCGGCATCCAGCACCTCGCAGCCCTGATGAAGGACGAGGTGTCGGCCCTCCAGGTCAACGTGGTCTCCCAGGGTCCTGGCATCCGCGCCGACATCTACACGAAGGTGAAGGACGCCGTGGTCAAGCTGGTGAACCTGGACCGCGTGGACTCCCGCTTCCGGGAAGCCGCCGAGCTCTGGGTGGACCGCGTGGTCCGTGGGACCGTCAAGCGGGCCGTCATGACGACGCCCTATGGCGTCTCGGAGCGCGGCATCCTGAACCAGATCATCAACGATGGGTTCGCGGACCACGTGGAGAAGGGCAAGGCCCGCTACGCGGCGGCTGAGTACCTGACCCAGAAGATCGTCTCGGCCCTGGACGAGTCCATCGACGCCCCGCGCCGCGCCATGGCGTACTTCCGCGAGGTGGCGAAGTTCCTGGACAAGAAGGGCCTCCCCCTGGTCTGGGACACCCCGAGCGGCTTCACGGCCAAGCAGGCGTACTACAAGACGAACCAGAAGCAGGTGCGAACCCTGCACGGGGACGTCCTGATGCGCTTCGAGATGCCCGAGGCCGGCTTCGCGCCGGGCAAGCAAGTCCTGGGGGCCGCGCCCAACGTGGTCCACTCGTTCGATGCGGCTCACCTCGCGCTCGTGGCCGTCGCCATGAAGCGTGAAGGCGTCCGTGACCTCGCGTTCGTGCATGACTCCTTCGGGTGCCATGCTGGTAACAGTGACCTCCTGCTGCGGGTCACCAAGGAGCAGTTCGTCGCCATCTACAACCGGGACACCCTGGAAGAGTGGCGGCAAAGCGTCATCAAGCATTCGGGTTGCCCCGACATCCCTGAAGTACCTCCCCTCGGCTCGCTGGACGTCACCAAGGTCCTTGAGTCCGAATTCTTTTTCTCCTAACTGAAGCGTTTCGCCCACATGAAAAAGCTGCACTACACCTCCTTCGCCGCCCTGATCGCCGCCTTCAACTCGGGCAAGCGTTTCCAAGTTAGCCGTGACGGCCGCATCGAGACCGTCAGGAGCATCTCGATCAACCGCTACAACGAGAGCCGGATTGACGTTCGGACCGTCGAGACGCCGGGGTCCTACGGGCGATTCCGCCCCGATGGCACGAACGAATCGGAGCCGAACTGGTTCCTGATCGAAGTCCCGGTGGAGGCCGCCTTCCCGTTCTCGTCGGCGGACGCCCTGGTGGCCGCCTTCAATGCCGGCGTGAAGTTCGAGGTCGTCAATGCGGGCGGTAAGGTATCGCCCGTCACGAAGATCGAGAAGACCGGCCTCGGACGCGCCGGCTTCTATGTCGAGGCGAAAGGTGACGGCCCCTGGTCGCAGTTCGACCTCCGTGGCAACAACGACTGGCTGAGCGACAAGCTGCGCGTGAAGGTGGAGATCACCGATACCGCCAGCGCCGCCCCTGGCCTCCAGGTGTTCAACGCCGATGGCGCGAAGGTCATGGAGATCGGCGCCCGCTTCGGCCTGAACCCTCTGCGCGTCACCGAGTCCGGCTCGGTCACCTCGGCGCCCGCTCCTGCGCCGGCCCCGAAGCGTGCCGTGGACTTCCCGAACTGGCTGGACGAACTGGCGAAGGGCACGAAGTTCTACTGCCCCGCGACCAACGAGGACGTCACGGGCATCAACGTGAGCGCCAAGGGCTTCCAGGTCATGCTGGCGAAGGTCGGCGTCACCGGAGCTACCCCGCGTCACTCGACCAACTACCGCCTGAACGGTAGCCACAAGCACGTCAGCGCCCGCTCGCTGGTCGTGAAGCCCGAGCCGGTCGCTGCGCCGGCCCCGCGCGTCGGCAAGTCGTCCCGCGCCGCCATCTTCAAGAACCGCCTGAACGGGCAACTGTTCGTGGTCCGCGAAGGCGAGGTCCTGCCCCCGATCCGTGGCGTCCGCGACGCCGCCCTGGTCGGTGAAACGACCATCGTGGAGTAATCCACGTCATCCCCTGGCCCCTCTTCGGAGGGGCTTTTTCATTTCTACATCACAACGGAAGCAAATGGCTGACGCTAAGAAGAAGTCCAAGATCATCGAGAAGGCCGTGACCCCGAAGGGCACGCTCATCTACGCATGGGTGGACAAGCCGGACAACTCGGAGTACGGCAAGGGCAAGTACAAGTGCGGCATCCTGCTGGAGAAGGGCGTCAAGGCGAACGACGAGTTCGCCAAGAAGCTGAATTCCCTGCACAAGGCCGCCAAGGGCAAGAGCGACGCTCGCCCGGCCAAGGACGGCGACGAACTGGCCGAGGACAACGAGAAGAAGGAAAAGCTGCGCGGGTATTGGGTCATCACGGCCAAGTCGCAGAACAAGCCGTCGCAGAAGGCCGCCGACGGCAAGACCGACCTGAAGGAAACCGCCCGCTCGGGTGACTTCGGTCGCCTGTCGGTCGCCATCGCGGAGTACGACGCAGGCGCCAACAAGGGCGTCACGCTGTACCTGAACGGCCTGAAGCTCCTGGAGCGCCGCGCCGGCCACGATCTCGGCTTCGAGGACGAGTCGGACGACTACGAGAACGACGCCGCCGAAGGTAGCGACACCTCGGAAGACGACGACGGCGACAACGGCGGCAACCAAGGCGCTGGTGACGACTCGGACTTCTGAGGTCCGCCTGGACGTGGTGCCCCTGCCGGCGCCGCGTCCTCGCGTGTTCCAGAACCGGGCTTACATGCCCGCGTCGTACACCGCGTTCTGCAAGGAAGTCGCAGCCGCACTCCCGCAGACCGATGAACCCCCGCTCGACGGCGAACTGAAGATGTTCATTGAGTTCGTCTGCAAGCCCATTGCGAAGTCGAAGTTCACCACGCCTGCGGGCGACCTGGACAACCTCGCCAAGGGCGTCATGGACGTGCTCACCAAGGAAGGCTGGTACGGCGACGACCGCCAGATCATCCGCCTCGTGCTGTCCAAGCGGTTCCCCGAAGCCGGCGAAGTCCCGCACATGAAGTTCCAACTGTGCCGGATGCTGCCGCAGACCTGTCGTCTCTTCCCCCTCGAATCCGAATGATCGCCATCCTCATCAAGTTCCTGCAACGCCTCGCGCAGGCCCTGGACAAGCTCGCCCAACGCGAAGCCGCCAAGGCCGAAGAGAACCTGAAGCAAGCCGCCGAGCTCGTGGCGCGTGCCAACGAGCACCGCAAGACCTTCGGCCACGCCTCGCGCACTGCCAGCGCACTGAAAGACCTCGTGTCGTGATCGACGTCCGTCCCATGGACGGCCGTCCGATGCCCTGAACCCTGAAAGGAAAGACCCCATGCTGCCCCGTTTCCCCGTCACTGCCCCCGTCGCCCCGCGCGGCCCGCTGTCCCCCCAGGCTCGCCTCGTGCTGAAGCACCTGCAAAGCGTGGGGTCGATCACCAACGTCGAAGCGAACGCCGTGCATCGCGTGCGCTCCCTGTCGCGCCGCATCACCGAACTGAAGGACGCCGGCCACAAGGTCCGCAAGGACTTCCGCAAGGACACGACCGGCCAGCGCTACGTGCGCTACAGCCTGGAGAAGTGATGGGCTACCGCACCGAGCACGAAGATTTTGAGCCCGTGCGTAGCTCCGACGCTTGCTGCGAGGGCTGCGCGTTCAGCAACTCCGACACCTGCGGCGACATGGCCTGTACCGGATGGGACTTCCCCGCCGGACATCCGCTGAAAGACGCAGGCGTGCGGATCATCTGGGTGGAGAAGCAATGAAGCTCTACCAGAAACGCAAAGACGGTCCCCTGGCCGCCCTGTGCACCCTCGGGTGCTATGCGCTGTTCCCGCCCGCGCTGCTGATCCTCCTGATCGAGCAGGCCTGTGAGACGGTGCGCGACGAGTGCCGCGGAGTCCCTGGCCCGCGCGAGACGTACCGGGACTTCCTGGGCGAGATGAGCTACCGCCGCGCCAAGCGCGAGGCCAAGCGGAAGAGGTTGCTGTGACCGACCCGCGCCCCGTTGATCGCTTCGTAGTGGTGGACCCGGCGACCGAGAAGGTCTACGGGAAGCCCTACGCCACGCAAGGCGGCGCGACCGCCCGAGCCAACTGGCTGATGGGTAAGCGCAGCAACGCCTTCTACCGCCGCAACGTGACGCCGCCGGCCCCGAAGCTGGAAATCCGGCGTATGCGCTACGAGCTAGCCGAAACCCGCGTCATGAAGACCATCGACGCACCTACCGACTGACCATGCGCAAGCTCCTGTTCGTCTTCATCCTCGCCCTGGGCCTCGCCGCGTGCGGCCAAGAGGCTCCGGCGCTCAACCCGGACGGCACCCCTGCCCCGCAGCAGTCCATGGGCGGCGGCTTCTGGTCGTCCATGGGCGGCGCCTTCGCCGGCTCCATGCTCGGCAACATGCTGTCCCGCCCGAGCGCCCCGGCGTACCACGCGGCGCCCACGACCGTCGTGAACCGCACCACGGTCATCAAGCAGAAGGTCTACGTGGCCCCCAAGCCGGCCATGAAGACCCCGAGCTACACCCCGCGCCCGAGCGCGTCCCGTTCGTTCTCATCGAGCTCGTCGTTCCGCTCGGGAGGCCGGCGCTGATGTACGAAATCTACGACGACCCCTGGTATGTGCAGTTCATCCGGTGCGTCCTGCGGCTGGCCGTGATCGGCGCGGCGGTCTATGGCCTCGTACGTCTATTCGCCTGGGTCGATAGCCGGCCCGGAGTGGTAGCGGCCCGCGAGGCGCAGGCCCGACAGGAAGCGGCGAATCGAGTCCCGGACGGCTGCACGGTCTACACGTTCTACAACGGCGACCGCTGGCAGTTCTTCACCAAGTGCCCGAGCGCCTCCACGACAACCCTGAACACCCACACCGAATCCTGCGGCAAGACCTGTAGCCGGACGGTGGAATCCCCCATCACGAACTGATCCCATGCGAAACGCTGACAACCTTCTGCACTATAGCGGCCTGACGCTGCATGTCTCGTCGTGGTTGAACCAAGAGTTCACCCCGGAACAAATCAAGCGAGAGCCGATGTTCTTCCGGGCCTCCGCTGACTTCGCCAACCGACACGGGAGCCTGCTGACCGGCTCGTTCCTCCTGTCCGCCGAAGCCATCTGGGGTGACCTCTCGAACGTCATCATCGACTCCCGGCACCACATGCTGATGCCTGGGATGTACCCCTGCATTCCCGGCTGGCACACCGACGACGCGCCGCGCTCCCCGGCGTACTGCGACGGCCAGCCGAACATCTTTACGCCGCACTACGAGACCGAGCACCTCCTGTGCGTGGTCGATTGCGGCACGGAGAGCCTCACCGAATTCCTGGTGGGCGACGTCGAGCTCCGGCGTAGCTACGTCGAGGCCAAGTACCGCTCGGATGGCGCGAACTTCTACAAGACCTGTGACGGCTTGCTGGAACGTGCCCTCACGCTGCCGGACAACCGCCTGGAGCGCGTCCAGGTGAAGTCCGGCCAGATCGCGGAGTTCAACGTCCACTCCTGGCATCGCGGGATGCCGGCGAAGACTCGTGGTTTCCGCTGGTTCATCCGCATGACTCGCTACTCGAAGCACAAGGTCGAGAACGAGATTCGCTCGAACGCCCAGGTCTACCTGACCGACGCAACCTACGGGTGGTGACAAATGGAAATGACCCGACACATCTGCGTCCAATGTCGCCATCACAAGGCTGAGAACGAGCGGCCGCCGAGTGGTACGGGGGAGCGACTCCCCGAGGTGGTCGTGCATCTGTGCTTCGCCAAAGTTCGGCAGCCGGCCATCGTAAGTCTGGTTACCGGGCAGATCGAGCGGCAACCCGACGCCGCGCCAGCCCGCTGTGAAGCAAAGCGCAGGCGCCTCGGCAGCAACACCTGTCCCGACTACAAAGCCTGCGAATGACGCTCCGCTACAGGGACACCATCGTGTCCCGCAATAGCGATCTCTATCGCGCACTGGAGGCCGGGGACGGTTCCCTGGCCTCTCGCATTTACACCGAGGCGAACGCTGAGTTCGCCAAGTTCTTTCAAGGATTCGAGCATCTATGGCAAAGCAAAACTACACCGTCACCCTCAAGTTCCGTGGCTACTTCGCCGGCAAGCGTGACGACGGTCGCTACGACCTCCGTGGCCGAGGCCAGCGCAGCATCGTGACGCTGGACGAGCTCCAGGTCCTGCTGAACGCTCGTCCGAAGGGTCGCCGCTGATGGGCGCCACGCACGACACCGAGTCAGTCCTGCTGCACAAGGGTCCGTGCGATAAGTGCGGGTCCAGTGACGGTCGGGCTGTCTACGATGACGGTCACTCCTACTGTTTCGCGGGATGCTCCGATGACGACCGATACGAAGGTCCAACTGGTGAAGGCACTGGCCGCCCTGCGCCGGAACGAAAGCCCCACAAAGACCTTCTACCTGTTGGTGAGTACCGCGACCTTAACAAGCGTGCCCTCACTGCGGAAACTTGCCGACGATTCGGATATTCGGTGGGTCGTGATCGAGACGGAGAACCCGTTCAAATCGCCACCTACTGTGACGCCACGGGTGCCCCGGTCGCCCAAAAGCTACGGACCCCGGACAAGGACTTCGCGGTACTAGGCGACCTGAAGAAGGCCGGACTGTTCGGGCAGCACCTGTGGCCGGCGAAGGGCAACAAGATCGTCATCACCGAGGGCGAGATCGACTGTCTGTCGGTGGCCCAGGCGCAGGCGCTCAAGTGGCCCACTGTCTCCATCCCGAACGGCGCCCAGGGCGCGGCGAAGGCGATCACCAAGAGCCTGGAGTTCCTCCGGGGCTACAACGAGATCATCCTCTGGTTCGACAACGACGAGCCGGGCCGCAAGGCCGTGGAGGAATGCGCCCTGCTACTGCCCCCTGGCAAGTGCAAGGTGATCGTGACGCCCGACGATCTCAAGGACGCCAACGATCTCCTACGGGAGCGCGGGCCGGCTGCCGTGGTCAAGTGCATCTTCGATGCGCAGACCTACCGACCGGATGGGGTCATCGGCGGCGAGCAGTTGACCGTCGAGCGCCTGAAGGCGAAGGCGGCGCCGGGCTGGCAGACGCCGTACCCGAAACTCAACGAGATGACCCGAGGCATCCGGCCCCGGCAACTGTGGATGATTACCGCAGGGACCGGGGTCGGGAAGTCCACGGACGCCCGTGAGTGGATGTATGCGGCCCTCTGCGAAGGTATGCCATGCGGCGCTGTCTTCCTGGAGGAAAGCGTCGAGGACACGGCGAAGTACCTCGTGGCCCTGGACCACAACGTGCTGGCTGAGGACCTGGAGGACAACCCGGAGATTCTCACCGACGCTCAGTGGGCCGCAAGCCACGCCAAGCTCTTCGCGCCGCCGGGTCTGTACCAGGCATACGACCACTTCGGTGCGATGGATTCCGACTCGCTCATTGCGAAGCTGGAGTTCATGGCGGCCAACGGGGCGCGGCTCCTGTTCCTGGACCACATCACCATCGCCGCGACGGGTCTCGACCTGGAGGGGGTCGATGCGCTGATGGTCAACCTGCGGTCCCTGATCGAACGCACCGGCTGTTCCATCGTCTGCATCTCGCACCTCCGCAAGACGCCCACGGGCGCCAAGGCGGCGGAGGAAGGCGGGCAGATTAGCCTGGACGACCTGAAGGG
The DNA here is from genome assembly GCF_900250075.1 of Cupriavidus taiwanensis. Classification (NCBI taxonomy): domain Bacteria; kingdom Pseudomonadati; phylum Pseudomonadota; class Betaproteobacteria; order Burkholderiales; family Burkholderiaceae; genus Cupriavidus; species Cupriavidus taiwanensis. The sequence goes on from NZ_LT977070.1 coordinate 2,783,473, forward strand.
GTCGGGCTCCATCAAGCAAATCCCCGACGTCATCATCGCCAAGGAGCGGAACCAACAAGCCGAGAACGAGGCCGAGCGGGACGTGGCGCAACTGCGCGTCCTGAAGGTCCGACGCGGTGGCAAGACTGGCCCCGCCGACAAGGTGAAGTACGACACCATCACCGGACGGCTGACTCCCTTCGTGGAGCCGGACCCGATGGAGTGCCCGGAGGACGATGACGACGTGCCGTTCTGACGGCATTGCTCGCCTGCTGCTGAAGTCCTCTCGATACCGCGCCAAACGTGGCGGCCTACGCCACACGCTGACCCTGGCGGACATCTATGTCCCCGACCGCTGTCCCGTCCTGGGGCTGCGGCTCATCCCCTCCAAGGGCCGCGCAGGCCCGAACTCCCCGTCACTAGATCGCATTGACTCACGCAAGGGCTACGTCCCAGGCAACGTCATCGTGGTCTCGTGGCGGGCCAACGAACTCAAGAAGAACGCCACCCTCCTGGAAATGGAGCGGGTCGCCGCGTTCTATCGACAACTCGCAGACCGGAAATGAAGACCGATGAAGTCTACGTGGACCCGAAGGTGGCCTACGCCTCCTTCCGATTCACTGACGGGGGCGACGTGCTCCCGAAAATCCGCGCGGCGGCTGAGTCTGCCGTGAAGGCATGTGTCGCCGCTGGCCGCACCCCGAAGATGGTCGAGGTCGTGATCCGTGTGGCACCGTGAAGACCACGTAGACGACATCCTATCGTTTGACCTGGAGACCGATGGGTTCCTGAAGGAGCTCACGCGTATCTGGGTGATGGCGATTGGCGTCGTAGGCTCCGATGACATCCTTACCTACACAGACCACGACCCGGCCTACCCTTCGGTTGCCGAGGGCATCGAGCGCCTCCGCAAACACCGAGACCGTGGCGGAAGGTTCGTGGCTCATAACGGGATCGGCTTCGACCTCAAGGCGATCCGCAAGGTTTCTGGACTGGACATTCCGTGGACTCAACTGTGGGACACCATGGTCCTGGGTCGGCTCCGTAACCCTGAGCGGCCCGGTGGTCATAGCCTGGAATCCTATGGGGTCGAACTCGGAATTCTTAAGGGCTCCCACAACGAGTGGGACAGGTACTCGGAAGCGATGCGTTCGTATAACGCACAAGACATCGCGGTCACGAATGCCCTGTTCCTGAAGCTCAAGCCCGTCCTGTCCTGGGGCGAGAGCGCCCTGCTGGAACACTACGTCGCGTACCTGATCGACCTCCAGATGGAGAACGGCTTCCCGCTGAACATGAAGGAAGCCATCGAGCTCGCGGCTCAACTGTGGGAAGAGCGCGAAGGCTATCTCGCGGAGATGCAGCGGGTCTTCCCGCCGATCTACGTGAGCGCCGGCCTGAAGCAACCAAAGGTCACCCGCAAGTACAAGGACAAGCAAGGCCGCGTCTGGGAGTACACCAAGGGCGCGGAGTACACCGAGGTCACGCTACAGGAGTTCAACCCCGGCTCCGAGTATCACATCGACCGTCGCCTGTTCCGCAAGTACGGCTTCCGGTTCCCTCTGACCAAGGCCGGCAACCCGAACGTCACCGAGAAGATTCTAAAGAAGCTCGACTTCCCGGAGGTCCAGCCGCTCATCAAGTACGCGCGGGTGGACAAGATGTGGACCCAGGTCGCATCGCCTCCGAAGAAGAAGGGCGGGAAGCTCGTGGGCGGCGGATGGATTCACCACGCCGACGAGAACGACCGCGTGCATGGCTACGTGAACTCGAACGGCGCCGTGACGGGCCGCATGACTCACCGGATGCCGAACTCCGCAAACATCGACAAGGACGCGCGTATGCGTGCCCTGTGGATTCCGGGCGTGGGCTACGTGATGGTGGGCTGCGACGCCGAGGGCCTGGAGCTCCGCGTGCTCGCGCACTACCTGTACCCGTTCGACAAGGGCCGGCTGGTGGTGGCGCTGCTGGAGGGCGACAAGTCCAAAGGCACCGATGCGCACTCGATGAACCGGGACTCGACCGAGCTACCGGACCGCGACTCCGCCAAGACGCTGCTGTACGCGGCGATGTATGGCTCGGGCGATCCGAACCTGGGCGAGATTTGGCTGAACGCGTGGCGTGCCACTGGCAAGCCGATCTACGAGTGGCCGACCTGGGCCTGGACGAAAGCGCCAGGCAAGCCCCGACCCGCCAAGGTCATCGGCAAGATCGTCCGCGAGAAGCTCGTGGGCGGGATGGTCGGCTTCGGCAAGCTCATCGACGCCATCAAGAAGGCGGCCAAGGAGCGCGGCTACGTCAAGGGAATCGACGGGCGTCGCATCCGCGTCCGCTCGCAGCACGCTGCCCTGAACTCCCTGCTGCAAGGGACCGGCGCAATCATCATGAAGAAGGCCCTGTGCATCTTCCATGACGCGATGCTGGCGCGGGGCTATCAGCACGGAAAGCATTGGGGGTATCTGGCTAACGTTCATGACGAATGTCAAATGGAAGTTCTCCCGGAGCTCGCGCAGGAAGTAGGTGCGCTGTTCAAGGATGCCATCACGCGGGCCGGCGAGCACTTCAACTTCCGGTGCCGTCTCGATGGCGCCTACGACGTCGGCGCGAACTGGCACGAGACCCACTAATGGCGCAGCCGAAGCGACCACTGGATTTCCATGTGGGTCGGAACGGGTGTTGGCACTGCATCTCGCACGCGCGGAACAACGACGGCTACGTCCGAATCCGGTGGCCGTGGGGTCACGAGATGCTGCACCGAACCGTATGGCGGCTGCGAAACGGGGACATCCCAGAAGGCCACGAGATCGACCACACGTGCGGAAGCCGCGACTGCTGCAACCCACTCCACCTCCGCTGTATCACTCGCGCGGAGCACCTCGACTCCACGAACCGCGAGCGGTACTCGGCGCGAAACGCTGACGCCCGCCGCTATTGGCTACTTCACAAACCTACCGGCGCCGCCTTGGGCGAACTCTTCGGAGTCTCGTTCAGCGCGGCGTGCGAGTGGATTCGTGAGTGGCGAAAGGAACAACATGAAACTTCCTGACCTTCGAATGAAGGATGACATCGCAGTGGCCTGGGTCCTGGGCCTGATGTTCGGTAGCTGCCTCGCTGCCGGCGTCACTGTGTACATCTGGGCGTTCGGGAAGCTGGCCGCCTGATGCTGGCCCTGATAGACGGGGACGAGGCCATCTACAAAGCGTGCGTAATCAAAGTGGAAGACACCGATTGGGAATCGGAGACGATCATTGATCGTCCCCCGACTCTCGAAGAAGCGGTGGACGCCCTGAAGCGCATGTTGGATTCGTGGATGGACTTGGCCCTGGCAGACGAGTTCACGTTCTGCCTCAGCCCGACGAACCGCACGTTGTTCCGTCGAGGCATCTACCCGCAGTACAAAGGCGGGCGCAGCGAAAAGCCGGACGTCTTCTGGCAACTGGAGGAATGGGTGAAGGCCAACATGGACTGCACCGAGTTCCCTGGCCTGGAGGCCGATGACGTCATGGGCTGCATGAGCGGCGACGGGTTCGTCATCGTCTCGTCCGACAAGGACATGAAGACGGTCCCCGGCCGCCTCGTGAATCCCGGCAAGAAGGAGAAGGGAGTCATCTCGCCGGCCCGCGCGGACTGGCAGTGGATGTACCAGACCCTCATGGGCGACGCGACCGACGGCTTCAAGGGCTGCATCGGCTGCGGCCCGAAGGCCGCCGAAGACATTCTCAACGAATGCTCGGGCATCAAGGAGATGGCCGTGGCTGCCCGCGAGAAGTTCCTGGCGCCCAAGAAGGGCAAGTACAAGGACATCACCCAGACCGTCCACGACTTCCGAGTCAACGCTGTCATGGCCCGCATCCTGCGCCCTGGCGACTACAACCCGGCGACCGGCGATGTGAAGTACGACATCCCCGGCGTCAAATCCGTGAGTTTCAATGCAGACGAAAAAGCTGCGTAAGCCCCTGATCGGCCTCGCCGGTCGCGCTCGTTCGGGTAAGGACACCGCCGCCCAGGTCCTCATCGACTGGCACGGGTATCGCAAGGACTCCTTCGCCCGCCCGATCCGCGAGTTCGTGGCGGGCCTGTGCGGGATCACCGTCGAAGAGATGGACCCGATCAAGGAGTCGCCGCATCCGCGCCTCTGTGGCGTGTCCCCGCGATACGCCATGCAGACCCTCGGGACCGAGTGGGGCCGGCACACCCTCGCCAAGAACATCTGGCTGGAACAGTGCCGCGCCCGAATCATGGACAACGCCGAAGAGGGCGTGCCGACCGTCATCACAGACGTGCGCTTCGACAACGAGGCGGACCTGATCCGGGCTATGGGCGGCACGATCATTCACGTCGCCCGCCCGGATGCGCTCGTGGTGGCGGCCCACGTGTCGGAGGCCGGCGTCACGGCTCAACCCTTCGACATCCGCATCCTGAACGACGGCTCCCTGGACGCGTTCCAGCACGCCGTCATCCGCGTCTACCAAGACATCCGATGACCAACCTCACCCTGCCCCGATGGGTCTGGTACTGCCTCGCGGCGGTCCTGGTTCTGACGGGCGGGCTCGTCTACCGATCCCATGTCTATGAGTCAGGCTACGACGCTGGCCGGGCCGCCGCAGAATCCGCAGCCGCTACCGCCCTGGCAAAGGCCCGCGCCGATGACGCTGCCGCAAGCGCGGACGCCGAGGCCCGCCTACGCGCTTCACTGAAGGTTTCCGAATATGAACACCTCCGAATCCAAGCCGATCTCAAGTCTCGCCTGGCTGCTAGTGATCTCCGCGTCACTCGCCTGTCTGCTGACATCGCAAGGCTGCACGACGAAGCCGCAGGTAGTGCGCGACTTCCCCCCGATCCCGCCGTCCCTGGCGGAGCCGCCGGAGCCGATGAAGCCGATTACTCGGTGGCGGATTTGATCCTGACGATGGAGCAAAACTATGCGATTTGCCAACGCAATTCGGCTCGCCTGGAAGGGCTTCAAGTCTGGTATCGGTCTCTCGGGAAAGGCCCCGAGTAAATACGTACATGTTAGTGCCGACCCTATGCTCCTTAAGATAGACGAGGAAGGAATCCCCATGGATTGCCCCTCGTCCAAGGACCTCAGGATCGCCGCTGAGTACATCCGATTCCTCTTCCCCCTCCAGGACTTCAAGACCCTGGTGGAGGCCCAACAGTACCAAGCCGCCCATGAACTCGCTGGTATCCACGAGGGAGCCAAGTCCCTCGATGAGCTCGCGGACGCCCTGGACGAGCGCAACTCCCCCACTCGCCTATGAACTCTTTGAGTTCCTTCGTCGGACTGGTTACCCATGTGTGGGTGACTGGACTGTCGATCTATTGGGCCAGTGTGCGATATGCGCTTTCCACGATGGAGGCGGCATTAGTGCTGCGGTTTGGTTCGAGCCTATGGGTAATCGAGCCGCCCTCCATGTCCACGCTCGACCGGACGTCCGAGGGCGATGGGTCACACCGATGGTCCTGCGACGGCTTAACGCTGTCGCCCGTGGCCTCGGAGTCCACGAAGTCGTGGCCGACCCACTGCCGGAACACCGTGGGTATCTGAGGCGCTTGGGGTTCCAACGTCTCACCTCCCACTTCCACCTCGATGTCCAAGCCTAAGCAACAACCGACACCCCAGGCCCCGCAGCCTGACGCACCGGCCCCCGTCGCCGTCTTCGGTCAAGAGGACAGCCCGGCGACCGCCGTACAGAAGAAGGCGCTCCAGCGCCGTTACCTGACGGCTGGTCCGTCCGCCGCCCCCTCGACCTCCACCAATGGAGTAGGCGTGAACCTGTGAAGCTACAGGACCGATACCAGGAGCTATCCCCGGAACGGGATATGCCCCTGCGACGGGCACAAGCCTGTGCCGCGCTCACGGTCCCTGCGATTTGCCCTATGCCGGGCCAGACCCCGGCGAACGCTCTCCCGCAGACCAATACGTCCTTCGGATACCGAGGGGCAACCAATCTAGCCTCGAAGCTCATGATGGCGTTCCTCCCGCCTGGGGACTCCGCGTTCGACATCAACGTCAGCGTGGGGCTCCTGATGCGCGAGGGCGTCCTGTCGCCTCCCCCGGACATCATCAAGGGGCTCGCTCAGTGCGAGCAACTGATGAACACCAAGATCGAGGCGCTGTCATGGCGCCGGTCCACGTTCACCTCGTTACTGCACTGCATCGTGGCCGGCAACGTGGTCGAGTACATCCAACCGGACGGCAAGCTGAAGCTGTACCGCCTGGACCAGTTCGTCTGCGTCCGCGACTTCACGGGCAAGGTCCTGGAGATCGTCACGGCGGAGAAGCTGAAGGTCCGGGGCCTGAGCCATGACCTCCGCACGCGGACAGCGAAGAAGGAAGACGAGGACGTGATCCTCTACACCCGATTCGAGTTCATCCGCGAGGGGTTCTACGCTGTCCAGCAAGACCTGGACGACGTGACAATCATGCCCCACAAGGTTCACCAAGGCATCATGCCGGCCAACGCGATTGCCTGGGAGCTCGTCCCTGGCGAGACCTATGGCCGCTCGCACGTCGAGGCGAACTACGCGGACCTCCTGGCGCTCGACAAGACGTCTCAGCATCTCCTGGAATCCGGAGCCATCGCGGCGCGGAACCTGATCTTCGTGAAGCCCAATGCGGCTGGCGGCAACCTGCGCAAGCGGATCGCTGAAGCCCGCAATGGCGCTGTGCTGTCCGGCAACGGCGGCCAGAACGGGGACATCCAGCCGTTCCAGTTCAATAACGCGAACGCGATGCAATCGCTGAACGTCGAGAAGCAGGACCTGAAGCGGGACCTCTCGGTCGCCTTCCTCCTGACGAACGACTTGCGGCGAGACGCCGAGCGCGTGACGGCCTACGAACTGGAGATGCTGGTCACCGAGATCGAACAGAGTCTCGGCGGCGTCTATTCGTACCTCGGCCCCGAGATGATGGGATGGCGCCTGGAGAAGCTCATGGCGATCATGAAGTCCCGCAAGGAGCTCCCGCCGATTGGCGACGGGGACACCGAGATCACCGTCACGACGGGTCTCGCGGCCCTCGGTAAGGACGCCAAGATCAAGCGGGTCCGGTCCTTCTTCAGCCTGCTGAACGAAACGCCTCAAGCCTTCCAAGAAGAAGCTGCCGGCTACGTCAAGTTCGACACGATCCTGACGCCCGCCGCTGCTGCCCTCGGGTTCCCGCAGTCCATCAAGTCCTCGGATGAGGTGGCGAAGGAACAAGCCCAACGACAACAGGCGGAGATGGTCTCCCAGATGGCTCAACGAGCCGCTGGTCCGATGGCCTCCGCCGCAATGCAACCCGCATGACGACTCCCAATGGAACGCCTGCCGCGCCCGTAAGTGGCGCACCCGAAGTAGTGGTGGTGGCAACGCCCCCCGCCCTGGTCCCTGACTCCCCGGAGTACAACGCCGCAATGGTGGCGAAGGCCGACGGCCAAGTGCCGAACGCAGGAAACACGGAGCCGCCCAATGGCGCAACTCCGCCTGCCGCACCTGCCGAGCCCGAGAAGAAGGAAGGCGACGGTACGCCGCCCGAGAACACTGAAGTCAAGCCCGAGGGCGACAAGCCCGCCGACGAGAACAAGGAAGGCGACAAGCCGACCGACGAACCCGTCGAGGCTGCACCCGACTTCGCCAAGATGTTCGAGGACGGCTCGTTCGCCCAAGCGTTCAATGCCGAAACCCTGGACCCGAAGTTCCGTGATGGCCTCGCCAAAGCGCTGAACGTCAAGGGCGAGGACGTGGACGGCATGGTCGCGCAGTTCAAGGCGGGCCAAGCTGCCCTGGCGCGTGAAGCGACCGCGAACCTCTTCAAGGCCGCTGGCGGTCAAGAGGCGTTCGAGGCCGCGGTGGCCTGGGGTCAGAAGAACCTGACGCCGGAACAGCAACAGTGGTACGACGCGCAGTTCAACGGCCCGAATGCAAGCGACGCTGTGGCGCTGCTGATGCAGAAGGCCGGCGCCTCGCGTGATCCGAGCCTGCACGTCCCGAGCGGCGCCAGTGGCACCCAAGCCCTGCAACCGTTCCGCGACCAGTCCGAGGTCACGCGTGCGATGGCTGATCCGCGCTACCGCACCTCCGAAGCGTACCGCAACGAGGTCGAGTCCCGCCTGCGCATCTCGACGTACTAAGCATTACCCCTGAGCCGCTGTCCCTGACAGTCAAGCCGTAGAGCCACGCACAAGCGCGTCATCCCGATAAGGGTGGCCGGCTCGGGGTCTCCCCTTCCATCCCCAGGTCCGCTCCGATTCCCAACGGACGCCTGGGGGTAAATCCCTTCCCTCAGAGAGAAACACTCTACATGGCATTCTCGTCCAACGCCGGCTCGCCGGTAGCTTTCGGTACTGGTCAATCGTCCCCGGCTGATGATCGCTCGCTCTTCCTGAAGAAGTTCACTGGTGAGGTTCTGACCGCGTTCACGCTGGCAACCGTCACCAAGGGCAAGTTCAACGAGCGCAACATCCAGGGCGGCAAGTCGGCGCAGTTCATCCGCACCGGCGACTCGATGGCCGAATACCTGACTCGCGGTCAGGAGATGATGGGTAACCCGTACGCGACCGGCGAAGTGGAAATCACTCTCGACGGCCTGCTGGTTGCTCACCACGCCCTGTTCGACCTGGACACCCTGATGTCGCAGTTCGACATCCGTGGTCCGATGACGACCTCGATGGGTCAGGCCCTGGCCGAGGTCTACGACCGCAACAACTACCGTGCTGCCATCCTGGCCGCGCGTCAGGCTGCTGTGGGTCCGTTCCCCGGCGGTTCGCGCATCGTGGCGGCTGACCTGCTGACCTCGGGCGTAATCGACGGCATGGCCTGGATGGCTCGCATCCGCGAAGCCAAGGCGGCGCTGTACGCCAAGAAGGTCCCGCTGACCTCGACCATCTACATGGCCGTCCCGTACGCCGTGTTCGATGCGCTGAAGTACGCGCGTGACTCGGTGTCGGGCCACTTCGTGAACCTGACCACGACCATCCAACTGGCCGCTGCCGGCGAAGGTGCGAACGTCACCGAAGCGATCCGCTTAGAGGGCGTGAACATCTACCCGACTCAACTGGTGCCGAACACCAACGAATCGGCTGCTACCTCGGTCTACCCGAAGTACCGTGCCGACTACTCGAAGACCTCGGCGGTGATGTGGACCCCGGACGCCGTTGGCGTTCTGACTCTGCGCGGCATGTCCACCGAGGTCGAGCGCTCGGCTCGTCGTCAGGAAGACTTCATCGTGACCTCGCAGGCTTCGGGCCACGGCACCCTGCGTGCCGAGTGCGCGGTGGAGTTCGCCCTGCCGGCGGCCTAAGCCTTTAGTAACCCCATGGGGAGTTCTGGATTTTCCAGGGCTCCCCTTTTTCGTTTCTTTCCCCAATGCCTCTTTCCCGTCTCGAAGCCGTCAACATGATGCTGTCGGCTGTGGGCGAGTCCGTGATCCTTGTCGAAGTCGAAGGGGCCGGCGACTTCGCCAACTGTTCCGCGATTCTCGACGCCGCAACCAAGGCGGTATTGGCGAAGGACTACGACTTCAATACCGAGGTCCGCACGCTGGTGCCTGACGCCAACGGCAACCTCCTGGTCGGTCCCGAGGTCCTGAAGATCGACCCGGTGGACCCGTACCTCAAGGTGGTCCAGCGCGGAACCAAGCTCTACAACAAGGCGGACCGCACCGACGTCTTCACGGACTCCCTGGACGTCAACGTGACGCTCTACTTCCCCTTCGAAGAGTGCCCGTACCACGTCCAACAGCGCATCGTGGCCGACGCCACGGCCAAGTACCAGACGTCCTACGTCGGCTCGGTGGCCGCTGACAACTTCCTCCAGCGTGATCGCGGGGAGGCCATCGCAGACTCCCAGGCGTCCGAGTCGGATGTCGATGACTACAACATGCTCGACAACCCGGACCTTGCGTTCCTGCGCCGGCGCACCTACCCGAACGGATCAATCCTGTAAGTGCCAATCGACAACATGCTCCAGCCGCGCATCGGCGCACTCCATTCCGGGGTGAACCGACAAGCGCCGCTGCTGCGGTCTCCTTCCTCCATGGAAGAGATCGTGAACTTCCTGCCTTCCGTCGAGGTGGGCGGGCTCGTGGATCGCATGGGGACCAAGTGGATCGCCGGCCTGAACCGGACGTCCTATGCCCTCACGGGTCACACGATGTTCCGCACTAAGGGCGGTCAGCCCTGGGTGATGCTCAAGCGAGCAGAGGCCGGGCAGATCGAGGTCCGCAATCTGGTCACGGGCGACATCGCCCCGGTCACATACGGGCCATGGGTCCAGAACTACCTGGGCGACGGCTCTACCCTCCGATTCCTGCCCGTCACCGATACCGTCTTCATCCTGAATACGGCGGTCACGGCGACGGTCACAGAGACCGCCAAGCCGGCCATGACCCGCGCGTACGTCGTCGTCAAGAAGCTCAACTCTGCCAGTCAGTCCTTCTACCTGTCGTCCAACGTCGGCTCCGCCAGCGTGTTCTACGACGGCTCGGGGGGCGCGAAGACCCGCGATTGGGTCGCCTCGCAGCTGGCGGCGGCGATTGGCGCCAACATGCCCGGCCTCTTCGTGTCCCGGATCAATAACGTGATCCGTATCGAAGGTCCGACCAACGTCGTCTCGACGCTCTCGGGCTCGAACGATTGGGACGAGACCGCTATGACGGTCCTCAAGCAGCGGGCGTCCGTCATCACCGACCTCCCGAACGTGGGCTTCCATGGCGAGCCGATCCTGATCGACCAGAACCAGGGCGACCTCAAGTCGTCCTACTACGTCGCCTACGACCAACCGACGAACGCTTACCGCGAATGCTCCTACCTGGACGCCTTCGGGACCTCAGGGCGGATCGAGCCGGGCACTATGCCTATCCGACTGCACCAGACTGGCGCGAACTCATTCGAGCTCCAGCCGTGCGATTGGACGCTGCGGAAGACTGGTGACTCGGACAGCAACGCCCCGCCCCCGTTCGCCGGCAAGCAGATCACGGACATGGCCCTGTGGAAGGGTCGTCTGTGGCTGGCCGCCGACGACTGGATCATCGGGAGCCAACCCGACGACCTGTTCAACTTCTGGAACGCCAGCGCCCGCGAGATCGTGGCGAGCGACCCCGTGCCGCTCCAAGCCGACGCGGACAGCGGGAAGATTCGCTACCTCCGCGCGATCCGTAACTCGCTCATCGTCGTCACCGAGTCGGCCCAGGCCGCAGTGGACGGCGGTCAGGCCATCACCCCGATGGATGCCTCGATGGGCGTGGTGACCCGCTACGAGCTCGACGGCGAATGCCCGCCCCAAGTGGTCGGTGATGTCCTGTACTACACCGGCTCGTCCGAGGGCCGCTCGGTCCTGTGGGAATACTCCTACCGCGAGGCGTCGCAGAACAACTACGCGGAGGACATGAGCAAGCACGTGCCGGACTACTGCCCTGGCGCGGTCCGGCGCATCTCGGGCTCGGCCCAGGCGGGCCGGAACTTCCTGTGGACCGGCCTCGCCCCCAACAAGCTGTGGGTGCAGACGAACTACTGGAAGGACGCGCAGCGCCAGCAGAACGCATGGGCTACGCTCGCCTTCGATGGGGTCTCGTACATCCGGCTCCATTGGGTAGACAAGGGCTGGTTGTACCTGCTGGCCGACGTGGGGAACTACGTGCAACTGCTGAAGGTGAGCATCGAGGCCGTTCAAAGCCTGGATGCGCAGCGGCTGGACTTCCTGGTCCCGGCCCAGATCACCTGGAACGTGGCCCGGAATCGCTCCGAGGTCATCGTCCCGACGCCGCTGGCCGGCCTGGACAACATGGTCGTCCTGGTCCCCAACGATTCCGGCTGGTACTCCGAGTACCCGGCCACGGTCGTGTGGGACGGCTCGCAGCACGTGGCCCACTTCCAGACGCACGTGACGGCGCCCCAGGGATTCCTCGGGCGGCGCTTCGAGCGGTACTGGACGTTCTCCCCGTTCTACCCTGCCGCAGGCGAAAGCCAGACGCCGATGGGCCGGCTCCAGGTCCACAAGGTCTTCCTGGACGCGCTACGCGCCGGGGACTTTAAGGCCACGGTGGTTCGCAAGGACCGCCCGCCGATGGTCGTCCAGTTGTCCCCGCGAGTCGTGGGGGAAGCGCTGGTGGCCGACAACGGCGAGAACCAGACCTTCGGTATCCCGTTCAACGCGCAGGGCCACAAGGCGCAACTGACGGTCTCCACGACGTCCTCTGCCCCCATGGCCGTCACCGGCTACACCCTGGCCGCCCGCTACGCCAACCTCTTCGCATCGCAATGAAACTCGTACCGCCGACTCTCGCGCATACCGACGCCCTGGCTCAGAAGCTCCGCCGCGCGGACTGCTATGAGCTCGTCCTGGCCCGTCCAGGCGAGCATCCGCTGGACGTCATCCGGGAGTCGGTGGACGACTCTGTGATCGCTGAGACCATCCTGACTCCCCGTGGCCGCGTCGCCGGCATCTGGGGAGTCACCTCGCATCCTCAGGACGGCGTGGGCTCCATCTGGATGCTCGCTACGCCGTACCTCCTGGAGGTCGCTACGCCCTTCCTCAAGGTATGCCATCACCGGATCGGGCAGGCCCACTTCCACTTCCCTACGCTCGTCTGCGCCCCGTGGCGACAGAACGCGCTCCACCTCAAGTGGCTCGCATGGTGCGGCTTCCAAGCCGTAGACCTGGGCCACGAACACTTCCTCCCGCATGTGCGAACCTACAACCATCGTGATGCTCACGACGCTGGCAGTGTCGGCGGCGGGGGCGCTGATGCAGAACAACGCGCAGAACAGGGCCATCGAGGCCCAACAGACTGCGCAGAACCGGAACATTGAAGAAGGCTACCGCGTCGCTCAAGAGCGGCAGCGGCAAGCCGAACTCAAGGCGTTCGAGCAACGGACTGACCGCGCCCAACAGGCGAACCGACAACTGGCGATGGCCCGAGTCGGAGCCGCCGAGGGCGCGGGGTCTCTCGCTGCGAGTGCAATGAACATCTCCGCTGCGGCTGCGGCGGACCTGGGTCGTATCGACGCCGGCCTCGACAACGAGCGCTCGGGCGTCAGTGACCAGATGGCGGCGCTCCAGGCGGGCGGCGCTGACGCTGCGGCACAGGCTGCGGCTGCCGGTCGCGTCTCGCAAGTCCAGGCCGGCGCCCAGATCGGGCAGGCCCTGGTCGGCGCGGGCGCTCAATACTTCCAGCGTCAGACGCAACTCGACGTGGCGAAGAACTACCGCATCCAGAACCCTCCTAAGTAACCATGGCCGGACAGAAAGCAAACGCATTTGCCGCTACGCCGGCTTATGAAACCCCGAAGGTCGATGGCGCGGCGCGGGAGGTCACTGACCTCTATCGCCCCGTGGCCGCACAGGTCCAGGGGACGGGCCAGCAACTCGCCCAACTCGGGAACGTCTTCGGCTCGTTCTTCGGGAACCTCGCGCGGACGTCCGAGGCAATCGGGCAGACGCTCCACCAGGAGCAACTGAGCGAGGTCCACAAGGAGAACGCCGCCCTGAAGGAACTCGCCATGAGCGACGTCCAGAAGGGCGTGGCGCGGCGCCCGGAGTACGAGAACCGCCAAGCCTACTTCGGCATGTACCAGGAGGCCAGCGCTGACCGTGCGTCCACCCAGGACGTCACCAAGCTCTCCGAGGAAATGGCGAAGGGCTACATGCTCGACGGGTCCACCGGGACGCCGCGCGAGTGGGTGGACAACTGGATCAAGAACAACCTGGGCGAAGGCGGGACCGGCGACCCTACCTACGACGCCCGCTACCTCTACTCGATCAATAAGGCGGCTGACGGCCTCGTCGCCCGCTACGGCGAGAAGACGCAGCAGAACATCGAGACCATTGCGACCCAGGACATCACGGGCGACCTGATGGACCAGATGCAGAACAGCACCCTCACGCAGGGGTCGCTCGCCCTGGGAATCTCGAAGGCCACGACGATCTTCAACGGGGATCGCGTCGCCGCCGACAAGTTCGTCCTGAACCTCGCCTCGCAAGTCACGAACGCTTCGCAGGGTACGGCCCTGTGGGAGCGGCTGCATGACCTGGGCTACGACAAGACGCACCCCGAGCTCATGAACGACATCGGGGAGCGGCTGGTCGCCCGGACGCAGCAAGTGAAGACCATGGAAGCGCGGGAGGCCGTGAACAACTGGAACCTCCGCGTGGCTGGCCTCGCCGCCAACCCGAACGCCACGACGAAGGATTGGGCCGACGCGATCTACGACTATCAGCGGATCGACTCGATCCACGGCGTCGGCATGGCTGGCGTGGGCCAAGCGCTTCACGGCCTCCAGCAGGCGGCCAAGGTCACTGCCGGCGTCAACCTCGCCCGGTACGCCGTGGACAACAAGGTCGATCACACGCTAGTCGGAGATCACTTCGGGGTCTCTGCGGCTGACGTGGCGAACGAGCACCAGGCCAAGATGCTGTCCGAGGATGCACAGCGCGGCGGCGGAGCCCTGGGTCAAACCACGGACCCGCTCGGCAACGTCCACCCGACCAAGACGGCGGAGGCCATGCAAGAGTTCGTGGCGTACCAGACGTCCGACCGAATTCAGCGCGTCCTCCCGGCGCCCCCGCCCTACATCAAGGCGGAGATGTCGAACGCCCTACTCGGTAAGGACTCGGCCCTGGCCGTCAACGCCTACTCCGGGATCAAGGCGATCCAGGCCAAGGTGGGCGATGCCGGCCTTTCGCATTACCTGACGCCCCAAGCTGAGGCCCGGTGGCGTGCCCTGGACGCTGCGGCGCCGATGTACGGCGATCCGACCGCCGCGTTCAAGTACGTGACCGACAACCCGAAGGCCGAGGACACCCTGTCCAAGGCGCAGCAGGGCGGCAAGGTCGAATGGTCCTCCCTCCTGGGGCGCGACAAGAAGGCGTTTGAAGTCGAGAACGACCTGATGTCCGCCGTCGGCAAGGAGGTCCTGGAGAAGACCGGGCGCGACGGGTTCATCCGCAACCCGAAGGTGGGCTTCCACCCGGACGTCCAGGCCGAGATCATGGGAATCGCTGCGATCCAAGCAGCGGAGCTCAAGGCGCAGGGCATCGTTGATCCTGATCGGGTCTACGAGGCCACGGCCAAGATTCTCGCAGGACGCTACGTGACGGTCCCCGGCAAGGACGGCAACTTCCAACTGGCGAAGAACCCCAACGGCTCCCGAGGCATGGCGCTGGCCGACCCGCTGAACGCGGCGCCGGATCACCCGTTCTCGGTCCAGAAGGGCTACAAGCCGTTCTACGCCGGCACTGCGTTCAAGAACGCCCTGGGCGAAATCGAGGACCCGGTGGATCACTGGAAGGCCGACGCCAAGAAGTTCAAGGAGTCGTTCCCTGGGATCGCCCCGGACGTCGGTGAGCTCTACCTGGACGCCACGCAGCGCAACGGACTGCGGGCCGTCTACGGCTCCGACCAGACGCCGCTGATGTTCCGCCCTGGAATGTCCGTGGCGGTCCCTACGACCGTCGAGCACGCCTACGACTCGGCAGTGGTCGGCCTGGGCGGGAAGATCGTGGAGAAGACCACGAAGGCCGTGAAGGTCCCTGACGATCCCGCGAAGGCCGCCGAGTTCTTCAAGCAATACCTCCCTCCCGGCATGTACGCCATGTACGACTCCAGGTCCAACACCTACGGCGTCATGTATGGCTACCGGATCGAGGGGACCCAGGCCGCCGCCGACGCCCGCCGCGCTTCCAACGAGAAGCAACGCACGTGGGAGGACAAGCCTGAACATCAAGCCGTGGGGGTTATGCGACGCCCACTGCGTTAAGGAGAGCACATGCTTCCAGCAGACGTGCTCCCCGAGAACGTCATGAGCAACGCAATGCAGCAGGTAGCTCAGGAGCGGTTCCAGTCCGGTGAACTCCGGACTCCCCCGCCGCCCAAGACGCTCTGGGACCCCCAGAAGTTCTTCGACTATCTCGGTGGAGCGAAAGCAATCACCCAACCATTCCGGGGCGCCAAGGCCCCGCAGGGCGGCTGGCTCGACATGGTGAAGCAAGGCGTGGCCGGCTCGGAAGGATTCGAGTCCCGCGCCTACCATGGCGTCTTCTCGCCCAAGCGCCGGCCGGGCGACATCTACGTTCGCCCCGGCGACTACGTGGACGGCCAGAAGGATGAGGTCTCCATCGGCTACGGCTGGAACATCCCTGGCAACCCCGACTCCGAGAAGGTCTTCAAGGAGGTCCTCGGGATCGACGCCGACGGCTTCAAGGCCATCAAGAGCGGAACGGGGACCATCACCCAGGGGCAGGCTGACAAGCTCCTGGAGTACGGCATCTATCGCGCCAACGGCTACGTGGACCACATGGTCAAGCGTGACCTGAAGGACCACGAGCGGGCCGCCCTGGTATCCCTCATGTACAACCTCGGACCCGGCGGCTTCAAGGCTCGCGGAATCGCTGAGGCCATCAACTCCGGCGCTTCGCCTGAGAAGGTAGGCGAGATGATCCGCAATTCGTCCCCGTCAGCCAAGAAGCTCCAGCCGCGCCGTGCGGCGGAAGCGAACCTATGGCTAGGCGTGGCCGGCGCATCGAAGTCACTGGCGTCCACTGAATCCAATGGACTCCGATGAAGCTCACGCAACGTGACGTGGATCGACTCAAGGGGGTGCACCCCGACCTAGTGAAGCTCGTCAAGGCTGTATCGGACATGCTACTCGGCCCCATGACCTTCATGGTCATCGAGGGTCTTCGGACAGCCGAGCGCCAGCGCGAGCTCGTGAAGGCCGGCAAATCCCAGACGCAGAACTCCCGGCACCTGACGGGACACGCTGTGGACCTGGGCGTGCTGATCGACGGCAAGCTCACCTGGGACTTCAAGGTCTATAAGACCATCGCTGACATCGTGAAGGCGCACGCCGCACGGCTCGGCGTACCCATCGTTTGGGGCGGGGACTGGAAGACCCTGAAGGACGGTCCCCACTTTGAACTCGACCGCAAGGTCTACCCTTAACAACTCGACATGGCTGATACTCCCGTCGTCCTGAATCAACCGGCCAACGATATGCTGGCCGACTCCAACCCGGCGCAGGGCGGCTACGTCCCTGTGGACCCGGTAGCGGAGAAGCTGAACCGCCCGGACGCCTGGGATGTCGCTGGCGCCACGTGGCGCACCGAGACCGTCATCGGTCAACTGATGAACCGCTCCGGGGGCGGCGTTACTGCCCCCGATCCCCAATTCAATCCGTACGCCTTCCTTCGTGAGAACGAGCAGGAGTACGAGTTCCTGAAGCCCCTGGCCGCCCAAGGCGTCTTCGGCTTCGACAAGCTCCAGTCCAAGGAAGAGTTCGCGCAGTACGCCCAGGCGATGCAGCGGAACCTGAAGGACCGCGAGATCATGGCAACGGGCAACAGCAATGCCCTGCTGAACTTCGGCGTGTCCCTCCTGGACGCTACCACTCTCGTGAGCGGCGGCGCCGCGCTCAACGGCGTGAAGGCCGCAACCCTCGCCGGTCGCATGGCCCGAGGCGCCGCCATAGTCGGCACGGACGCCGCGATCCAGGAAGGCGCACTACAAGCGCTGGACTCGACTCGCCCGGCCAGTGACGCCTTCATGAACATCGGCATCGGCGCAGCGCTTGGCGCGGGCGTCGGCCCGTTCCTGCGGCACATGCCGGCTGACTCGGTACTGCGTCCCGCCCATCCCGACAATCCCCTGCGCCCGGAGAACTTGGACAAGGCGGAGATGGTCGAGATGCGGATCGGTGAGACGCCCGCCGACAGCATCGGCGCCATGCGGGCGACCACGGGAACTGAGGACACGGAGATCGCCGTCGGCAAGTCCAAGATCGCCCAGGCGGTCGATTGGGCGCTGGCGCCGCGCTGGACCCCTCTGGGACGCGCCACGAACTACGTGTCCGAGAAGGCCCGGCAATACCTCTTCGCCGCCTACGACACTGGCGGCCTCCTGACGAAGGGCGACGTGGCAGGCCACGCGCGTCCCGTGGAGGCGGAGACCCTCAAGACGATCTACGACCAGGAGACGGCAAGCGTCCTCCGGGACGTCGATTCGATCTACAAGGCCGCGAACATGGACCTGGGACAATCCGCCCTGGAGACCTCCGCGAAGGGGCTGGTGAACACCTGGACCCTCGGGAAGCGCTCCGCCAACACGATTGGCGAGGACGTCTTCAAGACCGGCGTGACGATCATCCAGCACGGCTCGAACGCCGGCATGACGTCGGCGGACATCTCGAAGAAGGTCATGAAGCATCTGACCGACGCCGGCCTCACGCCCGAACAGGCGGCCCTCGTGCACAAGCGTGTCTACGAGGCCGAGGCTCGCTACCATGAGTCCTATGAGGCCATGTGGAACAAGGCAGTCAAGATGGGGCTGGCCGACCCCGCGCTCAAGGGCGAGGGCCGCTACGGTATGCCCCAACTCTGGCAGAAGGGCGCCATCGACTCGAACCCCGAGGCGTTCCGCGCCTTCATGCAAGAGCACCTGGGCTCCCGTCCGATGGACGAGTGGCTCATGGAACAGGGCTACATCAAGAACCCCAATGCCGAGCCCAAGCTCGACGCGGACGGCAAGCCCATCGAGACGACGCCGCACGCGTCCTGGCAGGACATCTTGGACTCGGGTGATGACACCCTGAAGAACGACATCCTGAAGGACTGGCGCGGCGAAGAGAACGACTACTTCAACGCCCGCGTGGCCGAGGAACTGGCCGACGCCGAGCGCCGCCACAAGCGGAACATGGAGAACCTCTCCGACGTCCTGAGGCAACTTGGGAAGTCCGAGACCGAAGCCCGTGCGGCTCGCCTGTCCGAAGTGAAGGCCCAGGCCCGAGAGATGGAGCGCGGCATCGTGTTCCGCCGGGTGGCCGCAGGGTCGCTCAAGGCGGAGCGTGCTGAAGCCAAGGTGGTCTCGGCGCAGCGTCGCCTGGATGCCATCGGCGGCGGGGACGTCTCCGACCTCCAAGCGGCTCTCCGGGAAAGCGGGGAAGCCCTGGACTCCGCGGGGCCTCGTGAGGCTGCGGCCACTGCCCGTGTATCTGAAGCCGACGCCCTGGTGGCGGACCTGAAGGGGCAGAAGGCGGACGTGATCGCTGAGAAGAAGCAGGTGACTGCCGACTTCCCGCCGAACACGGCCCAGAAGACGCACCACATGATGCCGCTGCGGGACGAGCACTATCGTCTCAAGGCGGAACTGCGTGACGCCCAGGCGGAGCTCAAGGCCGCCCAGGACGAGCTCGCAGAGGCCCAGGCCGACTTCGACCTCCTGGCGAAGACCCAGGCGGACACCCGCCGCTGGCTCGACGCCGCCGCGAAGGACATCGACACGATCAAGTCCAACGAGGCGGACTCGCTGCTGGCCCCTGGGTTCCGCGCCCAGGAGATCGACAACATGGCCGCCCTGGAGGAACTGAAGCGCATCGCTGACGAAGCGACCGCGACCCGTAAGGCGGTCTACGAGAAGCGCCGGATGCTCGGGGACGACGTGAAGGCCGCTCGCAAGGCCGCCAACCGTTCGGTCTCCCAACTCCGGGTGGCGAAGTCCCGTGCCCGTAAGGGATCACACGAGGCGCCGCCGCTGACGAAGTACGTCCAGCAACTCTCGGAGAACCTGCGCGGCCAAGCCCAGGCTCCACGTGGGCTCCTGCTGGAGAACTCGCCGGTCACTGGCCGGCTGAAGGAGCGCAAGTTCCAGTTCAACGAGCAGGAGTACGACCGCCTGCGCGAGCTCGGCTTCCTCGAATCGAACGCCGCCGACGCCTTCCAGAAGTACATGCAAGACATGGGCGGTCAGATGGCCCTCCACCAGGCGTGGGGAGGCAAGAAGATCGAGGACGTCATCCGCGAGGTCGAAGAGGACCTGGACCGCATGATCGGCTCCGCGAAGCCCGAGGACCGCAAGGCCCTGGCGCAACAGCGCGACCTGATTCGGGACGACCTCAAGGCCGCCTCGGATCGTCTCCTGGGGCGCTACGACGTCAAGGACCAGAACGGGGTCGTGTGGATCGCTGACTCCCTGCGACAACTCGGCCTCGTGCGGTTCATGGGTGGGTTCATCTTCGCGGCCATTGGCGACATCGCTACGGCTGCGTGGGCCGCCCCAGGCTCAGTCACCCGCGCCCTCACCGGCTCCGCCGTCCGCGATATGAAGTACATCGTGGAGCAGGCCGCCAAGGGCGACAAGGACTTCAAGCAACTGGAGCGCATCCTGGGCTCCTTCGAGACCGGGCTGCACATGAGCCAGTCCGACAAGGCCCTGGGCCTGGGGGCCGTCCGCGATCACATCGGGTTCGGCACCGGGAAGACCAAGGAGATCACCGGGAACATCACGAAGTACCTGGACCTCGTGGCCGACGCGGGCAACCGCCTGTCCGGTCTCGCGGCCTACTCCAACGTGGTGCGCCGCGCTGCCGGCCTCGCCCAACTGGCGAACATCGCTGAGTGGACGAAGGGGTACGACAAGCTGTCGCCCGGAATCAAGGCGGACCTCGCAGCCGTCGGCATCGGTGAAGTGGAGGCCAAGCGCCTCGCGGAGCTATTCGCCAAGCACGGCTCCGAGGAACGTCGTGGCCTGTTCAACCCTGGGATGTCCAAGTGGCTCTCCGAGCCGGACGGCGACGAGATGAAGGAGGTCCTGGAGGCCGCGCTTGTGAAGGCGCAGAAGCGGGCCAGCTACACGTCCGGCTACGGCAATCAGCCGCTGCTGATGGACAAGTGGTACGGCAAGCTCTTCCTCCAGTTCCAATCGACCGCCTTCCAGTTCACCAACAACTTCCTACGTGCTGGCTTCCAGCGCGGGGCGGTCACTGGTGAGCACGCGAAGTTCGCTCAGGCCCTGGGGATCGTGATGGCCGCTGGCGTCGTCATGAACGTCCTGTCGTCCATGCGGAAGGGTCAAGACCCCACTGAGCAAACGCCGCACGAGATGGCCTACAACACCATCCAGCGCTCGGGCGTCCTGGGTTACCTCGGGTCGTTCGTGGACGCGGGCGTGAAGCTCTCGGACCCCGTGACGAAGGAGCACCTCGGCTTCACCCTTGCTGGTAAGGGGTCGCGGTACTCCCAGGGATCGTGGGCCTCGAACCTCGTGGGGCCGTGGTTCGGAAACCTGGAGACTCTCTCCCAGGCTGGCGCGAACGCCGTCAATGGCGACCTCGACCAGTTCGGGAAGAAGATGCGCTCCCTGGTCCCGCTGCAACAGCAGTACGGGTTCATCAAGTACATCTTCGGAGCAAACGACGACGACTGATGCTGTCGGTTTATGTAACCGATGGGACGCGGACGGACTACACGATTGACTGGCCCTACCTGGAACGGTCGAACATCGTGGTCACTGCGAACGAAGCGCCTCGTGCGTTCACGTTCGTGGATGACCACACCGTCCGCGTCGTCACCATCTTTGGCGAGCCCCTACCGGCTGGCCAAACTCTCAAGATCATGCGGGTTACCCCGGACCTCGTGGACTACGCGAAGTTCGTGGATGCCGCAAACCTGACTGCCGATGACCTGAACCGCGCCCGCCTCCAATGCCTGTTCCTGATCCAGGAGCGGAGCGGAGGCATCACCGGCTCCATCGGGACGGTCATCCAACTGATCCAGAACGAGATCGAGACGGTCTCGGGCGCCCTGGATTCCATTGCGCAGTCCCAAGCCATCCTCACGTCCGGGCTACAGACCCTGGACGACCTCTCGGCTCAGATCACGGTCATCGGCAACGAGGCCGATGCGCTGCACCAACAGATTCTCAAGGAGATCGAGGACCGCGAAGCGGCAACGTCATCTCTTTCGCAGCGCCTGGATGTGGTCGAGCTCGACGCTCAGAACCTCAGGGCGTCGGTGGCGTCGGACATCAACCTCCTGACCACGCAGACCTCCGCGCTGGCCGCCAAGACCGACACGATCCAGGCAACCCTGGACAACCTGGAGCTCTCAGGGGAGGACGGCGACGGGGAAGACGACTCCGACCGGCTGGCCGCGTCTATCATCAACTCCGCTGTCGCGTCGGTGAAGCAAGACTCGGCGCTGGCAAAGCGCGTCGATACGCTCCAGGCGACGATCAATGAGGACATCACCGCCCAGATTCAGACGGAGCAGATTGCTCGTGTGAGCGCCGACGAAGCGCTGGCGC
Organism: Cupriavidus taiwanensis; assembly: GCF_900250075.1. NCBI lineage: Bacteria > Pseudomonadati > Pseudomonadota > Betaproteobacteria > Burkholderiales > Burkholderiaceae > Cupriavidus > Cupriavidus taiwanensis. The sequence goes on from NZ_LT977070.1 coordinate 2,805,506, forward strand.
AGCAGATCACCTCCCTTCAGTCCCAGATCGGTGAGGACCTCGCCCAGGTCATTGAGGACATGCAGACGTCCATCACCGCCGTAGACGGCAAGGTGACCGGACTGAATGCGCAGTACACCCTCAAGGCCCAGGTGCAGCGTGCCGACGGCAAGGCTGTCATGGCCGCCATCGGGCTCGCCGCGACGTCGAACGACGACATGAGCGGCTCCGAGATCGTGATGATGGCGAACCGCCTCGTCTTCGCGGACCCGGCGTCTGTCGATGGCCCGCTCAAGCCGCTCTTCACGGCGGGCAACGTGGACGGCTCACCGACCTTCATCATCCCGGCGAACGTCATGGGGGACCGTACGTACCCTGGCCGTCTCCTGGTGGACGGGTCGGTCGAGGCTCGCAGCATCAAGGCCAACGAGATCACCGGCGACAAGATCAAGGCCGGCACCCTGACGGCCCGCGAGGTCAATGTGAACTTCGGGGGCAACCTCGTCCCGAACGCCTCGATGGTGGACGTCAACGGTGGAGTCCCGAACGGATGGGGCTCGTGGAACGGAATCCCAGGGGCCTCAGTCTCGTTTGGGGACAGTGACGGCGGGGGCGTGTCCGTATGGTTCCCCAATGGGACCAAGGGACTGTTCATCCGGCAACTAGGACCCACGGGGAACATTGGTGCGCAGCAATACGCCCTGTTCTCAAGCACGGTCTTCTCTGTACAGGAGGGCACCGACTACGAGTACTCAGTCTACTCAGGCGCTCACCGCTGCACGACCCTGGTGATGCTTGAGTACTTCACGGCGGCGGGGGCGTCCCTGGCAATCTCTCCGCTCGACAAGGTGGCCTATCCAGACCTGTTCAACCCGGCTCAGTTCGGTGGCGGGCAGAACATGGCCCTGTTCAAGAGGATCGGGGGGATTCACCGCGCCCCCGCCGGAGCGTGCTCCGCGCGGCTGCATGTCGGGAAGTACGACACCTACGCAGGCAACGCCGACAGTTGGGGCTTCTTCATGAAGCCCATGGTGGCCGAGGCCAGCCCAGGGCAGACCCGCCTGACGCCGTACAAGGAAAGCGGACTCGGCACGAAGATCACCCCCGGCGGCATCACGACCCCAAGCCTCTCGGCGCTGAGCGCGAACATCGGGCTGCTGCGCACGGCGACGTCCGGGCAACGCTCCGAGCTCGATTCCTACTCCTACCGCGTCTATGACGGGAACAACGTCATGCGCGTTCGCCTGGGGGTCTGGTGATGCCGGCGGGTCTTCAAGTGTTTGACCAGAACGGCGCCCTGGTTCTCGACATCGGGCACCGGCTCGCCCGGATCACGGGGATGTTCTACACCGGCAAGAACACCGGGTACTACGACATCCCTGGGACGAACACAGGCGACCCGTGGTTTGCCGCAGTGGCAACGAACCGTCCAGCGGAACCCGTCGGGGAGGCATCGTTCTCCCTCTCAGGCAACCGACTCTTCTGGTCGTTCCCGCTGCCCGACGGAGTTCCAGACGGCACGGGGCGCTACTACAACAACATCAACTACATGGTCTTCACAGGAGTTCGATGACCGCAGGACTTACCGTGTGGAACACATGGGGAACTGTGCAAGTCGATGATACCTGGGCGAATCTGTCGCTCCGGTACAAGGTCCAGGTCAACACGACCGTCACGGGCGTCAATGGATCACGGGGATACGAAGGGACGCTCACGCTGCCCTGCGACACCCCGCTGCTATTCATGAAGCCTACGGCGTCGGCGTGCATCAAGGCTTGCCAGAACAACGGCAACGGGACGTGGACCTGGACGTTCGGGACGCTGGACCCGGCGACCATCACGACCTACGTGTTCGACAAGCCCGTCTGGCTCGCGCAGTCATTCGGGCTGGAAATCTACGACGCCAATGGCAACAAGACGTTTGGGGACCAACACAAGCCCCTGAGGGTGGCCGGAGTCGTTCAGCCGGGCGCCGCGTCGGTCCAGCCTATCAACTTCTACGAGACGCCCTGGATTTACGCGGGCCTCCCTGCGGGCTCATACGCCGTCTGCGCGTCCAACCCAGGCTCCGGGGAGCAACTCGCGTACGACAACGCTGAGGCCCAATTCTCCCAGGCGCTCTACGCGGGGATACGTGATCGGCAGGACGGGTGCCAGATGGCCTACGTGCCGGTCGCCTCGATTCCTGGGGACGCCTCTCCGGGCTCATTCGTCCCTCCCCAATTCATCATCATCGCAGACGTCATGGGTCTGTAAAGGAGATCAATGGCATGGTATGCAGCCGGTACTGTCGCGCTCACTAACGGGCAAGCGGCGGTCATCGGGACCGGCACGTCCTTCCTCACGAAGGTCAAAGCTGGTGACATGTTTGTCCCCGAGGATGGGGCGAACATCTTCTATGAGATCGCAGAGATCACATCGTCGCTCCAGTTCATCCTCAAGAAGCCCTACCAGGGCACCACGGCCCAAGGCGTCGGGTACGCCATCGTGCCGACGCAGAGTTTCCTGAAGGAGCTCGCGGCCCAAGTCACGGACCTCATCACGCTGTACTCTGACGTCCCGGCTAACGTAGAGGCCGCCGAGGCAGCCATGACGGAAGCTCAGTCCGCCCGTAGCGCCGCTGTGAATGCGCAGACAGCATCCGAGGCCGCGAGGGACGCTGCCGAGGTCTGGAAGGCCGCCGCAGCCGCCAGCGCTCAGTCTGCGAGCCTGTCGGCTGGTGAGGCCGGAAATGCACAGACTGCTGCTGAGGCGGCGCGAGACTCGGCCCAGGCGGCGCAGGAGATCACCACGGCCGCCCGCGACGTAGCCCTGGCTGCCCGAGACGCGACCATTGCCTCGGAGTCCGCCGCAGCCGCAAGCGCAACACAGGCGCAGCAAGCTGCCGATGACGCCGCCGTCAATCTCACGGAGGTTACTGCGACGGCGAACAATGCACTGAGCGTGGCGAACGGGATCGACGCGAAGGCGCAGACGGCTCTGGACGACTCGTCGGCGGCTGTCGCGACGGCCAACGCCGCTCAGTCCACAGCCAACGGGATCGACGCGAAGGCACAGACGGCTTTGGACAACTCAGCTGAGGCCACGAGTGCGATAAACGCGCTGTCAGGTATCGCCGTGGTAAAGGACGGGAGTGTCCAGTTTACGGGGCACCAGAAGGCCAAGGATAGTACGCCGACAGACCCACTCCACCTCGCGAGCAAAGGGTACGTGGACGCTGCCGCAATTGGCCTAAGCACCGTTACAGGTTTGTCTGCCGACATGCTGACAGGCGCCGTTCCGGTAACTGCCACGGCATCCTCCGTCCTCCTTACGTCCGGCACCGGGGCGATTGTCCGCATCACCTCCATCGGGAACATCACAGCCAACCCAAACTCGGCAGGACCAACGGCTGGAGGCCGCGACACCTCATCTGCGCTTCCGGCTGGCTGGATTCACTGGTACTTCATCTGGAACGGGACGACCCTATCAGCTATCTGGTCGGCGGCGTCGACCCCGGCGCTACCCCCTGGGTACACGCATTGGGCCTACGGATTCACTGTGTACTGGAGCGGCACCGTCGTGAGCAGCTGCCGTGTTCGAGGGTCGATGGTCAAGTTCAACGGTCCGCTCTCGATGGGGACGCGCGGGGCGTCATCCGGGGCCGAAGGGGCCGCTGTCAACATGACTATCAGCCGGGTCCCCCCTAACGCATCCGAAATGGGCCTTATGGTCCACTGCTACGCGTCGTCCAGCGGGACGGCTGCGCTTGAGTACCTTGTGGGTCCGTCAGAATCCGGAGGCGTACGCGAGTACATGACGAAGTTCGTGACCGTCCCCAATCAGTACATCGATGTAGTCGGTCACATCACCATCCCTGCGACAGGGACCGTTAGTGTGTTCTATCGCAACGTGTCGTCAGGCGTCCTTTCCGATGCGGGGAGCACGCTATGGATTAGCTGGTTCCGAATCCCCAACGGCGGATAAGCATCACCCAACAACTCAACTCTTACCTGAACATGAAAGAAGCAAACAAGACCGCATTCATCTGGACCGCCAACGGCGTCGTGTCGGCAGTGACCTTCCCCGGCGAGCAAGTGAGCGTCCCCGGCGTCCTGACCGCCGAAGTGGACGTGGCCGAGATCGTCGGCGTAGGCGAAGTGTGGCCCCCGGTGAAGGCGGACAAGGCGCCCAAGACCCCGAAGGCCACGGGCGCCAAGAAGCCGAAGGCTGACGCCGCGTAATGAACGGCGAGTTCTCCCTGAAGCAGTTCCTGCTGCTACTGACGGGCATGGGCGTCATCATCGGCCTGGGTAAGCTCCTGGCCTCGAACGAGCGGTTCACGTGGCGCCTCGCCATCGGACGCTCGATCATCTCCGCAGGACTGGCCGTGGCCGCAGGTTCGCTCCTGGCGTTCATCCCCGGCCTGTCGCAGATGGCCCTCCTGGGCCTCGCCGCAGCGTCTGCTGTCCTGGGCGAGCAGTTCCTGGAGAAGGTGATCCACCTGAAGGCCGGCGGGTCGCAGTGACCTTCCGCATCCTGCGGGCCTCCGAGCACCACGCCGAGGCCCTGCGGGCACTGCACACCCTGACGTTCCCCGGCGACAGTCACGAGGACTACCTGACCGGCTGGTGGTGGATCGTCTTCGACGGGTGGAACCCCGTGGCATTCGCAGGGATGCGCCACGCCCACTCCGAACTCGACGTCATCTACTTCAGCCGCTGCGGCGTCCTCGCGTCGCACCGTGGCCTGGGCCTCCAGAAGAAGCTCCTGGCCCGACGCCTCGCGCTGGCAAAGCGCCTGGGTGTCAAAGCCTGCATCTCCACAACCATCGTCATGAACACCCCGTCCTCGAACAATCTGATTCGGGCGGGCTTCCGTCTCTACGACCCCGCAGAACCCTGGGGCCACAACGAGACCCTCTACTGGCGAAAGGAACTCATTGTCGAAAAACGAGCCGCGCATCCGGGAGAAGTTCGAGAACATTCTCCTTGATGGGCTGACGGGCGTCCCCCTGGTGGGTAAGGACGGCCCCGTGATCGACCCGACGACCGGACAGGTCGTAATGGGTCCCCCGGACAACGGCTTCCTGGCCGTGGTCAAGGGCTACCTGAAGGACCTCATGGGCTTGAAGCCCGCCAAGCCCGAAGAGAATCTCCCGGCCACCGGGAAGTCCTCGGGCCTCCTGGAGCGCTTCGAGCGCCAGATGCCATTCGGAGCTCGGCACGTCCAGTGAAGACGTGCGCCAAGTGCGGGGCACAAAAGCCCCTCACAGACTTCTACGCCTACGGCGGGAAGGTAAAGGGCAAATGCAAGCCGTGCTGGTCCGCAGATACCGCCGCGCGTCTCTTGGAGACGCCTCGTGGCGTCGCCAACAGGCTGATTGCCGGCGCCCGGAAACGCCGCCCGGTGACTGTATCGGTGGAGCAAATCGAGGCCGGCATCGTGCGTGGCGCCTGCGCTGTAACGGGTCTCCCGTTCGTAATTGGCAGGAGCGGCACTGGCGCACGGGCGCTTGCCCCGTCCATCGACCGAATCGACCCGTCGCTGGACTACACCCCGACCAACACCCAAGTCGTCTGTTGGCTCTACAACCGCGCTAAGGGCGACGGTAGCCACGAGGACGTCTTGATGCTCGCGGAGGCTCTATGTCCGAAGCTGTGACCCGCCCCTGGTGGTGGGAGTCGGACGACCCGCTACGAGAGGACTTCCGAAATCTGGTGTACCTGATTTGGGAGCACATCGGGCTTCCCGAGCCGACCCCGGCGCAGTACGACATTTGTCGGTTCCTCCAGTTCGGATGGGCCGGCTACGGTCGGAACGACGAGACCGGAGAGATCATCGAGTGGTTCGGTCACGAGCCTATCGAGCCTAACCGCACCGGCTGGACGCGGATGGGTAACCCCGAGTCCAAGTTCCGCGAAGACATCATCGAGGCGTTCCGCGGCATCGGGAAGTCCTTCCTGACGTCCGCGTTCGTCCTGTGGCGCCTCTACCGGGACCCGGTGAAGGAGAAGGTCATCGTCCTTTCCGCCTCGGGCGCGAAGGCCAAGGAATTCGTCTCCATGACGAAGAACATCCTGATGACCATGGACCTCTTCGAGCGTCTGCGGCCTCGGGACGACCAACGCGACACCGCGTGGTCCTTCGACGTCAATGGCGCCTCGATCTCCCAAAGCCCCTCGGTGAAGGCCGTAGGTATCACGGGCCAGATCACCGGCTCCCGCGCCACGCTCATCATTCCCGATGACATCGAGGTCGTGGACAACTCGCGGACCGAAGACGCCCGTGAGCGCCTGCTGCACAAGACGAACGAGTTCGCCGCTATCAAGGTGACTGGCGGGGCCGACGTGATCTTCCTGGGGACGCCCCAGACCGAAGAGTCGATCTACACCAAGCTCATCAAGGAAGGCGGAGCGATGGGCTGGATTCTCCCGGCCCGCTACCCGCGCAAGGATAAGCGCGACTCCTACAAGTTCCAGATCGAGGGTCGAGAGACTCCCCTGGACTGCCTCGCTCCCCGCGCCCGCGTGGTGGACCTGGAGCCGTCCCTGGAGTGGATGCCGACCGACCCCGAGCGGTTCGATGAAGTCGAGCTCTCCAACCGGGAGACAAAGGGCCGCGCCTACTTCGCCCTCCAGTTCCAACTGGACACGAGCCTGTCGGACGCCGAGCGCTACCCGCTCAAGCAGAACGACCTGATCGTGATGGCCTGTAACTTCCTGAAGGCGCCGATGACCGTCTCGTGGGGGCATGACTCCAACGGGCGGAACAAGCGGATCGACCTCAAGAACTACGGGTTCACCGGAGACACGTGGCTCGCCCCGCTCTTCATCGACAACGATTGGGCGCCCTACGAGCAAAGCCTGGTGTTCGTGGACCCGTCGGGCCGGGGCAAGGACGAGACCGGCTACGCGGTCCTGAAGGCCCTGAACGGCATGATGTACGCCGTGGAGACCGGGGGCATCCAGGGCGATCCTGGCGCCGCCATGCAGAAGGTCGCAGAGGTCGCCAAGCATCACAACGTCAACGAGATCGTCATCGAGCCGAACTTCGCCCCTGGAGTCTGGATTAGCGCGTTCGAGCCGATCCTGGCGAAGGTATGGCCGGCGGAGAAGCCTGGGGACACCTCGGGCTGCACCGTGCGCGAGGCTGAGTGGTCGAGGGCTCAGAAGGAAGTCCGCATCATCGACACCCTGGAACCCGTCATGGGGAGTCACCGACTCGTCGTGGACGAGACCGTGGCGATGGATGCGGTCCTGATGTACCAACTGACCCACATCACCCGCGAGCGCGGCGCCCTGGCCCACGATGACCGCCTGGACGCCCTGGCCGGCGCAGTGTCCGAAATGCAGAAGGTTTTGCGCATCGACGTCGCCAGCGCCGCCAAGGACATGAAGGACGCCGAGCTCCAGGCGCTCCTGGACCGCTACGTGCGGGACCTGGAGGACGGCAGGACGTCCTGGGACGATTGGGACGACGAGCGGGTAGGCGCCAACGTCCGCTATCAAGGGTGATAGCCAAGCCGCCGATAGCCTCGTAAACTATCGGCAAAATCAAATCAAACAAGAAGGGTCACTATGAAGTCGCTGCTGGTTACCGCCGCTGTCCTGGTTCTCGCCGGATGCGGCACTCAGACTCAATGGGTCAACACGAAGATGGAGAAGCCAGGCCACTGGCGCTCGGACCTCCAGGCGTGCCGTGAGGTCGCCTCCCACGAGGCCGGTCCGATGGACACCCGCAACGGGTACACCATCGACCAGATTCGCCTCCAGCACGCCGCCAAGCTCTCCGGCTACATCCAGGACTGCATGGAGGACCGGGGCTGGGAGCGTCAGGCCGTCCAGAAGTCGTGACGATCCCTGACACCCCGAACGGGCGGCTGGTCACCTACCTGATGTCCAGCTACCTGTACTACGTCGAGGACGTCCACGTCCTGAGCGACTGCGACTTCGACTACCTGTGCAACCGGCTGGTCCAGGAGTGGGAGCAGATCGACCATCCCCACAAGGTCCTGGTGAGTCTTGAGGACCTCCGGGCCGGCACCGGCTACGCCATCAAGTACCCCACGATTGTCGCTGGCGCAGCCCGGCGCTGGTATCGAGAGTCCACGAAGCGCTAGGAAGGCCCAGGAGCGCTTGGAGGCGCGGGGAGTCACCGAGACACCCTGCCGCCGGTAGGGGCCGTCCTGGAGCGTCTCGTGAGGCCCCAGGGGCCATGGCGAATTCCCCAGAAAATTTTGGGCGCAGTAGCGCGTAGTGACTTGCGTGGCCGCGCGAACGCGAATCCCCCCTGCCGCCCCCAGGCCCCCTTGGCCGGATCGAGGGGCGCATCGGCCACGCCTAGCCGTACCGTGGGACCTCGGGCGTCCCCACGACGGCCCGTGAGCGTCGGCAATTCCCTTGCGAATCAATGGCTTGCACCCTGCGGCCAGCGGATACATGGGACTCACGCCGCATCCGATGGGCTCCAGGACGGCGCGGGACGGCAGGCAGCACCAGGACAGAGGTTTGGCGAGAGCGCGAACGCGTGCACTTGCTTGCCTCTGTTTCCTGTTTTGGGCGGTCCTGGGCCGTCCTGGAGCGTCTCCGGCGTCCGGGGGCATCGCAGGCGGTCCTATGCGTCCTGGGCCGTCCTGCCCTCTTATAGGCTCGCTACGGCCTGCGGCCTCCGCTCGCGCTGGTGCGATGCGCATGGATCGCGGGGCCGTCCTGGTGACGTCTGGTGACGTCGGGGAGAGGGCGGGGAAGGTCGGGGAGAGGCACCCTCAGAGTAAATCAGTACATGGTAGTACCGCTGGGCCGGTCTATGAGATAGAGAGGCCCTGCCCGTCTTTAAGACGTCTCTAAGACCGTCCCTAAGCCGTAGATGGGGGATGGATGGGGGAGTATCCACTCCCTCCGCTAGAGACCCTCTCTATGTTCCGCTCGACTCGCCATGACTTGCCTGTGACCGTCTGAGGTATGCCGCACGGCATCGCCCGGCAAGTCATGGCTCATCGCGCGGCCTGAGAATACCCCTACAAAGCAATCAACTTCTAAGCGATTCGCTTTACATGGCCGGCGCCCGCCTCTACTATGAAGGCTCATCAACAAACAACGTACTAAACACACCATGTTCAACGCCTGGATAGCTGCACTCTTCGGTAGCCGCCACTCTGGCTACATCTCGTGGGAGGGGACCATGCACCGCGCCCGCTTCCGTCACGGGCGTCTGGTGGACGCGGACGCCGCCACGGCGAACGCTTACGGCCTCATGGCCGCTCACTTCGATCAAATCGGCTTCTGAGGACTCACCATGAACCGCAAAGACTTCCGCAAGGCTCGGGTAGCCGTGAATCGGGGCGTGTTCGGGCTCGCAGACGATGAGGTGCCGGGCTACTCCGCAGCACTCCGCCTGCAAGGGCAGCGCTTCGACGTCCTGCAACTGCGCACGGGCGGTTTCACCACGGACGCGCGTAGCCGTATCAAGGTCTATCCGATGCTCGGGGCTCGCCATGGGCGCTAAGAACACCAACCCTGCCGAATGGCCGCTCTTCGCCGCGACGCGCCAGGACGGCACCAAGACCGTGTATAGCTCGCCGGACTTCTCCAGCGCCGTGCGTTACTGCCCTGCGGCCGTGCGCGTGGTGAACCTGGAGACGGGCGAAGAGTGGGAGAAGGATAACCCCACGATTCAGTCGGGTTCTAAGTGAAGCGTTTGACTTACTGTGATGCGCTTGGCACTATGTGAACTCCTAAGCAACTCACTTCACCGCAGCAACGAAACACCATGACACACCAAACGAAACCCAAGCGCCGCAAGGCCCCGAAGCGCCGCACAGCAGAGTCCCTTGTCCGATTCTGCCGCCGCACTCCTACCGCACCTCTTGAGGCCCTGACCCTGGCAGACGTCGCAGACGTTATCGCCCTGCCAGTGCGAGGTGTCGAATGACGGCCCCGCGTAGGAGAAGAGCCTGGACCCTGGTTGTCTACGGTCACAGATAGCGCGTTTTGCCCATTTCGCAGTGCTCCAGTTCTAGCCGCTCTCACGGGGCGGCTACGGCGGGCGCATTGACCCGGACAGACGACCACAACAGACACAAGGACACACCATGACTACCGAAATCACCCATGCCGACATCCTGGACCTGCGCGACATCACCGACCGCGTAGAGGACCTGGAGAGCCAGAAGGAAGACGCAGAACTCGCGGAGGACTCCAGCGCCGCCATGCGCGAGTGGGACGCATCCGAAGAGGCGCACGAACTGTCGCAACTGCTGGCCCTGCTGGACGAACTGCGTGGATACGGCGGCAATCACCAGTGGCGCGGCGACTGGTACCCGGACATCCTCATCGCAGAGGACCACTTCCAGGACTACGCACAGGAACTTGCGGAGGACTGCGGGATGGTCACGAAGGGCGCTCAGTGGCCGAACAACTGCATTGATTGGGAACAGGCCGCCCGCGAGCTCAAGATGGATTACACGTACGTCCGCGTGACCCTGGGCCATAACGGGCAGGAAGGCGATTACTACTACCGCTGAGGTAGCGCGTTTCGCCCATTCCACAGTGCTCCAGTTACAGGCCCTGCGGGGCCTCTAGCGGGCGCATTGACCCGGAACAGTCCGCACCCTGAGTGCGTCAGTGCGAGCCCCTTGCGAGGGGGTTCCTGCGGGCGCATTTGAGCGGGCTACATGACAAGGGACTCACCATGACACGAACAGTTGACCGCATCCGCGCGGATCACGAAGCGAACCAGGACGCGCAGCGCGTTATCGACGTCACGCCGACCTGGAGCGCCGTCCTGCCGTATCTGCTGGTCGGTATCGAATCCGGGAACGCCGAGGGCAAGCGCATCGCCCGCGAAGAACTTGCGCGGATGGCACGGGCGGCGGACCTCTACAACGCATCGCGTAAGGGGGACGCGCAATGACCATCATCTACCGCACCGAACAGGCGTTTTATGACGGCGTGGCAGCCCTGGTGGCCCGTGGTCTGACATTCCGCGCCGACTTCGAAGGCATGACCGTGACGCTCCTGGGGGGCTACTGATGACCCGCCAGCGCCGCACCCTGCCCCGGCGCGTCCCTGAGATCGTTTGGACGTGCTGCGCCTTCGTGGTCTTCACCCTGCCCGCGTTCGCGGACTTCCTGAACCGGGGGTGACGCCATGGCGATCAAGTTCCTACCGCGCGACCTGGAGTGCATGGCCCTGGGGTTCATGACGCCGGGCGCGGACTCTCTCAACGCCGCCGAGCATCTACAGGACGCGCTTAAACGCGCTTGGGGATGGGACGTGACCCTCGCCTTTGCGCGGGACGTCATCGAGTTCCTAGAGGGGCGATGACATGCCGAGCAAACCAAGGCCGGTACGCGTGGCCCTCAACGTGCAAGGCGAGGACAACGCGCAGGCAATCTTTGACGTCCTGGCCGCGCAGGACCGTAAGGTCGGCATGGGCCGCAAGCGGGCTACGTGGTGGTTCGTCGCGTTCAATCTGCGGCCCGGTGAAACGCCGGGCGAGATGCTCGCGCACATCCGCTCCCTGTTCCCTCGCGCCCGCATCGGGCTCCAGGACGTCTTTATCTCCCGCTGAGACTTCACCAGACGCCCCAGGATCGCATAACGCGGTCCGGGGCTCACTGCCCTACACACCATGACAATGAACGCACAGCAGCGCCTCTGGGGCCTGCCCGTCAATCCGCAGTTTTACAGTGATCCCCCGCACGTCTGCATAGTGCGCGGGCATTGGGTCTGCGTGGGCCGCGAGACCATCCGTACAGGCGGTACGGCGCGGCAAGCGTACGCGCTTGGGTCGGGGAGGTCCGCCGCCGTCTGACTGCGCCCTTCGGGGGCATGGAGAACGCCCCGCACGGCATGCTGGCTACCCTGCCGCGCTACAGGCCCCGAGGCGCGACCCGGCGCGGCCCGTCGTCCCCACGTTTCGAGTAGTGCGCTTCCCTGGCCTCCCGGCGACGTTCGAGTCACCTACTTGAGCGCCGCCTTCTGAGCCTTAGGGGTCGCCATTACAGCCCAGATAAAGCCGTACAGCGTATCACGCAGGGGTGGGGTATCGCCCCATTCTTGAGCGACGTAAAGTCCCCATTCCGAATGTGCCGCACCCGTTTGGGGCACGCCGGAAGAGGGGTCAAAACCGATACGAGATTCCCCGAGTCTTTGCCGAGTAAATCAGTACATGGCAAGGGCCGAGAGGAATCCTTAAGACTGTCTTATAGACGTCCTATAGAACCATAGGAGGTCTATAAGAGAGCCTTGCGCGAGTAGCTGTTGCAGATAATGCGATGGCAGCTATGAAGTGAGTGACTCTGTTGTATTCCGCCCGATAGAATCCGCTCCTGAAGTTTGTAGCTGTCCTCCTGAGTTACAATTTGAGTTCTTTGGAGATCACCATGACTGTCAAGCTGGATTCGAGTAACGCCGTGCTACGCGGCCGATTCGGAGCGTGGATCAAGGAGCGCCGCGAGGCCCTGGGGTACACACAATTAGAAATGTCGTCCAAGGTCAATTATGCGTACGCCGCCATGGTGTCGCAGATTGAGCGAGGCGCCAGCGCACTGCCTCCGCACGACCTTCGCCTCTGGGCGGAAGTCCTGGAGGTGAAACCTGACGAGTTTGCAATGACGTACTTGTACTACTGCCAACCGTTCATTTATCAATGTTTGACGGGAAAAGACCCTTATGTTGCCGAACGCCTCCCCAAAGCCCCAAAAACAGTCATGTCAGCGCCCGGTCGCCCGAGCGTGCGCCGTGCACGGGATGCTCACTGACGTTAGCTGGTGCAAAGTGGGGCCGCTGTACGTGGAGCACGACGCGGCATTCTTCAACGTAGAGCTCGCGGACTCGGAGCTCCTGGTGTCGGCCATGCCGGACGGCTACATCACGGTCTCGGACGTCTTCGGCGCGAACGCGCTGCGGTGGAATGCTGACCGCACGGGCGTCCACATGGAGGTCTACGAGATGGTCAAGCAATTGTCGGGAGGGAGCCATGAGCATCTACAAACGGCCTGATGGGGCCGGATACTGGTACGAGTTCGTCCTGAAGGGCAAGAGGTTCCGGGGGGCAACCGGGACTGACAACCCGTCGGAGGCTCGCCAGATCGAAGCGCAAAAGCGCTTGGAGGCCGCAGAGGCCATGCGCCGCGACGCGCTAGGGGTGAAGCGTTTGACCCTGTACGTTGTCGCCCAGATGTGGCTCACTGAGACCCAGAAGGTTCTGAGCGACACGCGCAACAACGCCAGCCGCGTCCGCAAGCTCTTCGGGACCGAATTGGTCTGGACGAAGATCAAGGGCCATCCCGACGGCGGCGAGTGGACCCCACGGGAGAACGCGCGGTACGGCCTGAGCAAGACCATGATGGTCGATGAGCTCACCCAGGCCGACCTTCTGAGCCTTAAACGGGAGCGTTTGACTGAGGGCAACTCGCCTTCCACGATCAACCGTGAGATGGCGCTGGTCCAGTCGCTCCTGGGATTCGCGGAGGCCATGGGAGTCTCCATGCCGGCGCGGGCGATCATCTGGGACGCCAAGCGGAACCGGGCGGCCAGCGCCAAGATGCCAAAGACGCCCCCGAAGACCCGCTGGCTCACCCTGGCCGAGGAAGAGAAGCTGCTGGGCTACATGCGCGAGCGCGTGAGGCCCGAGGACGTCGCCTGGATCGACGCGCTGGAGCTCAGCACCCTGCTGCTGGACACCGGGGCGCGGTACTCGGAGATCGCCGGGATGCGGTGGGACCAGGTGAGCCTGGAGGGGGACGTGATGATCGACCTCCAGCGGAGCAAGACTCGGAACAGGTCCTGGCTGAAGGTCACGAAGCGTGCTGCGGCGATCCTGAGGCGGCGCAAGCCGGCCACGCCGGGCACCTACGTCTTCCCGGCCCAGGTAGCGGTCGCTCGGGGCACCATGGCCTACTCTCGTGAGGACGAGCCGCGCGGCCACGCCACGAAGAAGATTCAGCAGGCTATCGAAGAGTGCGGGCTGAACGAGAACGCGGCCCAGGTCGGTCGGGTGACGCCCCATACCTTCCGGGACACCTACGCGAGCCGGCTGGCCCAGGCGGGCATCTCCCTGGCGGAGATCGCCAACATCCTGGGGCATAGCTCGACGCAGATGACTGAGAAGTACGCCCATCTGTGCCCTGACCGGGCGGGCGAGAAGGCGGCGGATGTCCTGGACCGGCTGATGCACGCCGAGTAAATCCGTACAGGGTGACGGCCCTATGCCGGACTCATGGGAACCGGGCGGCTGGAAGCCGCAACCCGGAGATACCGAGGGCGGCTAAGGCGGGGATCGGAGTAAATCAGTACAGGGTGACGACCCTATGCGGACGGCGCGAACCGGGCAAAGCTCCCGGAGGGCGGACGACCCGATCCGAAGTCATAGGTTTTGTTTGTCATGGTGATTGGTGGGGCCGCCTGTATGGGGTCCCACGTTTTTAACCACGATGAAGGACCCCACGGTAAGTAACTCACTTCAATACTTACCCTGGAGCCCTTGAAGAATCTGGTGGGTCGTGCGTGACTCGAACACGCGACCAACGGATTAAAAGTCCGCTGCTCTACCGACTGAGCTAACGACCCGAAAAAACAGAACCGCGATTATAGTGATGCGATTCTCGATGTGTCAAGGGCATGGCTCGCCAGCGCGCTTACACCATGCGTTCGAGGCGCCACATCTGGTAGCGGAACGCCAGCACTGCGCCAAGCAGTATGCCGGCCAGCGCAATGAACGAGCCCAGCGCCAGCGTCGAAACGCCCGACAGCCCCTGCCCCACCGTGCAGCCCAGCGCCGTGACCCCGCCCGCGCCCATCAGGATGCCGCCGACCATGTGATTGGCGACGTCCTCGGCATTGCCGAAGCCTTCCCAGCGGAAGGTGCGCGTGGCCAGCGCATACGCTGCCGCGCCAGCGATCACGCCGAACACGCTGACGATGCCGATGGTCAGCACCTTGCTCTTGTCGCTGAACATCATCAGCCAGTCGAGCGTGTAGGCATACGGCGCGACGAAGCTCAGGCTTTCCATGCGGCCGCTGTTGGTCGAGACGAACAGTTCTTCCAGCGTATTGGGGTCTTCGGCGACGTAGCCCATGTGACCCGACACATACCACATCGCCACGATGATCAGGCCCACGCCGATGCCGCCCAGCAGGTTGTCGAAGGTGCGGAAACCGCGCCCGGCCAGCGCCCACGCCGCCAGCACGCCGCCCAGCGCCAGGCCCAGCCCCAGTTGCAGCACGGAACGCGCCGCGCCGGTGCCCTGCGCCAGCACCGACGGCAGGTCCTGCGTGGTCGGCAGCGCCAGCGCCACCGCGTCGACGGTATTGACGCGCACCACGCCGAACAGGCCGCGCAGCGTCATGTAGGCCGACAGCCCCAGGAACACGAACACCACCAGCGACTTCAGGTTGCCCGCGCCGATGCGCACCAGCGTCTTGCTGCCGCAGCCGGACGCCAGCACCATGCCGAAGCCGAACATCAGCCCGCCGGCCAGCGCCGACAGCCACGCCAGCTTGCTCGCGGCATAGATGGTCTTGGTCGGGTCGATGGCGCCGTTCCAGGCCAGCACGCCGGTGCCGATCATGGCCACGCCGATCGCCAGCACCCACATGCGCATGCGACTCCAGTCGCCCATGTTGACGATGTCCGAGACCGCCCCCATGGTGCAGAAGTGGGTGCGCTGCAGCACCGCGCCGAACAGGAAGGTCAGGACAAAGGTGCTCAGCAGCACCGAGCGCGACAGCGCGGCAAGATCGATTTCAGGCATGGGGCGGGAACGGCGGACTCAGGCTCAGGATCAGGCGGCGGCCTGGTAGCGGGTCGGGTCGGGCACGCCGGCGGCCTCGAAGCCGGCGCGGCGGATGCGGCAGGAGTCGCACACGCCGCAGGCGCGGCCGTCGTCGTCGGCCTGGTAGCACGACACCGTCAGGCTGTAGTCGACGCCCAGCGCGATGCCGGCGCGGATGATCTCGCCCTTGGTCATGTCGATGATGGGCGCATGCACGCGGAAGCGGTCGCCCTCGACGCCGGCCTTGGTGGCCAGGTTGGCCAGGGTCTCGTAGGCCGCGACGTATTCCGGGCGGCAGTCCGGGTAGCCCGAATAGTCGACCGCGTTGGCGCCGAAGAACAGGTCGCGCCCGCCCACCGCCTCGGCCCAGCCGAGCGCCAGCGACAGCATGATGGTGTTGCGCGCCGGCACATAGGTGACCGGGATGCCGCCGCTGGCGCCGTCGGTGGGGACCTCGAGCGCGTCGTCGGTCAGCGCCGAGCCGCCGAAGCGGCGCAGGTCGAGGTCGACGATCTCGTGGCGCACGGCGCCCAGCGCCGCGGCCACGCGCTTGGCGGCCTCCAGCTCCGAGGAATGGCGCTGGCCATAGCGCATCGACAGCGCATAGGTCTCGAAGCCCTGGGCGCGGGCCATGGCAAGTACGGTGGCGGAGTCGAGTCCGCCGGACAGCAGGACGATGGCGCGTTGGGTCATGGTGCGGTTCGCGCCGGGGCGGCGCGCAAGAACATTCAGGCGAATCGCATATTCTAGCGCGACAAACGCAAAAGGCCCGCCGAAGCGGGCCTTGCGGTGGCGGGCGGCGCCGGCGCTTACTTGAGCGTCTTGAGCCGGTTGCTCGCCGCCTGCGCGCCCTCGGTGCCGGGATACTTCGCCACCACCTGCTCCAGCGTCTTGCGCGCAGCCGCCTTCTGGCCGGACTCGAGCTGGTTGTTGGCGATGGCGATCATCGCGTCCGGCACCTTGGGGTGGGTCGGGTTGGCGTTGACCATGTTCTGCAGCACGAAGGTGGAACCCTTGTAGTCGCGCTGCGCGTACAGCGAGTTGCCGAGCCAGTACTGTGCCAGCGGCAGGTACGGGCTCTGCGGGTACTTCTTCGCGAACGCCGAGAACGAATTCCCCGCGCTCTTGAAGTCGCCCGCCTGGAACTGCTTGAGCGCGGCATCGTATTCGGGCTTTTCGCCCGGCTGCGCGACCCCTTCGCGGCCTTCGACCGTGACCTGCTGCGGCTCGAATTTCTTCAGGCGCGCATCCAGGTCGGCGTAGTAGTCCTTCTGCTGCTTCTGCAGCGTGTCCACCGTGTTCTGCAGGACTTCGTTCTGGCCGCGCAGCCGCGCCACTTCCTGGCGCAGGCCTTCGAGCTGGTTCTGCATGTCGAGCAGGGTGCGGCTGTTCTGCTCGATGCGCTGCGTCGCGGTCGCCTGGAAACCGTTGAACTGGTCGCGCAGGCTGATGACGGCCTTGCGGGCCTCGTCATCGTCGAACACTCCGGCATGCGCCTGCGACAGCGGCAGCATGCCGCCGCCGGCCACGGCGGCGAGCCACAACAAGGTGGAAACGCGTGCTTTCATGGAGGGTCAGTCCGCAGATCAGTAGTTGATGTCCGCGCGGCGGTTTTCCGCCCACGAGGCTTCATCGTGGCCGGTGGCCTTGGGCTTTTCCTTGCCCAGGCTCACGGCTTCCATCTGGCTGTCAGGCACGCCCATCGAGGCCAGCGAGCGGCGCACGGCTTCGGCGCGCTTCTGGCCCAGCGCGAGGTTGTACTCGCTGGTGCCGCGTTCGTCGGTGTTGCCCTGGATCAGGATCTTGCGGCCCTGGTTGGTGCCCAGGTACTTGGCGTGCGCGCCCAGCATGCCCTGGTAGTCGGCCTTGACGGTGTAGCTGTCGAAGTCGAAGTAGACGCTGCGCTTGGCCAGCGGGCTGTTCGGATCGTTCAGCGGATCGGCGGCGGTCACCGGGGTGACGGCGCGCGGATCGGCACCCGTGCCGCCGGCACCGGCGCCGGCATTGGCGGTGTCGTCCAGCTTGACGCCGGAGCTGCAGGCGCCAAGGGCCAGCAGTGCGGCAACGGCAAGGGTTTTGGTCATCAGTTGGGCCATGGTGGTTGACTCCTGTTATTGCATGAAAGGACCCCAGGACGGCTCGCGAACATCGCCGGACTGGAGGGACAGAACCTGCCGGGTACGCCCGTCAGTGGACACCGCCGCCAGCACCGCACGACCGCCCACGCGGGTGGCATAGAGGATGTACTTGCCGTTGGCGGCGAAGCTGGGCGCCTCGTCGTTGGCCGTATCGGTCAGCGACGTCACGTCGCCGTTGGTCAGGTCCTGCAACTGCAGCTTGAAGCCGCCCCCGCGCGAGATATACGCCAGGTACTTGCCATCCGGCGAAATGCGCGGGCTCACGTTGTAGCTGCCCTTGAAGGTGACGCGTTGCGCCGCGCCGCCCTCCTCGCCGGAGGCGGGCATGCGGTAGACCTGCGGCGCACCGCCGCGGTCGCTGGTGAAATAGATGCTCTTGCCGTCGGGCGAGTACTGCGGCTCGGTGTCGATGGCGCTGCTGCGCGACAGGCGGCGGATGCCCGAGCCGTCTGCGTTGACCTGGTAGACCTGGGTATTGCCGTCGCGCGACAGCGCCAGCGCCAGGTGGCGGCCGTCCGGCGACCACGACGGCGCGCTGTTGTTGCCCTTCTGGTTCGACACCAGCGTGCGCTTGCCGCTGGCCAGGTCGTGCACGTAGACCACCGGCTTCTTGGCCTCGAACGAGACGTAGGCCACGCGCGCGCCGTCCGGCGACCACGACGGCGAGATGATCGGCTCGTTGCTGGTCAGCGCCACCTGCGCGTTCTGCCCGTCCGAATCGGAGATCAGCAGCTGGTAGCGGCCGCCCACCTTCGACACGTAGGACAGGCGCGTGGCAAACACGCCGCGCTCGCCCAGCAGCTTTTCATAGATGTAGTCGGCGATCTTGTGCGCGGTCACGCGCAGCTGCGACTGGTTCACGGTGAAGGCCAGCCCGCCCAGGCTCTGTCCCTTGACGGTGTCGTACAGGCGGAAGCGCACTTCGTACTTGCCGCCCGCGGCCGGGGTCACGCTGCCGGCGACGAAGGCATCGGCGCCGCGCGCCTTCCAGCTGCCCAGGTCGACATTGGCGGACTCGGCCACGGTGGCGCCGCCGGGGTCGACGTTGCGGAAACGGCCGCTGCGGGCCAGGTCCGAACGGATGATCGCGGTCAGGTTCTGCGGGGCCTGGGCCTCGCCCTGGAAGTTGGCGGTGGCCACCGGGAACTGGCTGCTGCCGACCCCGGAGATCTCAACATTGAGCTGCGCGTGCGCGGCGCCGGCGGCCATGGTCATGGCTGCGGCCAGCCACGCCATCAGCGCGCGCCGGCCCGCCAGCGGCGCCGGCCGCCCGGGGACTCGGGATGCGGGGGGATTTGCGTTGTGCCGCCTCGCGGACAGCCAGTTGGGGGCCCAAAGCTTTCGCATGCTGCTCCTCAGTCGATTTCAAGTTTCGTCGGGCACCGTCGGGCACGCCGGGCAATCGTCAACACGGGCAAATGCGGCATTGCAGCGCGTGGCGCATGCCCCGTCCGTGTGCATACCGCACCGTCGGCTGCGTCGGGCAACCTGTCATGCTAGCGCTGGGACCGGAACCCGGCGATGAAGGTTGCATTATGTTGCAAATCATGCCGTGCCGGTCACTCAGTCCTTCGGCCGGAAGGTAATGGTGAAGCTGGCCGGCGCCTTGCCGTTCTCATCGCGCGGCAGCGGATCGGAACGCTCCACCGCGCGCAGCACGGCATTGTCCCAGCCGGAGTTGCCGCTGGACTTGGACAGCCGCGCCGACAGCAGCGAACCGTCCGGCGCCAGCTGCACCGAAACCACCGCGGTCGGGTTGCCCGGCACGTCTTCGGTAAAGACGATGTTCGGCTTGACGCGGCGGCGCACGCGGTCGGCATAGCCGGGCGAAGCCTTGCCGCCACCGCCGGCACCGGCGCCGGCCGCGTTGCCGACTCCGCCGCCACCCGCGCCGGAGCCGCCGGCCAGCGCCTGCAGGCGCGCCAGCTCGCTCTTGCGCTGGGCGTTGGCGGCGGCTTCGCGCTTGGCCTTGGCGTCGGCATCCGCCTTGGCCTTGGCGTCGGCCTGCGCCTTCGCCTTGGCGTCGGCCTGGGCCTTGGCCTTGGCATCGGCCTGCGCCTTGGCCTTGGCCTCGGCGGCTTCCTTGCGCTCGCGCTCGGCCAGTTCCTTGCGTTCCTGCTCCTGCTGCGCGGCCTTCTTCTTCGCGTCGTCCTTGCGCTGCGCTTCCTTGCGCTCGGCCTCGCGCCGCTCGGCTTCCTTGCGGTCGGCCTCCTTGCGCAGCGCTTCCTTGCGCGCCTCTTCCTTGCGCTCAGCCTCCTTGCGGGCGGCTTCCTTGCGCTCGGCTTCTTCGCGCGCGGCCGCCTCGGCGCGGCGCTTCTTCTGCTCCAGCGCGATATCGGCGTCGTCCTCGACCTTGCTCTTCACCTGGGGCGGCGGCGGCGCCGGACGCGGCTGCACCACCGGCTCGGGCTCTGGCTGCGGCTGCGGCCGTGGCGGCGGGGGCGCGGTGGCGGCGGGGATTTCCTCCCACAGCTCGGCCTCGGCCCCGACCGGGGTGCTGCTCTGCCAGCTCACGCCGTAGTACAGCACCACGGCCAGCAGCAGGTGCATGAGCAGCGCGAGCAGGAAGGAACGCAGGGTTCCCCGCTCCTTGACCGGCTGGTAGGGATAGGCGGCGGCGGTCGTCATCAAGCGCAACGGCAATCGGATAGGTGCTTCAATACGTCAGGAGGTCTTGGACTTGACCATCAGGCCCACGCGCTTGACGCCGTCGGCTTTCAGGACCGACATCACGTCCAGCACCGCCTCGTACTTGACCGCGCGGTCGGCGGCGATCACCACCGGCTGGTCCGGGTTCTCGTTCTGGCGCTGGTGGACGAAGTCCAGCAGGCCCTGCTTGTCGAGCTTGCGTTCGAAGGCGTTGCCGGCGGTGTCCTTGCCGCGCGCGGTGAGCTGGCCGTCTTCATGCACGGTGACGACGATCGGGGGCGCCTTCTGCTGCGGCGTGGCATTGGCCACGGTGGGCAGGTCGACGGTGGCCGGGCTGACGATCGGCGCGGCCACCATGAAGATGACCAGCAGCACGAGCATGACGTCGATATACGGCACGACGTTGATCTCGGCGCTGGCCCGGCGGCGCGAGCCGCCGCGGCGCTGAATGGCTGCCATTGCAGGACTCCTGGAAACGCCGGCCCGGGCTCGCGCCCGGACCGTTGATAGGGAATACGGTTAGCGGGTCTGGCGCTGCAGGATGTTCAGGAACTCTTCCATGAAGCTCTCGAAGCGGATCGCCAGGCGATCGATTTCGGTGGCATAGCGGTTGTAGGCGATCACCGCGGGGATGGCCGCGAACAGGCCGATCGCGGTCGCCACCAGCGCTTCGGCGATGCCGGGCGCCACCGACGCAAGCGTCGCCTGCTGCACATTGGACAAGCCACGGAACGCGTTCATGATCCCCCACACCGTGCCGAACAGGCCGATATACGGGCTCACCGAACCGACCGACGCCAGGAACGGCAAATGCGATTCCAGCACGTCCATCTCGCGCTGGTAGGCCGCGCGCATGGCGCGGCGGGCGGCGTCGAGCAGCGCGCCGGCCTCGTTGCCGCGCTCGCGCGCCTTCAGGAACTCGCCCATGCCGGATTCGAAGATCCGTTCCAGCGCACCGGTGTTGTGGCGGTTGTTGACGGCGCTGTTATAGAGCGCCTGCAGGTCGCCGCCGGCCCAGAAGTCGCGCTCGAAGCCTTCGGTCTGGGTGCGCGCCGAACGCACCGCCAGGTGCTTGCGGAAGATATAGGTCCACGAAAACAGCGACATGACGAGCAACAGCGCCATGACGGCCTGTGCCAGCACGCTGGCGTGGAGCACCAGCGTTACGATCGACATGTCTTGCGTGACGGTCACGGGATTCATCGTGCTGACTTGATGGTGGCTAGAACGGGGTCGGGGATCGGGGCGGGGCGGAAAGTGCTTTTGTCGACGCAGCCAACGCGGATCGCGCCGGTCGCGAGCATCAGTTCGCCACGCCAGGCTTCCTGGGTGAACTGCACCGAAGCCGGACCGACCCGGTCGATGCGCGTGCGGATCTCAAGCTGGTCGTCCAGCCGGGCGGGCGCATTGTAGTCCACCGCCGTGCTGCGGACGATGAAGACCACGCCCGCCTGGTCGGCGAGCGCCTGCTGCTCGATGCCGAGCGAGCGCAGCCACTCGGTGCGGGCGCGCTCGAAGAACTTGAGGTAGTTGGCGTAGAACACTACGCCGCCTGCATCGGTGTCTTCCCAGTACACCCGCAGGGTCCAGACAAAGTTTGGCATGGCCGCGATTGTAACGGAGAGCGATACCCGTTTCGTGTAAACCCGCAGGACGACTTTGCAACAGCAAGTTGCTGGCCAGGGCGGCGCCAGCCCTTGCCAGCGCTTGTCTGGCGGGTCCACGGCTTGCGGCGGGCGGCCGCCTCGCGCTACACTGCGCGCAACCATTCCATCTTGCGCGACTGGCGAAGTCAGTGGGCACTACCACGAGGAAGCGCAAGTTCTCTGGCGTGAAGTTTCCAAACGCCATGGCGTTGACGCGAGTCATGCCTGCCGCTCGCCTGGGCAGCGAATGGGAAGCAGGGTGCGCCCTGCGCCGACGGCCAAGCCGCCGGTGCCGGTCGCCGCTAGCCTTCCCCGCGCGCCCTACCCCCGATGCCTGCATCGGATTCCCTTTTTTCAGACGAGTTTCGCCATGTTCGAACGCAGCCGTTTTACGATCGACCAGATCGACCCCGAGGTCTTTGCCGCCATCCAGCAGGAAAACCAGCGCCAGGAAGACCACATCGAGCTGATCGCTTCCGAGAACTACACCTCGCCCGCGGTGATGGCCGCGCAGGGTTCGCAGCTGACCAACAAGTACGCCGAGGGCTATCCCGGCAAGCGCTACTACGGCGGTTGCGAGTACGTCGACATCGTCGAGCAGCTGGCCATTGACCGCGTCAAGCAGCTCTTCGGCGCCGAAGCCGCCAACGTGCAGCCCAACTCGGGCTCGCAGGCCAACCAGGGCGTGTACTTCGCCGTGCTCAAGCCGGGCGACACCATCATGGGCATGAGCCTGGCCGAAGGCGGCCACCTGACCCACGGCATGGCGCTGAACATGAGCGGCAAGTGGTTCAACGTGGTCAGCTACGGCCTCAACGCCCAGGAAGACATCGACTACGACGCGCTGGAAAAGCTGGCGCAAGAGAAGAAGCCCAAGCTGATCATCGCCGGCGCCTCGGCCTTCGCGCTGCGCATCGACTTCGAGCGTATCTCCAAGGTGGCCAAGTCGATTGGTGCCTACTTCATGGTCGACATGGCCCACTACGCCGGCCTGATCGCCGCGGGCGTCTACCCGAACCCGGTGCCGCACGCCGACTTCGTCACCACCACCACCCACAAGAGCCTGCGCGGCCCGCGCGGCGGCGTGATCCTGATGAAGGCCGAGCACGAGAAGGCGATCAACTCGTCGATCTTCCCGGGCATCCAGGGTGGTCCGCTGATGCACGTGATCGCCGGCAAGGCGGTGGCGTTCAAGGAAGCGCTGACGCCGGAGTTCAAGGAATACCAGCAGCAGGTGGTGAAGAACGCCGCGGTGCTGGCCGAGACCCTGATCGCGCGCGGCCTGCGCATCGTCTCGGGCCGCACCGAAAGCCACGTGATGCTGGTCGACCTGCGCGCCAAGAACATCACCGGCAAGGAAGCCGAGCGCATCCTGGGCGAGGCGCACCTGACCGTGAACAAGAACGCGATTCCGAATGACCCGGAAAAGCCGTTCGTCACCTCCGGCATCCGCGTCGGCTCGCCGGCCATGACCACGCGCGGCTTCAAGGAAGAAGAAGCCCGCATCGTCGGCAACCTGATCGCCGACGTGCTGGACAACCCGCACGACGCCGCCAACATCGCCGCGGTGCGCGAGCAGGTGTCGGCGCTGACCAAGCGTTTCCCGGTCTACGGCTGACGCGACCAGGCCGCCCGCGCGCACGCGCACGGGCGGCCGGCAGCTCCGCGGTCCGTGCCACCCCCGGCGCGGGCCGCGGGCCTCGCCAACCCGCCCCGCCGCCGCAGAACGACAACACGGACAAGGCGATGGGGTTCAACTGAAGGTGGTCCGGCATGAAATGCCCCTTTTGCGGTCATTCCAATACCCAGGTTCTCGACACCCGCATGTCGGAAGACGGCGATGCCGTGCGCCGGCGCCGCCGCTGCGAAGCCTGCGACCGCCGCTTCACCACCTATGAGCGGATCGAGCTGTTCTTCCCCGCCATCGTCAAGAAAAACGGCTCGCGCGTGGACTACGCCCGCGCCAAGCTGAAGGATTCGATGCGCCTGGCGTTGCGCAAGCGCCCGGTCTCGGCCGAAGCCATCGACGAAGCCATCACCCGGATCGAAGAAAAGCTGCTGGCGCTGGGCGAGAAGGAAATCCCCAGCAGCCAGGTCGGCGAGCTGGTGATGCGCGAGCTGCGCAAGCTCGACAAGATCGCCTATATCCGCTTTGCCTCGGTCTACCGCAGCTTTGAGGACGTGTCCGAATTCTCGGACGTGCTGGCCGAAGTCACCGCCGGCAGCGGCAAGCGCTGACGCCCGCGTTTTCCGCTACCAGCACTGCGCCGACGCCACGCCGGCGCGCATCCCCGTGTTCCCCTGCAGCCCAAGGTGGTTGAGGGTATAGCTGCCGCAGTCGTCCCCCGCCTGCGGGCCGACCGGCGCCGCGGTCGCGGTATAGCTGGTGGCCGGATTGCCCGCCACCACCGTCAGCTGGTAGTAGGCCTGTCCGCCCGACTGGACCGCCACAGGGAACGCGTCGCCGGCATATCCCAGCGCGGCAGGCGTGCCGCCATAGACGTTCTGCGTGCTGAACAGCCGCTCCTGGCGCGCCGCGAGATCCAGCAAGGCGGTCTTGGCGTCGGTGCGGCGCGACTTGCGCACGTGTTCGGTGTAGGACGGGTAGGCGATCGCGGCCAGGATCGCGGCGATCGCCACCGCGATCATCAGTTCGATCAGCGTGAAGCCGGCGGCGGCACGCCGCGGCGATGGGGATGCGGACAGCTTCATGGTCGTCAGCGCAGGCGTATCCAGTTGAGGCGGGCGCCGGCGCCATTGGCGCCGGGGTTGATCTGGGTGATGGCGCCGCTGCCGCCCACGGTCTGCTGCACCAGGTAGGGCCGCTTCTTCGCCGTCACCAGCGACGGCGTGCCGGTGCCGCTCAGGCCGATGCCGCTGACGATGCCGTTGTTCAGCAACGGGAAGGTGCTGCTGTTGGTGCTGCTGAAGAACGACTGCGCGGCCGCGCCGCCCGAGCCCATCGACACGCCCATGGTAAAGCCCGACGGCACCTCGGCATTGCACGACAGCGCCTGCGACAGCGCCGAACTGGGCGGGATGGTGGTGTTGACGATCACCATGCCGTAGGCGATCACCGGGTTGTAGATCACCTGCTCGCGCGTGGCCGACGGCAGCGGCAGTTGCCAGCCGTACTTGTTGTTGCCGCTGGCGCAGGCGTTCGAGCCCTGCCAGCACACCTTGCCGGCGCTGACCGTGCGCACCGTGACCGTGCTGCCGGCCGCGCGCCCTTCGGCGGTAATCGACTGCTGCGTCAGGTTGGCGCCGGACAGCGGCCGCGTGGCGCTGGCCAGCGAGGCATAGCGGGCCTGTGCCCCGGCCACCGCGTTCCATCCCGCCATGTCCCAGTCCCACACGCCATACAGTCCCTGCCCGCCCGGCTCGAACACCGCTTCGCTGCCCTGGGTCTGCTCCAGCCGGCGGCCGGTGCCGAACGCCACCACCACGCGCGGCATCGCCGCCGCGCCGGTTCCGGTGCCGGGCACCGAGCCCACCGCCACCCTGGTGGAGATCGGCTTGCCGCCGGTCTGCATCAGCGGGCGGCTGCCGGCGCGCCAGTGGTCCGGATTGTCCGAGGTCAGGTCGAAGCGCCACAGGTTGCCGAACACGTCGCCAGCGTAGACGTAGTCGGTGATGTGGTCGCCGTCGAGGTCGGCCGGCGTGACATAGGCAATGCCGTTGCGGCTGCTGGCGCCGGCCGGGTCCTGCTGCGGCCCGTAGCCGGTGCCGAGATAGCGGAAGCTGCGCGCGCCGTCGGCCGGGTCGACCAGCATGATGAACAGCCCGGCCGAGCCGCTCTTGCTGCCCAGGCCGTTGCCGAACAGCACCGCCCACTGGCCGTTGTGCAGGCGGCGGATCACGGGCGTGCCATAGGTGTTGCCGAGGTTGTCGCCGCACGCGCTATCGCCGGTGCACTGCAGCGTGTTGGTCCACTCGCCGATCACCGTGGCGCCGGCCGCCGCCGGGGTATCGCTGAAGCGCTCCGGATCGGTCACGTCGAGCGCGTAGAGCGCGCCGCCGGTCGCGGCCGCGGTCTTGCTGGCGAGCGGGCCGCCGCGGTTCGCGCCCGGCCCCAGGCCGCCGACCAGCCAGGTATGCCAGGCCCCGGCGTAGTAGAGGTCGCCGGTGCCGGGGGTGGCATCGACAAACAGGTTGTGCACGTATTGCGGCGAACTGTAGGCGAGCGCCGCATTCGACGACTGGATGGTGTCGAGCACCGCGCCGGGCATGTACGCCAGCACCTCGCGCCCGTCGTTGGGCTTGCTGGCGTCGTTGCCGACGAATGCTCCCGCGGCGTTGTAATAGCCGGAACGGAAGCCGTGCAGCAGCCCGTCGTTAGCGCCGACATAGACCACGTTGAGCCGCTGAGCCCTGGCTTGCCGGAAGGCGTCGTAGCTGCCGGCGGGCTCTGGCGGGCTGGCGCGCTTGTACAAGGCATCGGTCCACGGCCCGCTGTACGGCGATGACGGTGCGCCGACCCAGGCCGGGCTGGAATCGATGATGTCGCCCAGCACGCCGGTGCGCTTGCGGAACTGCCCGGCGCCGGCCGCGGTCAGCTCCTTGCTGCGGTCCCCGCGCAGGTAGTCGAGGCGATCGCCGCCCGGCGCGGCATCGCCCGCGCTCAGCTTCGCCTTGTGCGCGTCGGGCAGGTTGGCGTCCCAGCGCAGCGGGATGCCGCTGCTGCCGCTCCAGGTCAGGATCCTGCGGCTGTCCGGCGCCTGCGCCACCACCGCGGTGCCGGTCGCCGCGCAGTGGCCGCCGGTCAGCGTGCAATGCGCGTTCCAGTTGGCCACGGTGGCGATCGACACCGAATCGGTGGCGGGATCGTACAGCAGGTTCTGCGCGCTCAACTCGCCCCACCAGTTGGTCGGATGGTAGTAGGCCAGGTACACCTGCGAGCCGGCCTCGACCCGCGCCGACTGCTGCACGTTGGTGCCGGCCGAGCTGCTCGACTGGCCCACCGGCTCGGCCTTGAAGCAGGTGATCTCGTGCACGTTGCTGCCGCTGCCGGTGCCCGCGGCGAAGCCGAAGCGCAGCGACGCCGGCACCGGTCCGTTGGCCTGCGTGATGTCCTGGTCGGTGATCACCGGCGTGGCCGCGCCGCCGTTGTAGCTGTAGGACATGCTCAGCAGCCCGTTCTGCGTCAGCTTGAGCGAATAGACGATGGGGATGCCTTTGGCGCGCGTCGGCCGCGACACCGCCTGCTGGTTGGCGATCTTGTCGGGCAGGTCGCTGATGCCGAGCATGCGGTAGTTGTAGGCCAGCCGCCGCCCTCTGACGTCGCCCCCGTCCTTGCCGCTGCTCCAGTCCTGCACATAGCCGCGCGCACAGGTGTTCTGCACCGCCTGCGCGCGCTTGCTGGCGCTCAGGCTGTCGGGGTAATAGGCCGGATAGGCGGCGCGCAGGCCGGCCCAGTTGGTATCGCCCGAGCCGCGCACGCTGATGCGGTTGGCCTGGAACGCCGGCCCCGAGTCGGTGTTGTCGGCCTTGTTCGAGAAGTTGCCGAACTCGTCGATGCCGATGCCGATATAGCCTCCCGCCACGCCGTCGTACGCGCCATTGACGTTCGAGCAGCTGTAGCCCAGGCTGCCGCCCAGCCCGCCCACGGTCGGGCTCTTGCTGCCGTCGGCGAGGTAGAAGCTGATGCCGTCGGCGCCGGTGCCGCGCAGGTTGTCGCCGCCGTAGGTGACGGTGGAAAACGTGACCTGCAGCCCTTCCTGCATGCCGAAGGTGAAGCGGGACACTACCGCGCCGGTCTGGTTGTCGCCGTTGGCGCCCTCGGCCGTATCGCCGTTGGTCAGCCGCAGCGCGCCGTAGCCCGTTGCGTCCGGCACGCTGCCGCTGGCGCCCCCGACCAGCTTCGAGTTGCGGTCCCGGTAGTAGGTGAAGCTCGACGTGGCGCAGCCCGGAATCGAGCCGGTGCCGTTGCCTGCGGTCAGGCACGCGCCATTCAGCGCCACCCAGTCGTAGGAGGACGCAGGCCCGTTCAGGTTGTCCTGGATCACCAGCGCATGCGCCGGCCCAGCCAGCAACACGTTGGCGGCGGCGCTGACGGTGGCACTAACGGCGGCGGCAATGCCAGCAAGGCGTGGAGGTTGGCTCATCACTCTTTCCCGAGGTCCTTGGTGCCCGCGCCAAGCTGGTAGGTGCTCTGCACCACCGCGGCGGTGCCGTCGCTGCCGCCGTAGCCGGCGCCGGTCACGCGGAACAGCATCGACAGGCCATCCGGCGACAGGCCCAGATAGTGGATGTAGAGGCTGGGCGCGCGCGCATAGTTGATGTCGGTGCCGTTCAGGCCCCCGGGGCTGCCGGCCGTCGCAAGGCGCATCGACGGCGGCAGGTAATCGGCCCGCGCCGGCGTCCACGGCAGGCTGGCCGGGTCCGCCAGCGCGTTGGCGCAGACCTGCAGGTTGGCCGGGTCGTTGGCGTCGATCACGCTGTTGCAGGCCGCGCCGGCGGAGCCGTTGCCCTGCCCCAGCCACCACTCGCCGTACTGCAGCGCGCCCTGCGCGGCCTCGAACGCGCGCTGCTTCTCGCGGGTGTTGCCGGCGATCTTCTCCTGCAGGCCGAAGCCGCGGAACATCGTCACCGACAGCAGCGACAGGATCAGCAGGAACAGCAGGCCGATGATCAGGACATAGCCGCGCGGCGCGGCCCCGGCGCGCAAGCGGTCTGGCTGGGCGCGTGTCATGGGCGGTTCATCAGGCTGATGGTCTGGGTCCAGCCGAGCGTGGCCGGCTGGCCGGGCTGCCCTGCAAAGGGATTGGCAAAGGTCAGCGTCACGCGCGCGCTGCGCACCTGGCCCCACAGTGCGCCGGCGCTGACCGCGCTGGCGCTCAGGTAGGTGTCGACGTTGCCGCCGTTGCCGGTGTCGGTGCCGTAGCGCACCCGCAGCGCGGTGATGCCGCCGGCCAGCGGCACCGGCGCGCCGCCGTTGACCGCGCAGGTCAGCTCGTTGGCGGCATTGACCGCAAAGGTGTTGAGGTAGGCGACATTGGCGCCCGAGGTATTGGCCGCCCCCTGGCAGTTCATGATGCCGTCGCCGCTGGCGGTGACAAAGCGCGCCGTCAGCGTATCGCTGGCGCCGTCGGCACCGGACTGCCCGACGATGGCCTGCCCCGCGACGAAATCGCCGAAGGCGTTGCCCGCCAGCGCCGGCAGCGCGTCCGCCGCAACCTGGTTCAGCGGATCGGGAAAATACCCGGCCGATTGCACCGTATTGGTCAGCATCGTCATCACCAGGCGCTCGCTGTCCTGCAGCGCGGCCAGCCGCTCCTGGTCGCGCACGGTGCCGCGCAGGTTGAGGAACACCGTCATCAGCGCCGCCAGCATGAACAGCGCGATCACCATGGCCACCAGCACCTCGACCAGCGAGACACCGGCCTGCGCGCATCGATACCTGCGGCGATGCATGCTGCGCGACATTGGGCGCGTAACTCGCAGGATCGCTCTCATGGCTGGACGTGCAGCGTCAGGCTTTGCGTGGCGGCCATGGCCGAGGTCTGCGCCGCGGTGGTCTGGTTGTAGGCCAGGTAGTGCTCGCTCCAGGTGGCGGTCAGGCTGCAGCGGATCGGGCGGCTGATGTCGTTGCTGCAGTTGACCGTGGCCGCATAGGTGGGAAAGTGTGCTGCCATGTCCGCGGCCCAGTGCTGCACGTCGTAGGCGGCCATCTGGATCGGCGTGCAGGCTACGCTGGCGCAGTCCGGCGCGGTGGCGCTGAGCGCGCCGGTGCTGTCGGTCACCGTCGCGCCGGACAGCGTGAATGTCTGCGGCGCCGTGCCGGCCGCCCAGAAGCCGCGGTTGCCGTGCATCGCCGCGGCCAGGCTTTCCAGTTGCAGCGCCACCAGCGAACGCCCGCGCGCAATCTGCGTATTGGCCAGCGCCGCCGCCTGCATCTTGGCCAGGCCGAGCAGTCCCACCGAGGTGATCACCAGCGTGATCAGCACCTCGATCAGCGAGAGTCCGCGCGCCATGCGGCGCCGGTGCAGGCTGCCGTCCCGTCCGGTCACTGGCATGCGCCCTCCCCGGCGCGCTGGATGGTCTGCCGGCCGGCAATATTGATGGCGATGCAGCGCGTGGCGTCGTCGGCCACCGGGCTGGTGCGCAGCGTCATCGTCAGCGCGCCGCCGGGCAGCACGGCGAAGCCGTCGCGGTTGTAGCTCAGGAAAGCCGCGCCGGCGGGCGTGGTGAAGGTGTCGGTGGCGGACCAGCCGGCGCGGTAGTGCAGCACCTCGTCGGCCGGCGGGGCCGCGTCCACCGTTCCCGACCCGTTGCGGTCGACGAACGCGATCCAGCCGCGCGCCCAGTTGCCGGCGCCCAGGCAGGCGCTGCCATTGGCGGACGGGCACACGCTGACCGGCAGGCCGCGCTTGACGGCCTCGCTGCGCGCGAGCTGCAGGGTGCCGACCATCGACTGGATCTCGCTGTCGACGCGGCTGGTGCGCAGCAGCGAGACGAACGAAGGCGTGCCGATCGCCGCCAGGATCGCCACCATCACCACCACCGCCATCAGCTCGACCAGCGTCAGCCCGCGGCAGCGCCGGCGCAACGCGACCGGGCCGGGCATGGCCACATCGTGGTGAGAACGGGGAGGCGCGGTATCGCGAAGGCGAACCGTCGCCGGCATGTCAGCGCGCCGGCAGAGGTGCCGCCGCCGATGGACAAGGTACTGCCAGGATGACCCGATGCATGTTGACCCCCGATAAATGGCTTTGTTATCTGGGCAGGCACTCCGCTCTGACGGCGGAAAGGCCAGCCCGCACCCGAATTCTTGTTCTATGCCTCGCTGCCGGCCGGGTGGCTGGCAACGGGATGCCGCAGATCGAACCGATCCGCGAACCGAATAGCGGAATCGCTACGACTTTGCAACACCCGCGATAGTGGGGAATTTGATAATTCCTGTCAATTGCATCGCGCAGCGTTTGGCGGCGAGCCGGCAACGCGTTGGGCCGCCGCAACTGACTGCGGGCAGGCGTCGCGATCGGGGCCGGCATGCCCGCGCTTAACACAATGGTGCGGATCTTCCCGCTTTACGTTTCGGCACGTTCGCGGCCGTGAGGGCTGGCTAATCTGGGCCCATCGCCTTCACCGCCCATGCCATGTCCTCACCCGCAAACCGGCGTCCTCCGCCGCCGCCAACTATCCCGCAACCCGGGCTCCAGCGCGCCTACGCGCTGATCGAGGCGCTTGGCGCCCTGTCGATCGTACTTGCCGGACTGCTGCCGATGGCAGTGGTCGGCACCACCGGGCTGGGCTGGTTGCGCGAACTGGAGCGCCTGGCGCAGGCCACGCGCAGCGCGGCCGACGAAGCCGAGCTGGGCCGCTGTGCAGCGCCCCTGGCCACCGCGGTCGCCGGCATCATGCCGATGCCGGATGCCGGCAGCTGCCTGCCGGGCGGATCAACATGGGCGCGACCATGAGCCGGCTCATTGACGCCCGCAGCTCGCGGACCCGCACGCGCGGCTTCTCGCTGGTCGAATTGATGGTCGGCATGACGCTGGGCCTGATCGCCTCTG
This sequence comes from Cupriavidus taiwanensis, assembly GCF_900250075.1. Classification (NCBI taxonomy): domain Bacteria; kingdom Pseudomonadati; phylum Pseudomonadota; class Betaproteobacteria; order Burkholderiales; family Burkholderiaceae; genus Cupriavidus; species Cupriavidus taiwanensis. The sequence continues at coordinate 2,837,193 of NZ_LT977070.1, forward strand.
CCGCGGCCGGCGCCGCCTTCCTGAACGCGCACGCCGCCTACCTCGCCGCCACCGACCGCGTGCTGATCGAGGAACGCGGCCAGCGCGCGCTCGCCATTCTTGCCACGCTGCTGCGCCAGTCCGGCTGGCCGGGCGAGCCTGCGTCCGACATGGCCGGCACCGCCCTGCCCGCGGTCAGCGGCGCGGACAATTGCGGGCAACCCGGCCTGGCGGCCGTGCCCGTCTGCGCAAGGGCCGCCATTGGCCAAAGCGACGCGCTGCTGGTCCGCTTCAGCGGCAGCGGCCGGTCGGCCGCGCCGGCGCAGCCGGACGACACCATGACCGATTGCAGCGGTTATCCGCTCGCGGCGCGCAAGGCCGGCGCCGCGGCGAGCGCCGGCTACGTCGCGGAGAACCTGCTCTATGTGGCGGCTGGCGCCGATGGCGTGCCGCAGCTGCTGTGCCGTTATCCGGCCCGCCGCAACGGCCTCGTCGACGGCAGCGGCTGGACCTCGGGCGCGCTGGTGCGCGGCGTGGAATCGCTGCAATTGCGCTTTGGCCTGGACATGGACCAGGACGGCCGCCCCGAGCGCTTCGAAACGGCCTCGGTAATGCCGCCGCCGGGCGATGCCGCGTGGCAACGCGTGGTGGCGGTTCAGATCGCCGTCGCGGTGCGGGGCGACCGGCCGGGTTCCGCCATGCCGGCCCAGGACAGCGGCAGTGACAGGCCGTCGCTGACAGGCACCGCGGCCGGAGACCTGTCATCCCCTTCGTCGGTGCCGGCCGGCACGGCGCGCCGCGTGTTCGCCGCCACGGTAAGGCTGCGCAATGCGCCCCGCTGCGAGGAGACGCTGTGCTAGCGCATTGCCCGGCACGCTCGCGCCACGCCGGCGCCATCACGCTGCTGCTGTGCGCCACCCTGCTGCTGATGGTGGTGCTGATCGCGGCCGCCACGCTGCAGATGCTGCTGGCCGGCCGGCAGCTTGCCGTCATGCAGCGCGAGCGCGAACTCGCCTTCCGCGCCGCCGAGGCGGCGCTGCGCGACGGCGAGGCCGAGCTGCTGGCAGCCGCCACATCGCCGGACACGCACGACCGCCTGGCGCTTTTGCCTGCGCCGGGTCGCTGCGGCAGCGGCCAGCAGGCGGGCGTCTGCCGGCCCGCGCTGGCCGGGCCTCCGGTGTGGCAGCCGTGGCTGCGGGTCGATGCCGACGTCGACGCCATCGGCGTGCCACTGGGCCGCTTTACCGGCGCTGCGCTGCCGGCCAACGCAGCCGCACAGGAGCCGCCGCGCTATGTCGCGGAAATTCTGGATGAAGCGCCGGCCGGCTACAGCGCGCCGGACCCCACTGTCGCAATCGCCCCGTGGCCGCGGATCCGTGTGACCGCGATCGGCTTCGGCCCCACGCGCGCCGTGCGCGCACTGTTGCAAAGCGTGATCCAGCCATGACCCGCCTCGCCCGCTGCGCGCTCGTCTGCCTTGCCCTGATGCTTGTTCCCGCGTGCCATGCCGCCGGGTCCGAAGCGGGCCGGCTGCCGCTGGCCTACCGGAGCGCGAACGGCGCCTATCCGTGGACCGGGCGCTTGTTCGCCATCGGCTGGCAGGACCTGACGCAGGCGCCCTCGCCTGGCATGTGGGAGGCCGGCGACCACCTCGACCGTCGGACGGTGCCATCGCGACGGATATTCACCTACGCCGCGCCGGACGGCGCAACGGCACGCGCCATGCCGCTGCAGTGGGATGCTGTCACCGAGGCCCCGCACATGGGCGACAGCGCATCGGTGGACTGGCTGCGCGGCGACAAGACCCGTGCCGACCTGCGCCCGCGCGATACCCGCCTGGGCAATGCGGCAGGCGCGCGCGTGCGGGTGGTGGCGCCGCCGGCCTGGTCGCCCGGCAAACCCGGCCACGCCGGCTTTCGTCTGCGCTACAGCCTGCGCCCGCACGTGGCCTGGCATGGCACTGTCGACGGCCTGCTGCACGCGTTCGATGCCGCGACCGGCGAAGAGCGTGCCGCTTACCTGCCGGGCGCGCTGCTGCCCTATGCCCTGGCCATGCCGGCCCCGGGCACACCGACGCTGCCACCGCCATGCCCGCGCCCGGAAGCGCAGGACGTCACCCTCCGCGGCGAATGGCGCACGGTGCTGCTGTGCGGCGTCCCGGCCAATGCCGCGGCCGGCAACCCCGCCGCAGTCTTCGCGCTTGACGTCACCGATCCCGACGGACAGATGCCGTTCGTGCCGATCTGGGAGATCGCTGCGACCGACGCCTTGCCACTGGCCGCGCGCGGACCGGTACGCGCGGCCGGCATCCGTAGCCAGGATGGGTTGCGCTGGTTCGCGGTGGTGATCGTCGATGCGGGCGCCAATGACGAAGCGGGTGTTGCCCGCGCCGGACTGGCGCTGCTGCCACTGGACAAGCCCGCCGGCGCCGCATGGGCCGGCCAGTACGCCATCCGCACCTTGCGCTTGCCGGAGCGTGATTGCCTCGACGCCCCCGCGGCGGGGCAGCTGGTGGCGGTCAGCGTGCTGTCCGATATGAGCGGTGCCGCGCTCGCTGCCTATGCCACCGACGATGCCGGCCAGCTCTGGCGCTTCGCGCTCGCCGACCTGCCGCCGGCCGGGGCAGGCCCTGCCGCGGCCTGCCTGTACCGGATGCAGGTGTCCGCCCGACCGGCCAGGGAAGAGGCGCCCGTATTGCTCGGATCCCCCACCGCGCCCGTGGTGATCTACGGCGCCGGCAACGAACTGGCCGCGGTGCCCGATGGCGCTGCCATACGCAGCGCCACGGCCCGCACGCCCCGGCAGGTCACGGTCCAGGTTGCGGACAACGGCCACATCCTGCGCGCGGCCCCCGACGGCACACAGGATCCCGGCTGGCGCCTGACCCTGCCCCATGCCGGCGAACAGCTGGTCCAGGTCGAGCCGGTCTTCCCCGGCTACCTGCTGTTCGTGACCCGCACGCCCGATGGCGCGCAGCGCAGCTACCTGGTGCTGGCGGCGACCGGGGAATCCGTCGTGCAGCGCAGCTCCGGCGAGCGCCTGCTGGTCGCCACCGGCCAGTTGCTGCCGCCCGGGGCCAGCGTGTTCGCGACCCGCACCGAATTGCCCGGCACGCCCGCTCAACCGGGCGGCGCCGGACGCCAGGCCTTTGCCCTCTCAGTGTGGGCGGCGACGGGCAACGCCGTCACGCAGATCGCACAAACGCTGGCCACGCGCCGCACCGGACGCCTGCGCTGGCGCGAGATCGTCGGCCCGGCCAGGGAGGATGCGCCATGAGGAGCCTGGCATCGGCCTGCCGGCGCAAGCGCGGCTTCAGCCTGATCGAACTGGTGGCGGCGCTGGCCGTGATGGCCATCCTCGCGGCCATCGCCGTGCCCGCGTGGCACCGCCATCTGGCGCGAGGCTGGCGCGCGCAAGCCCGTGCCGCGCAGACCGGCGCGATGCTGCGGCTGGAGCGGCATGCGCTCGAAGCCATGACCTTTGCCGCCGCGCCAGGGTCCGACATGATTGCCGGCGAGTGGCCGCTGCGCGTGCCGGCCAATGGCCCGGTGCGCCACCTGGTAAGCGCCGGCGATTGCCCTCAAGCCGCGCTCGATACCTGTGTCGAACTCCGTGCCGTGCCGCAAGCCGCGGATCCCGAATGCGGGACGCTGATCCTGCGCAGCACCGGCCAGTGGCTGGCGCTTCCCGATGGCGCGGCGGTGCCGCAGCCTTTGCCGCACCATTGCTGAGGCGCGCATGGACATGACATGGGATGCCGGCAGGCATCGACACACTGCCGGGCTGACGCTGGTCGAACTGGTCGCCGGCCTTGCCATTCTCGGCGTGTTCACGGCCGCGGCCTATCCGGTGTTCAGCGGCATGCTCGCGCGCCAGCAGGTCACGCTGGCCGCCGACCGGCTGGCGATGTCGCTGGCGCTGGCACGCGCCACCGCGCTGTCGCGCCGCGTCGAGGTGACGCTGCAGCCGCTGCCGGGCGAGTCCACGCTGAGTCCGGGCTGGCAGCTGGTGACGGCCGGCGCCGGCCCGGACCAGCCGGTGGTGCTGTCCGTGGTCGAGCCCGGCACGCCGTGCCTGTCCGTGGCCCTGCGGCAGACCGTGCGCGGCGCCAATGTGCTGAAATTCCTGCCTGTGGGATACTCTCGTTCTGAGCAGGGCGGTTTCCAGGCCGCCACCTTTACGCTTGGCTGCCGTGGCGAGCAGCGGCAAGTCAGGCTGGGAGCGCAGGGACGTATCCGACTCTGCACTCCCGGCCGCGACGCCGACTGCGAGGCGGCGGAATCCCCCGAACCGCCATGACCTGGCAGCCCTGCCACCCAATCTCAGCGCCAAGGCCCACCCGATCGCCGAATGTTTTCCGATACCGACCACGCCGCCATGCAGCAGGCGCTCGCGCTCGCCGCGCGGGGCATGTTCAACACCACGCCCAATCCGCGCGTCGGCTGCGTGCTGATCAAGGATGGCCAGGTCATCGGACAGGGCTTCACCCAGCCGGCCGGGCAGGACCATGCCGAGATCCAGGCGATGAAAGACGCGCTGTCGCGCGGGCTCGATCCGGCCGGCGCCACCGCCTATGTCACGCTGGAGCCGTGCAGCCATTTCGGCCGCACCCCGCCGTGCGCCGATGCACTGGTGCGCGCCGGCGTGGCGCGCGTGGTGGCGGCGATGGAAGACCCCAATCCGTCGGTCTCCGGGCGCGGCCTGCAGCGCCTGCGCGATGCCGGCATCGACGTGCGCTGCGGCCTGCTGGAAAAGGAGGCGCGCGACCTGAATATCGGCTTTGTCTCGCGCATGACGCGCGGGCTGCCGTGGGTGCGCGTCAAGGTGGCGGCATCGATGGATGGCGGCACGGCGCTCCATGACGGCACTAGCCAATGGATCACCGGCCAGGCCGCGCGTGACGACGGGCACGCCTGGCGCGCCCGCGCCTGCGCCATCCTGACCGGCATCGGCACCGTTCGCGACGACAATCCCGCGCTGACGGTGCGCGCCATCGCCACGCCGCGCCAGCCGCAGCGGGTGCTGGTCGATTCCCGCCTCGAAGTGCCACTCGACGCGCAGATCCTGACCCCGGACACCGGCGAGTTTGCCCGGCCCGTGCTGGTGTTCTGCGCGGTGGAAGACCGCCAGCGCCAGCGCGCGCTGGAAGGCCGCGGCGCCGAAGTCGTGGTGCTGCCCAACCCGCACGGCAAGGTCGAGTTGCGCCGCATGCTGGAAGAACTCGGCCGGCGCGGCATCAACGAATTGCACGTAGAGGCGGGCTTCAAGCTCAACGGTTCGCTGGTGCGCGAGCACTGCGCCGACGAACTGCTGATCTACCTGGCGCCCAAGCTGCTCGGCGATGCCCAGGGCATGTTCAACCTGCCGCCGCTGGCGCGGCTGCAGGATGCCGAGCAGTTCCACTGGCATGAAGTCCGGCAGATCGGCGACGACCTGCGGCTGATCGCCCGGCGCAACGACGCGTAACGCCACCAGCGACGGCAGCCCATCCCGGGATTCCCCAAAACCTCAAGCACAAGACTCCACCATGTTTACTGGCATTGTCGCGGCGGTCGGCCGCATTGAATCCGTGACCCCGCTCGGCGCCGCCGCCGACGCCGGCGTGCGCCTGCGCATCGCCGCGGGCGGGCTGGACCTGTCGGACGTCATCATCGGCGACAGCATCGCCATCCAGGGCGCCTGCATGACGGTGGTCGCCATGGCGCCCGACGCCTTCGACGTCGAGGTCTCGCGCGAATCGCTGGACAAGACCGTGGGCCTCGACCGCGCCGGCCGCGTCAACCTGGAGAAGGCGCTGCGCCTGGCCGACCGGCTCGGCGGCCACCTGGTGTCGGGGCATGTCGACGGCCTGGGCGAAGTGGTGCATTTCGCGCCGGTGGGCGAGTCGCACGAGCTGCGCATCCGCGCCCCGCGCGAGCTGGCGCGCTACCTGGCCTACAAGGGCTCGGTGGTGGTCAACGGCGTGTCGCTGACCGTCAACCGCGTCACCGATGAAGCCGACGGCTGCGAGTTCTCGATCAACCTGATTCCGCACACCGTCGAAGTGACCACGCTGCAGGAGCTCAAGCCCGGCGCGCGCGTGAACCTGGAGATCGACCTGATCGCGCGTTACGTGGAACGGATGCTGTCGAGCACGCAGGCTCCCGCGTAAGACGCACGCTAGCGGCCCTCGTCGGGCACGTTGTAAGCCTGGCGCAACTGGTCGGTGAAGGGCCGCAGCGCTTCCACGCACGCGGCGCTGTCGCCGCCTTCCATGGTCGACAGGCTCCAGTTGCAGCCGCTGGCATCCGGGGCGTGCCAGACAATATCGCCAAAGCAGGCGCCCTCGCACGCGGGCACCTTGGCCTGCTCTGCCCGGACCCATCGCGCGCAGTTCGGCCTTGTTCTTGATCTGTCTCGGCATGGCTGTCTCCCTGGATAATGCAAACGTGCGGACGCGCCCCACGGTGTGGCGCGCAGTCCGGCGAACACTTCAGATCCGCCCTGGTGCAGCTTACGCTACCGCCCCTTGCTGGTGGCAAGTTTTCTCGCCGCTAGGCCTATGTTGTAAGTGAACTGGGAGGGGCGACGCGGTACGCCTAGAATGAAAGGGCTGTGCCGATGGCTGGTCTGGCCCACGGCGCACCCCCCGCATTTCGCATTTCGCATTTCGCTTTTCCCTCGCCTACGCCTTATCGGACGCTGCCGCCTGGCGATCGCGTCCTGCTCACTGGCGTTTCCATACATCCGCCACGCCGCGCAATCGCGCCGTGACCGCCGCGCCGCTTGCGCCCGGCGACCAGGAGGATCTCGCATGCCCGCGCCTGCTTCCCGAATGACTTACCGCTGGATTGCGGCGATGCCGCGGCTGCAGCCGCCGCGCCATGCCGCACGCGCGCCGCATCACATGGGCCTGCTGCGGCTCAGTTCGACGCCGCTGCGGCGCGCGGTCACGCTGCTGATCGACTGGGATCGCGCCGTCGGCAACGGCTGGCCGCGCCTGCAGCCGCCGTCATTGCCGTTGTGGCGCTTCAGGCCGTTCAAGCGCCCCGCCGCGCGGCGGTATGCCGGCTTTCCGTGGTGCCATGGCCGGACCGACTGAAACGCTGAAACGCAGCGTACCGCCATCCCGCCATCCATCGCGCGTTGCACACGCGCCAACCAAGCCGGAACCAGCATGGACGAAAGCTTCTTCTATCAGCACTGCCACGTGGTCGTAACGCTGGCCGAGGTGACCTTCGGCAAATGGGAATGGTCGTATGCGCTCGATGCGCACGCCAGGTTCCACCGGCCCAACGCCGGCTTCCCCACCCGCGAGCTCGCGCTGGCTGACGCCACGCGCGCTGCCCGGACCCGCATCGCCAGGACTTCGCGCCTGCGCACCCCTGCCGCCGCGGCGGACTGGACGCCGCTGGCCGAAGCCGCGTAAGGCAAGATACCGGCAGCGCATACGACCACGCGTCGCAGCCGCCACGCGCCTGGCTCCAGCGCCCTTCCCCGGATTCCCCCTTCCCCACACGCCACGCCAGCCGGCGCACTTTCCGCTGCCGCGGCCTCCCGCGTAGGCTGCCTTGGCGTACAATAGCCGGCTTGACTGGGCAACCTGCCGGGCGTATATGGCCCGGCCGGCCCGGCCCGAAGCCCCGCCTCAGTCCGGCCGCTTTCCACCGCGGCCATGGTTCCTACCACAGCCATTCGCCTGATTTCCGCCCCAACCTGCCGTTCAGCACGCCATGACAATCGCCCGTACCGAAGACATCATTGCCGACATTCGCGCCGGCCGCATGGTCATCCTTGTCGACGAGGAAGACCGCGAGAATGAGGGCGACCTGGTCCTGGCTGCCGATTTCGTCACGCCGGAGGCGATCAACTTCATGGCCAAGCATGGCCGCGGCCTGATCTGCCTGACGCTGACCGCCGAGCGCTGCCGCCAGCTCGACCTGCATCCGATGGTAAGCCGCAACGGCACCCAGCACGGCACCAACTTCACCGTCTCGATCGAAGCTGCCGAGGGCGTGACCACCGGCATTTCCGCCGCCGACCGCGCCCGCACCGTGCAGGCTGCCGTCGCCCGTGACGCCAAGCCGGCCGACCTGGTCCAGCCCGGCCATATCTTCCCGCTGACGGCCCAGCCCGGCGGCGTGCTGATCCGCGCCGGCCATACCGAGGCCGGCTGCGACCTGGGCGCGCTGGCCGGGCTGACGCCGGCGGCGGTGATCTGCGAGATCATGAAGGACGACGGCACCATGGCGCGCCTGCCCGACCTGGTCGAGTTCGCGCAGGAGCATGACCTGAAGATCGGCACCATCGCCGACCTGATCCACTACCGCAGCCGCACCGAGAGCATTATCGAGCGCGTCGGCGAGCGTGCCATGCAAACCCCGTACGGCACCTTCCACAGCATCGCCTACCGTGACAAGCCGACCGGCCAGGCCCACCTAGCGCTGGTCAAGGGCCAGCCCACGCCGGAACAGGAAACGCTGGTGCGCGTGCACGAGCCGTTCTCGGTGCTCGACCTGCTGGAAGTGAAATGCACCACGCACTCGTGGAGCATCCCGGCGGCGATGCAGGCCATCGCCGAGGCCGACAAGGGCGTGATCGTGCTGCTGAACTGCGGCGACACCGTCGAACAGCTGTTCACGCAGTTCAGCGCGCTCGACGCGCCGCAGTCGCGTCCGCGCCGCAAGCCGGACCTGCGCACCTATGGCATGGGCGCGCAGATCCTGAAGGATGTCGGCGTCGGCAAGATGCGCGTGCTGGCCGCCAGGCAGCGCATGCCCAGCATGACCGGCTTCGACCTGGAAGTGACCGGCTACCAGCCGATGAGCGGCCAGGCCGACTGAGCCGGCCCCAGGACCGAGCCATCCCCAATACCCGGGCCGCGGCGCATGCCGCCGCGGCCCTCCCGAAAAACTGGAGAATTGAACAATGGATCACGGCTTCTACCCCAGCAACCTCGACGGTGAAGGCCTGCGCATCGGCATCGTGCAGGCGCGCTTCAACGAGCCGGTCTGCGCCGAACTGCTCGAGGCCTGCGTAGCCGAGCTGGAAAAGCTTGGCGTCGAGGGCGAAGACACCCTGGTGGTAACCGTTCCGGGCGCACTGGAAGTCCCGCTGGCACTGCAGAAGATGTGCGAGAGCGGTCAGTTCGACGCGCTGGTCGCGCTGGGCGCCGTGGTGCGCGGCGAGACCTATCACTTCGAGCTGGTCTCGAACGAGTCGGGCGCGGGCATCACCCGCGTCGGCCTGGACTTCAACGTGCCGATCGCCAATGGCATCCTGACCGTCGACACCGACGAGCAGGCCCATGCCCGCACCCGCGAAAAGGGCCGCGACTGCGCGCGCGCCGCGGTGGAGATGGCCAACCTGGTGGCGGCGCTCGATTCGCTGCGCGGCCAGGAAGACGAAGACGAGGACGATGATGAGTGATACCTCGAACACGCCGGACAACGACGCCGGCAAGGCGGCCGGGGGCAAGCCCGGCGCGGCCCGCACCGAAGCCAAGGCGCCGCCCAAGAGCGCGCGCCGCCGCTCGCGCGAACTGGCCCTGCAGGGCCTGTACCAGTGGCTGCTGAACCGCAACGACATCGGCGCGATCCAGGCCCACCTGCACGACGCCCAGGGCTTCAACAAGGCCGACCGCGAGCACTTCGACGCGCTGCTCAATGGCGCCGTGCGCGAAGAGGCACGCCTGACCGCCGCCTTCGAGCCATTCCTGGACCGCTCCGTCGACGAACTGTCGCCGGTCGAGCGCGCCGCCCTGCTGGTCGGCAGCTACGAGCTGGTGCACTGCCTGGACATCCCGTACAAGGTCGTCATCAACGAAGCCGTCGAGCTGACCAAGACTTTCGGCGGCGTCGAGGGCTACAAGTACGTCAACGGCGTGCTGGACAAGCTTGCGGCCCAGGTACGCGCCGCGGAAGTGGCTGCGCGCCGCTAAGCCACCCCGCGGCTGCGCCGTGCCGTCGCGCTGGCCCTGGCGCCAGCGGCGATGAAGACGACACCCGCCGCGGCGGGTGTTTTCATTCCCACCGACCCTTTTTGCTGAACGGGCCCCTGCCCGCCCGGAACACCATGGACTTGCAGCACCTGGCCACCGCCTCCCGCCTCGCCAATATCGACGCCTTCCATGTGATGGAGCTGGCCAAGCAGGCCGCCGCGCTGGAGCGCGCCGGCCGCCATATCGTGCACATGGGCATCGGCGAGCCGGACTTCACCGCCGCCGAGCCGGTGGTGCGCGCCGCCGAAGCGGCGATGCGCCGCGGCGTCACGCAGTACACCGGGGCGCTGGGCATCCATCCGCTGCGCGAGGCCATCGCCGGCTATTACCAGACCGCCTACGGCCTGGACATCCCGGCGCGGCGCGTGATCGTCACCGCCGGCGCTTCCGGGGCGCTACTGCTGGCGTGCGCGGTGCTGGTCGAGATCGGCGCCGAAGTGCTGATGCCGGACCCTAGCTACCCGTGCAACCGCCACTTCGTCGCCGCCTTCGACGGCGTCGCGCGCATGATCCCGAGCGGCCCGGCCGAGCGCTTCCAGCTGACCGCCGCGCAGGTCGAGACCCACTGGGGCGAGCAGACCCGCGGCGTGCTGCTGGCCTCGCCGTCCAACCCGACCGGCACCTCGATCCTGCGCGACGAACTCGCGCGGATCCTGCAGGCGGTGCGCGCGCGTAACGGCTTCGCCATCCTGGACGAGATCTACCAGGGCCTGTCCTACGATGCCCCGCCGGTGTCGGCGCTGAGCCTGGACCCGAACGTGGTCACGGTGAACAGCTTCTCGAAGTACTTCAACATGACCGGCTGGCGCCTGGGCTGGCTGGTGGTGCCGGAGGCGCTGGTCGAGGCCTTCGAGAAGGTCGCGCAGAACCTGTTCATCTGCGCCTCGGCGGTGGCGCAGTACGCCGCGCTGGCGTGCTTCACGCCCGAGGCGCTGGCCATCTACGACGAGCGCAAGGCCGAATTCCGCCGCCGCCGCGACCTGATCGTGCCGGCACTGGAGTCGCTCGGCCTGCGCGTGCCGGTGCGCCCCGACGGCGCCTTCTATGTGTATGCGGACTGCCGCGGCGTCAACCACCCGGCCGCCGGCGACGCCGACCGCCTGACGCAGGCCATGCTGCACGACGCGGGCGTGGTGATGGTGCCGGGGCAGGACTTCGGCCCGCATACGGCCCGGGACTACATCCGGATCTCGTATGCGACCTCGCGCGAGAATATCGAGGAGGCGATGGCGCGGCTGGGCCAACTGTTCCGCTGACCGCACCCCTGCCGCTGCGGCGGCAGACCAACAAAAAAGCACCCCGCGGGGTGCTTTTCTTCTGGGCGATGCCGGGGCCAGGCTCAGGCGTTGTGCGGCCCGTTATTGGCTTCCAGCTTCTCGGTCGGTGCATGCTCGACCGGCGCCTTGTCCTCGGCGGCCGGCTTGTCGGCATTGGCCGGCGCGCTGCGCACGCCGATCAGCTGGCGCAGGCGGGCACGCTCGGCCAGCACCTTGGCGCCGTAGCCTCCGTCGGTGGCCGTGGTGGCGCCGACGTAGTACTTCAGGCCACCCTCGAGCGAGCCGGCGCGGGCGATGCAGTCCTTGAGCACCAGCGCGCCGATCTTGATGTTGGCGTACGGGTTCAGGGCGGCGGACACGCCGCCGACGGCTTCGTACTTGTCCTGGTGGACCTTGGTCATGACCTGCATCAGGCCCTGCGCCCCCACGCCGCTTTCGGCGTACGGGTTGAAGCTGGACTCGATCGCGATCACGCCCAGGATCAGCAGCGGGTCAATGCCGACCTCGCGCCCGGTCAGGTAGGCCGCCTTGACCAGCTGCGCGGTGGCCTGGGCCGCCACGCGGTACTTGCGGGCGATATAGTCCGCCACGGCGGCCTGCTCGCGCGCGCTGCCCAGCGTGGCGCCGGTGCTGCGGGCGTCCATCGCCACGCGCGTCACCGGGATCCGCGCGGCCAGGTGCGCAACCGACGGCACCTTGGTATTGGCCGCCAGGCTCCATTCGTCGACGCCCGACACGGTCGGCAGGCCGAGCTTGCCACCGCGGCCAGTGCCATAGCCGAACTTGGCCGCCGCGACGTCCGCCGTGCCCGGCGGGACGGCGCCGGATACGGCCGGGCTGTTGGCAGCATTGGCAGCATTGGCAGCATTGGCAGCATTGGCAGCATTGGCGGCAGTGCCGGCATGCGCGGGCGCTGCCACGGCAGCGCTCACCAGCACCGCCGGCGCCTCGTCACCGGCCAGCAAGGCGGCCAGCGTGGTGCGCCACTCCTGGCTCACCGACAGCGACACCGCCGAAACCACCGCCATCACGCCCAGGCTGTTCAGGGCGTACTTCAGCGTCGTGCGGCCACCGCGCAAGGCGCGGCCCGCGACCGGATGCGCAAGACGGACCTGCAATGCCCGACTCACTCCGGGTACCGGCTGTCGGAGGCGGACCTGCAGGGCCCGCCCGATGCCGGGAAGATGAAGGGTTTTCCAACCGCTCATGCTTACCTCCATCCGTTGCCCGCTTCGCGTGCCCGACTGCGGCATGCGCCCGATCTCAACGTACTCAAGTAAGGATGCCGCGCCGTCTAGCAGTGACGACCAAGCACCTGTTGGCAGGGCGCTCCCCATGCGCCCAACTGGAAACAGGCCACGCCCTGGGGGGGCGCTACCTGCCACGACTTAACTCTCTACACTCCGGCAAGTCGCCGGAGGCGACCGGTCGCCCGCCATGCGCGCGGGTCTATGACCATCGGTCCTTGCTGGAGGGACTTTCTGGCACGTTGTTTTAATGTGCACCCCTTGACACAGGGAGAAAATCCATGTTGCGACGCAACACTCCAGGGAGCAGACCGGATTGTAGGAACGGTGTTATATCCCGTCAAGAATAAAAATTCTGTAATTCACTACTTTCAGTTATTTGTAACAAGGCAGTTTTGGTCGACCCGGCATCACTCGGATGCCCGCAAACGCAGGCGTAGCCTTGGCTCGCCACGTTACGGCCCGCCCCGGGGCGGGCAAAAAACTTACAATTTCCGCGGCACCGGCTGGACGATTTTTTTGCCGCCGCCCCGAGGAATGTGTATCGTCACCGACCTGACTGCCGCCTCCTGGATCCGGTGCGAATTCCGCACCACAACAGAATTCACCATGCAATACAAAGACTTGCGCGATTTCATCGGCCAGCTCGAAGGGCTCGGCGAGCTGCGGCGCATCGCCCGCCCGGTATCGCCCAACCTGGAAATGACCGAAATCTGCGACCGCCTGCTGCGCGCCGGCGGTCCCGCGGTCGTCTTCGAGCAACCTGCGGGCGCTCCCCATGGCGACATCTATAGCGTGCCGGTGCTGGCCAATCTGTTCGGCACGACACGCAGAGTCGCATTTGGCATGGGCGCCGAATCGATGGAAGACCTGCGCGACATCGGCCGGGTGCTGTCGGCGCTGAAGGAACCCGAGCCGCCGCGCGGGCTGCGCGAGGCCGGCAAGCTGTTCACGCTGGCCAAGTCGGTGTGGGACATGGCGCCCAAGCGCGTCAGCGGCCCGGCCTGCCAGGAGGTGGTCTGGGAAGGCAACGATGTCGACCTGGCGCGCCTGCCGATCCAGACCTGCTGGCCCGGCGACGCCGCCCCGCTGATCACCTGGGGCCTGGTGGTGACCAAGGGCCCGCACAAGAAGCGCCAGAACCTGGGCATCTACCGCCAGCAGGTGATCGGCCGCAACCAGGTCATCATGCGCTGGCTGGCGCACCGCGGCGGCGCGCTCGACTTCCGCGAGCATGCGCTGGCCAACCCCGGCAAGCCGTTCCCGATCGCGGTGGCGCTGGGCGCCGACCCGGCCACCATCCTGGGCGCGGTGACGCCGGTGCCGGATACGCTGTCCGAATACCAGTTCGCCGGGCTGCTGCGCGGCAGCCGCACCGCGCTGGCGGGCTGCCTGACCCCGACGCTGTCCGAACTGAGCGTGCCGGCCTCGGCCGAGATTGTGCTGGAAGGCCATATCCAGCCCGATCCCAATCACCCGTCCGGCTACCAGCACGCGCTCGAGGGCCCGTTCGGCGACCACACCGGCTATTACAACGAGCAGGACTGGTTCCCGGTCTTCACCATCGACCGCATCACCATGCGGCGCGACCCGATCTACCACTCCACCTACACCGGCAAGCCGCCCGACGAGCCGGCCGTGCTGGGCGTGGCGCTGAACGAAGTGTTCGTGCCGCTGCTGCAGAAGCAGTTCCCGGAGATCACCGACTTCTACCTGCCGCCCGAGGGCTGCAGCTACCGCATGGCGCTGGTGCGCATGAAGAAGCAGTACGCCGGCCATGCCAAGCGCGTGATGTTCGGCGTGTGGAGCTTCCTGCGGCAGTTCATGTATACGAAGTTCATCGTGGTGGTCGACGACGATGTCGACGTGCGCGACTGGAAGGAGGTGATCTGGGCCATCACCACCCGCGTCGATCCCAGCCGCGACACGGTGCTGGTCGACAACACCCCGATCGACTACCTCGACTTCGCCTCGCCGGTGTCGGGCCTGGGCTCCAAGATGGGCATCGATGCCACCGACAAGTGGCCAGGCGAGACCACGCGCGAATGGGGCACCCCGATCGCCATGGATGCCGCGGTCAAGGCGAAGGTCGACACCCTGTGGGAAACGCTGTTCGAACGTCCCGCCGGCCGATGATGGCAGCGGGCACGCGCCTGCGCCCAACCGCCGTTATCATGTCACGCTGATGCCGGGCGCCCGCGACAGGCGCCCGCAACCTACCCTCGCACCATCCGATGCCCGCGGCAGACGGGCCCAAGGAGGAGACATGACCACCGCCGCCCCGCTCGCCGAAGGCAACCTGATGTGGACGCCGTCCGAGGCGTTCCGCGACCGCAGCCAGATCGCGCAGTTCATGCGCTGGCTGCGCGCCGAACGCGGCCTGGCCTTCGACGACTACGACGGCCTGTGGCAGTGGTCCGTCACCGAGCTCGAAGCCTTCTGGGATGCCGTGCGCGCCTACTTCGACGTGCGCTTCGACACCCCGGCCAGGCAAGTGCTGGACCGGCGGACCATGCCGGGCGCGCGCTGGTTCGAAGGGGCCACCCTGAACTACGTGCAGCAGGTGTTCCGCCACGCCGGCAGCGGCAGCGCCCGCCAGCGCACCGCCATCCGCCATGCCGGCGAGGCCCAGCCGCTGGCCGATATCAGCTGGCACGCGCTCGAGGCGCAGGTCGCCTCGCTCGCGCATGCGCTGCGCCGGATGGGCGTGCAGCGCGGCGACCGCGTCGCCGGCTATCTGCCCAATATCCCTGCCACCGTGGTCGCCTTCCTGGCCACCGCCAGCCTGGGCGCGGTCTGGTCCGGCTGCGCGCCGGACATGGGCCAGGTGGCGGTGGTCGACCGCTTCCGCCAGATCGAGCCAAAAGTGCTGATCGCGGTCGACGGCTACCGCTACGGCGGCAAGGCCTACGACCGCGCGCCGGTGCTGGCCGAGCTGGTCGCCGCCCTGCCCTCGCTGACCGACCTGGTGCTGGTGCCGCAAACCGGCAGCGGCGCCGCGACGCCCGCCGGCGTGCGCGTCCACGCCTGGCACGACGTGCTGGCGCACGACGTGCCGCTGGCGATCGAACCCGTGCCGTTCGACCATCCGCTGTGGATCGTCTATTCCTCCGGCACCACCGGCATGCCCAAGCCGATCGTGCACGGCCACGGCGGCATCGTCATCGAGCAGCTCAAGCTGATGGCTTTCCACAACAACCTGGGCCCGGACGACGTGTTCCACTGGTACAGCAGCAGTGGCTGGATCATGTGGAACGCGCAGGTGGCGGGGCTGCTGCTGGGCACCACCATCGCGCTCTACGACGGCAACCCGGCCTGGCCCGACGCGGGCGTGCTGTGGCGCTTTGTCGACGATGCCGGCGTAACCCTGTTTGGCGCCGGCGCCGCGTTCTTCACCAACTGCATGAAGGCCGGCATCGAGCCCGCGCGCATCGCCGACGTGTCGCGCCTGCGCGGGCTGGGCTCGACCGGCTCGCCGCTGCCGGTCGAGGCCTACGACTGGATCTACCGCCATGTGCGCGAAGACATCTGGCTGGTGCCGATGTCGGGCGGCACCGACTTCGCCGGCTCGTTCGTCGCCGGCTGCCCGCTGCTGCCGGTCTATTCCGGCGAGATGCAATGCCGCTGCCTGGGCGCGAAGGTGGAAGCCTTCGACGACCACGGCCAGCCGCTGGTCGACGCGGTCGGCGAACTGGTCTGCACCGAGCCGATGCCGTCGATGCCGCTCTACCTGTGGGGTGACACCGACGGCAAGCGCTACCGCGACAGCTATTTCGACACCTATCCCGGCGCCTGGCGGCACGGCGACTGGATCAAGATCACCAGACGCGGCGGCGCGGTGATCTACGGGCGGTCGGACGCCACCATCAACCGCCACGGCATCCGCATGGGCACCAGCGAGCTGTACCGCGTGGTCGAAGACCTGCCCGAGGTGCTGGACAGCATGGTGGTCGACCTCGAATACCTGGGCCGCGAATCATATATGCCGCTGTTCGTGGTGCTGCGCGAAGGCATGGTGCTGGACGACGCCTTGCGCGACACCCTGCGCGCGCGCATCCGCAGCGCGCTGTCGTCGCGCCATGTGCCCAACGAGATCGTGCAGGCGCCCGGCGTGCCGCGCACGCTGTCGGGCAAGAAGATGGAGGTGCCGATCAAGAAGCTGCTGCTGGGCCATGCGCCGCAAGGCATCGCCAACCGCGACGCCATGGCCAACCCCGACACGCTCGACTGGTACTTCGACTACGCCGCGCGCTTCCTCAAGGCCCGCCAGGCCGAGCCGGCCGCGAACTGAGCGCCATGCCCTGATCTCTCCCCCCATGCACAACCTGCCAACCGAAGACTTCCAGGGCCAGCCGCTGGTGCGCATCGGCCAGGCCGACAACTACCTGCTGCTGGCGCCGCAATTCGGGGCGCGGCTGGTCCGCTGGGTGCACCGCGGCCAGGACCTGCTGTACTGGCCCGACGCCGCCGACTGGAGCCGGCCGGCCAAGATCCGCGGCGGCAACCCGCTGCTGTTCCCGTTCATCGGCCGGCATTTTGTCGACGGCAATCCGGGGCAATGGCGTGACGGACAAGGGACGGTCCATACCTTGTCGCAACACGGCTTTGCGCGCGACCTGCCCTTCGCCGTCAGCGCCATCGACCCGCTGGCTGCCATCACGATGACGCTGCGCGACAGCGAGGCGACGCGCGCCGGCTATCCGTTTGCCTTCGTGTTCGATGTGGTCTACACCTTGCTGCCCGACGGCCTGGAGGTGGCGCTGCGCACCACCAACACCGGCACGCAGCGCCTGCCCTGTTATCCCGGCCACCACTTCTATTTCGCCCTGTCCCACGCGCAGCGCGCCGCGGCTTCGCTGGCGCTGCCCGACACGGAGCGCAAGCGTCAGTTGCCGGATGGCAGCCCGGGACCGGCAGAGTCTGGCGAGTCGACCTACCAGCTCGACGATCCACGGCTGCAGGACACCTTCCACGCCTTCCGCGGCAGTCCCTCGGCGCAACTGGCCATGCCCGGCCGCCGTATCGGCTTCGAGCTCGACCTGCCCGGCAGCACGCCCTGGCATGCCGTGACCACGTGGTCAGAGACCGAGACCTCGGACTTCTATTGCGTGGAACCGTGGGTGGGCCTGCCGGATGCCATCCACCACGGCCAGGGATTGCGCTGGATCGAGCCAGGGCAATCGGAAAGCGCGGTGTGCCGGCTGCGTGTGACTGGCTGATTCCTGCCAGCCGCTCAGTGCTCGAAATCCAGCCCGCCGATCAGGATCCGCGGATCGGCCTGCGACAGCGAGCGGAAATCGATGCCGCGCGGCTCCTGCCACGCCCGCAGCTTGGCCGGCAGCGCCGCCAGGTAGCCGGCAAAGCGCGCCTCGCCGCCCGCGGCGAACAGCCGCTGCACCTCCAGCCCGTCCCAGGCCAGCGTGATATCGAGCGCATACGGATGACGGCGCAGCTCCGGCGGGCCTTCTGCCGTCATGCGCAGGCGCGGCGGCATCCCGGCGCCATCGGCAGGCAGCGGCTGGAGTTGCAAGCGCCGGTGCTGCTGGCCGATCGCATCGGCGATGCGCGGCAGGCATTCGGCTTCGAAGCGGGCGAAGAAGTCAGTGGTCAAGGTGGGGGGTATCCTGACATTGCGGGAGGGCGCCGGCGCTTGCGGTCCTGTGCGCCGGCTTGCCAGCCACTATACGCCGCGCGTCGCCGGCCGCGGCAAGCCAGTCCAGTAAGCCAGTCCAAACACGGCCCATCATTGGCAGCTATGCAGCCCTATCGGAATCTCAGCGGCAAATCGGGAGTGGTCGCCTACGAACTCGGCCCGGAACATATCCGGATCCGCTTCGACAACGGCCACGTCTACACCTATGACTACCGCAGGCCCGGCCGCCGTCATGTCGAACAGATGAAGCGCCTCGCCACGGCGGGACGCGGCCTGTGCAGCTATATCAGCCAGGAGGTCGGCAAGGACTTCGCGTACAAGGCCTGAGGCGCCGAATGCGCCCCATCGGCCACTCGCTTGCATCCCCCCGGGATCCCGCATAGAATCGCGGGTTCGCGGGCGTCGTATAATGGCTATTACCTTAGCTTCCCAAGCTAAAGACGTGGGTTCGATTCCCATCGCCCGCTCCACTTCCAGTCGAGACAAGCCGCCTTTGCCACCGTTACGGTGATCCGCCCGGCGGCTTTTTTGTTGCCATGCTTCCCCAAGACCACAGCACCGGGCCGGCCGACGACGCCGAGCCGGCAGACCGCGCCGCCGTGCCAGCGTCCGCCCCCTCTCCAGCCGATCCTGAAGGCGTTGCGCATCCGCGCCGCATCCGTTCGTTCGTGCGCCGCGCTGGCCGGACCTCGACCGGGCAGCAACGCGCCATCGACGAGGTCGGGCCGCGCATGATGGTGCCGTACGCAGCGCAGCCGCTGGACTGGGAGGCGACCTTTGGCCGCCAGGCGCCGTCGATCCTGGAGATCGGCTTCGGCATGGGCGAGACCACCGCGCATATCGCCGGCCTGCGGCCGCAGGACAACTTCCTCGGCTGCGAGGTGCATGAACCGGGCGTGGGCGCGCTGCTCAAGCTGATCAATGAGCGCGGCCTGTCCAATGTGCGGATCCTCCAGCACGATGCGGTGGAGGTGATCGCGCATATGCTGACCGACAACAGCCTCGACGGCGTGCATATCTACTTTCCGGATCCGTGGCACAAGAAGCGCCACAACAAGCGCCGGCTGGTGCAGCCACCGCTGGTGAAGCTGCTGGCCGCGCGCCTGAAGCCGGGCGGCTATATCCACTGCGCGACCGACTGGGAAGAGTACGCGCACCAGATGGTTGAAGTGCTGTCGGCCGAGCCGCTGCTGGAGAACACCTCGGCGGCGCCGGACGGTTTTGCCGAGCGGCCGGACTACCGGCCCGTGACCAAGTTCGAGCGGCGCGGCGTGCGGCTCGGGCATGGCGTGTGGGACGTGGTGTTCCGCAAGCGCGCCTGAGCGCAGCGGCGCGCAAACAAAAAAAAGCGTGGCATCTGCCACGCTTTTTTGTTGCCGGCTGCCCAGCCGCGTCAGGCGTGCCAGGACACCAGGCCGGTGTAAGCGGTCAGCAGCACCACGATGCCGAAGGCGATGCGGTACCACGCGAACGGCTTGAAATCGTGCGTGGCGACGAAACGCAGCAGCCAGCGCACGCACAAAAAGGCCGACAGGAAGGCAAAGACGAAGCCGACCGCGAAGATGCCGAGATCGTCGCCGTTCAGCAGCGCGCGCGCCTTGTACAGTTCGTAGACCGTGGCGCCGAAGATCACCGGGATCGCCAGGAAGAACGAGAACTCGGTGGCGACCTGCCGCGACAGCCCGAACAGCATGCCGCCGATGATGGTGGCGCCCGAGCGCGAGGTGCCCGGCACCAGCGCGAAGCACTGCGCCAGCCCCACCTTGAGCGCGTCGCGCCAGTTCAGGTCGTCGACCGACTCGATGCGCGGCGCGCCGGCCTTGGCGGCTTCCAGCAATGCATTGCCCTGCGGATGCGAGACCGTGCCGCGGCGCGCATCGCGCCATTCGGCCAGCAGGATCACCACGCCGCCGACGATAAAGGCCAGCGCCACCGAGATCGGGTTGAACAGGTGGGCCTTGATCCATTTACCGAAGATAAACGCCAGCACGATCGCCGGCACCGAGGCGATCACCACGTTGGCGGCAAAGCGCTGCGACAGCGGGTCGTCGCGCAGGCCGCGCACCACCTTGCCGATGCGCGCGCGGAATTCCCAGCACACCGCCAGGATGGCGCCGAACTGGATCACGATCTCGAAGATCTTGCCCTTTTCGTCGTTGAAGTCGAGCAGCTGGCCGGCCAGGATCAGGTGGCCCGTGCTCGAAATGGGAAGAAACTCGGTCAGGCCTTCGACGATGCCGAGGATCACGGCCTTCAGCGCTAGTGCGATTTCCATGCGGAACGAAAGAGACGTAGTCGCGGGCGTTGTCCGGCCTGGTGCCGGACCGCCTGCATTGTTGTTCGATGCGCCCGGTCAGGGGCGGTTGATCTTGACGTTGATGCCGTCGGGCAAAACGGTGATTGTACCGGGCTCGACGTGCGTGCCGGCAATGCGCAGCTGGTCTTCGCGGAAGGTATAGAGAGGATAGCCCTGCAGCAGCTGCTCGGCCAGGATGCCGCCCAGCGCATTGAGCTGGCGCGAGAACTGCGCGGGCATGCCCTGCACGTCGAAGCGCTTCACCTCCGGATCCTGCAGCACCACCGAGCGGGTGGGCTCGTCATAGCGCAGTCCGCTGTCCAGCGCAAAGCGGCCGCTCAGGGCCTGGCTGAAGAACAGCTTGTTGTCGATGGTCGCGTCGAACTGCACGTTGACGCGGTTGCGCACGGAGTCCAGCGTCAGCTGCGGGTTGGTCAGCTGGATGTCGAACAACTCCATGTAGCGCTTGTTGAACGGGAACTTGCGTTCCAGCGCCGCCTGCAACTGGCTTTGCGAAAACGTGTATTCGCTGCGGAAGGCGCCGCAGGCGGCCAGCCCCACCGCCAGCGTGGCCGCGGCGGCGGCGGCGAGCCAGCGCCGTCGGGAAGTCCGGATCATATTGCCTCCGATTGCGGAACATCAGGAATGAATGCCAGGCGCCATGCCACCGGACGGCTCAGGCGTGCGCTGGCGGCGCGGTCAGGGTCTCGAGCCGGGTCAGCCATTGCAGCGCCGCTTCGCGCGAATCGCCGCACATCTCGGCCGACGGCTTCAGGCCACCGCAGAACGCGGGCCGGTCCGGGCGCCCGAACACCGCGCAGCGCATGTCAGGCAGCAACTGCGCGCACGGCACGCCCGCCGGCTTGCCGCCCGGCATGCCCGGCAGCGGCGAGGCGATCGACGGCGCGATACAGCACGCGCCGCAGCCCGCGCGACAGGAAAGGTCTGACCGGCAACTCATGACGATGGTTCGGGATCGGCGGCCGCCGAGGCTGCCAGCACAAAGGCGACATTGTGCCCGAAGGGCCGCGGGCCTCCTGTAAGAAAAGGAAAACGCCGTAAGCGCGGTCGCAGGTGACAAGCAGATCCGTGCACTTAACATCACAAGACGGGGACGGGTTGTGGCGGCCTGGCCTGTTGCATGCCCGTGCTTGACCCTCTGGGGGGCCTCATCTACATTACTGACCCACAAGTTATTAACTTTTTCGACGCGCCACTCGTGCCCCGAAGTCTTCGCAAGCCCGCCGTGACCAAGCCACCCACCGATCCGCACAAGGACGCCGACAGCCCGCGCTGGAGCCGGCGCAAGGCGGCGCGGCCGCAGGAACTGGTGGCGGCGGCGCTGGACCTGTTCGTCGAGCGCGGCTATGCCGCCACGCGGCTGGAAGACGTGGCCGCCGCGGCCGGCGTGTCCAAGGGCACGGTGTACCTGTACTTCGCCAACAAGGAAGAACTGTTCAAGTCGGTGGTGCGCGAGAACCTGGTGCCGGCACTGGCGCGCGGCGCCGACCTGGTCGATGCCTACCAGGGCAGCACGCCGGAGCTGCTGCGCGAACTGCTGCGCGGCTGGTGGGGCCTGATCGGCGCCACGCCGGTGGCGGGGCTGACCAAGCTGATCATGGCGGAGTCGGCAAATTTCCCGGACATCGCGCGCTTCTATAACCAGGAAGTGATGGTGCCGGGCGACGAGCTGTTCGCCAAGGTGCTGGCACGCGGCGTGGCGCGCGGCGAGTTCCGCGCGCTGCCGGCCAACCCCACCACCACGCTGATCTGCGCGCCGCTGGTATTCCTGATGATGTGGCAGCGCGCGCTGCGGGCCACCGCCGAGAAGGACATCGACCCCGAGGCCTTCCTCGATGGCCTGCTCGATACGCTGCTGTTCGGGCTGACCGCCGGCGAAGCCCGCGACCGCCCGCTGCCGCCGCAGCACGGCCCCTATATCTGGGAAGTGATCCGCGACGAGATGCTGGCGCAACGCGCCGCCGCGATGGCCGCCGACGCCACGCCCGCCCCTGCCGCGTCCCGACCCGGCACCCCGACATGAAGCGCAAGACCCTGCCGATCACCGCCGCTTGCCTGGCGCTGGCGCTGAGCGCCACGCCGAAAGCGCAAGCGCAGGCCTTGACGGGCCGGCCTTCGGCAGCGGAACGCCCGGCCCCGGTGGAGGCCAGCGCGGAATGAGCCCGCAGGCGCCCGCAAGGTTAAAATAACGGGTTTGATAAGACTGTCCGGCCGTGGCACCGCGCGGCCGGCGCACAGACCGACAGCGGTTGGCATTGGTAAGGAATGGCAAGATGGATCTCGAAAAAGCCCGATTCAACATGATCGAACAGCAAATCCGCCCGTGGGACGTGCTGGACCAGGAAATCCTGGACCTGCTGGCGGTGGTCAAGCGGGAGCAGTTCGTCCCGTCCGCCTACGCCTCGCTGGCGTTCGTCGACATGGAGATTCCGCTGCCCGCCGGGCAGAACATGCTGGCCCCGCGCGTCGAAGCCCGCATCCTGCAGGACCTGGCCGTGCGCAAGCATGAGACCGTGCTGGAAATCGGCGCCGGTTCCGGCTACATGGCCGCGCTGCTGGCCAACCGCGCCCGCCACGTGCTGACCGTCGACATCGTGCCCGAGCTGGTGGAGCTGGCCCGCACCAACCTGGCCAACGCCGGCGTGACCAACGTCGAGGTCGCCGAAGGCAATGCCGCCGACGGCTGGGCCGCCGCCGCGCCCTACGACGTGATCTGCATTTCCGGCTCGCTGCCGGCGATCCCGCCGTCGATCCTGGCGCAGGTGAAGGTGGGCGGGCGCATCGCCGCGTTCGTCGGCGAACTGCCGGTGATGGAAGCGCGCCTGGTCACGCGCGTATCCGAGACCGAGTACCAGGTCGTCAACCTGTTCGAGACCGCGGTCAAGCCCCTGCAGGGCGCGGCCCGGCCGTCGCAATTCCAGTTCTGAGGACGTACCGCCATGCAGGTCATCCAAGCGACCGAACTGGCCCAGTGGCTGGCCGACGCCAGCCGCGCCAGGCCGGTCCTGCTCGACGTGCGTGAAGGCTGGGAGGTGCAGACCTGCGCCCTGCCCGGCATCACCCACATCCCGATGCGCGACATCCCGGCGCGCGCAGCCGAACTCGACGAAGACGCCGACATCGTCTGCATCTGCCATCACGGCGCACGCAGCATGCAGGTGGCGGCCTACCTCGAGCGCCAGGGCTTCGGCAAGGTCTACAACCTGACCGGCGGCGTCGACGCCTGGGCCAGCCAGGTCGACCCCGCCATGCCGAAGTACTGACGCGGCAGCCAGCAGCAACACGAAGAAGAAACGACTGTCGGCCGCGGCACCCGCCGCGCCCACCTGGAGGTGTCATGACGTTTGCGCCCAACGCCCAGCCCGGAGCGATCCGGACGCGCCTGGCGATCGCGGTTTCCCTGCTGGGCCCGCTGCTGGCCCCGCTGCTGGCCCTGATGCCCGCGGCGCCGGCCAGCGCGGCCGACCTGCTGCAGGTCTACCGCGATGCGCAAGCCAATGACGCCCAGTTCGCCAGCGCGCGCGCCCAGCTGCTGGCCACGCGCGAGAAGCTGCCCCAGGGCCGCGCCGGCCTGCTGCCGCAAGTGGTGGGTACCGCGGGCGCCAACCGCACCAAGCTCGACCAGACCGCGTCGCTGCCGATCGGCGGCGCACCCAGCGCCTCCGGCACGCGCTTCTTCAACAACAACAACTGGCAGCTGCAGCTGAGCCAGCCGCTGTTCCGCTGGGACCGCTGGGAAACCTACAAGCAGGGCGAGCTGGCCGCGCAGGCGGGCGAAGTCACCTTCCACCAGGCCGAGCTCGACCTGATCACGCGCAGTGCGCAGGCCTACTTCGACGTGCTGGCCGCGCAAGACAACCTCTACCTGGCGCGCGCGCAGAAGAAGGCCATCTCCGAGCAGCTGGAACAGGCCAGGCGCAATTTCGAGGTCGGCACCGCCACCATCGTCGATGCCAACGACGCCCAGGCCCGCTTCGACCTGGCGACCTCGACCGAGATCGCCGCGCAGAGCGACCTGGAGATCAAGCGCGCCACGCTGCAGCAGATCACCGGCAAGCCCGTCGACGAACTGATGGGCCTGCGCGCCGAAGCGCCAATCCCCGGACCCCAGCCGCCCGACGTCAACGCCTGGGCGGCGCAGGCCGAGACCAGCAACCTGCAGGTGAACCTGGCCAGCTACAACCTCGAGACCGCGCAGCGCGAGACCAACAAGGCCAAGGCCGGGCACCTGCCGTCGGTGGACCTGGTGGCCTCGTACGGCTTCAACAACCAGACCGGCAGCGCCACGCAGGCGATCTCGACGCACTACAACGCGTCGCAGATCGGCGTGCAGCTGACCCTGCCGATCTTCGCCGGCGGCCAGATCCAGTCGCGCGTGCGCGAGACCCTGGCGCTGGCCGACAAGGCCGCCAGTGACCTCGAGTTCGCCCGCCGCACTGCCGCCCAGACCGCACGCCAGACCTACTCCGGCGTCTCCAACGGCCTGGCCCAGGTCAAGGCGCTGGAGGCGGCCGAGCGCTCCGCCACCAGCGCGGTGGAATCCAACCAGCTCGGCTATGAGGTGGGCGTGCGCATCAATATCGACGTGCTGAACGCCGAAGCGCAGCTGTTTTCCACCCGCCGCGACCTGGCCAAGGCGCGCTACGACACCATCATGAACGGCCTGCGCCTGAAGGCTTCCACCGGGGTACTGCAGGAAGAGGACGTGGTGCAGATCAACACCCTGCTGACCTCATCGCCGGGCGCGCTGTACAAACTTCCGGTGCCGGCACAGGCGGGCGCGAAGGTGCCGGCAAACCCGCGGGCGTCGTCGGCCGAGCGCCGCGGCACGCGGCGCGAAGCCACGCCCGCGGGCACGCCGCGCTCGTGATCCTCCGCTTGGTGCGCCTTACTGCGCGCGCGTGCGGGACTCCACCTTCAGCAACTGCCAGCGGATCGCCGACGCATCCGCCGGCGGGTTCGGCACCTGGTATTCGCGCACGCGCAGCCGGTAGGCCACGCCCGGCTCGAAATCCAGCCCCTCGATCGGCCCATACCAGAGCTGCCACGGCGCATCAGGCGACTCGCGCCAGCGGTAGCACGTCATCTTGCCGACGCCCGTGCACTCCACACGCTGCGAGTCGATATAGACGGTCTTCTCCACGCCCGCGGCTTCCACGCGCGCACCACGCTTGCCCACGCCCTCGCGCTCGACGAACTGCAGCAGGTCGCCGTCCACGGTCTTCCAGATGATCTGCCGGCCGGTACTGGCCGCCGACGGCTGCGTGCCCACGGTGGCAAACGGCGTCTGCATTGCCTTCAGCAGCGCCGACTCCAGCGCCATGCGCGGCGGCGGGCAAGCCATGCGCGTGCCGGCGATGCGATCGAAGCGGATGCCGGTCTCGGTCTTGCCATAGCTGCCGGTAAAGCGATTGCAGCCGCTGGTGCCGCTGACCGTGCCCTGCGCGGCATCGATGCCCTCGTTGAACTCGAAAATGATCGGCTGGCCATTGTCGCCGTGCGGGATCTCGCGCAGCGAGCCGTCAGGCTGCTGCCAGCGCACCAGTTCCCAGCGGCTCGGTCCCGACGGCTGGGTCTGGTTCAGGTTGGTGCCGGCCGAGGGAAGATTGGGCGCGGTCCCGGTGGTGCAGGCGCCGAGCATGGCGGCGACCAGCACGGCGGCCGCCAAGGGGATCGGGCGATTACGGCTATCCATAAGAGCTCCTGTTGCGGGGCTGCCCCAAGGGCGCCCGTAGCGATGTCATCGATGGCTGTGACAAGCAGCATGCCGGAAAGTGCACCCCGGCTATAGACCTTCAGTTTAGCAAGTCGATCCGGCAAGACCTCTTGAAGCGCCTGAGCCTCCACATACATCCTGTAACGGGTCGACACGCTCGGCCGGCTAGGATGCGGAACTCCTGGAAATGCCACCGTGGCCATCCGATATAATCGCTTCGCCCCGAGCCGCAATGCCGGCGCCGGGCACCGCTCCTCAGGAGACGGCGACAATAATAAGACGGACGGAACGGCAGGCATCTCCCATGCACTACCTTCCTCCGGAAACCTTTCTCCATGCTCTTGATGACGAGATTGCAAGGGTCCCTACCGTTGGGGATCGACAAAGCTCTGTACCTGAGCGCCTGTGTTGTCCTGGCTGCGTTTCCCGCGCTGATGTTCGTCAAACCGTCGCTCAGCAACACCTGCTACGGGCTGTTGCTGGGGTGGAGCGCCATCGCCCTGGCTGCCGGCGGCCGCGCCGCCCTGGCCGAGTATGGCTGCATCCTGCGCCGGTACTGGCCGTTCATGCTGGCCATGGCGGCGCTGCCGCTCGCCGTGCTGCTCCAGCAACTGCTGACCGGCGCCGATGACCCGCATGTGCCCTATCTTTACCTGCGTTTTGCGCTGTTCATCGTTCTGGTCGCTGGCATGCTGCGCCTGGGCCGACGCGGCATGCAGAGCATCCAGTGGGGCTTCGTCGCCTGTGCGCTGATAGCCGCCTTGTGGCTGCACGAAGTGGCCGCAGCAGGCCGCCCCAGCCATGTCGGCTTCTCCAATGTCATTCCCTTCGGCAACCTCGCCCTGCTTACCGGCATGCTCGCCGTGATCTCGATCGGTTGGAACCGCCCCGGCGATCACTGGCTGGCCGGCCTGAAACTGCTGGCCGGCTTCGCGGGCCTGTATGCCTCATACATGAGCGGCACCCGTGGCGGATGGCTGGCGATTCCGGTGCTGGCGCTGATTGCGCTGGCCGCCTCGCGCCGGTTGACGCGGCTGCACAAGGCGGGGGTGCTGGTGGGGCTGGCCGGGCTGATGGCGCTGGGGTGGTTCAGCAGCGCGATGGTGCAGCAGAGGACGGCTGCGGTTGTATCTGAACTGTCTCAATTTGTTCAGCATGTAACGTCGGACACTTCGATCGGAGTTCGCCTTCAGCTCTGGCGCGCGTCGCTTGAACTGTTCCAGGCGCAACCCTGGACCGGCGTCGGACCGGAACACTTCGAAACGACCCTGCAGACCCTTGCCACTCAGCATGTGATTACGCCGCTGGCGGCGACCATGCCGCATTCTCACAATGAACTGCTGCATGCCGCCGCGACGCTCGGCATTCCCGGATTGCTGGCGATCCTTGCGTTGTACCTTGTGCCCGCCGTCTTCTTCCTGCGCCACCTGCGCGGAACCGACCGCGGCACCCGGGTCGCCAGCGCCATGGGCCTGGCGCTGTGCTGCGGCTTCATGGTGTTCGGGCTGACCGAAGTCATGTTCGCCACGACGCTGGTCAATGCCTTCTATAGCCTGGTCATGGCGTTTTGCTTTGCCTACGTCGTCGCGCGCCAAAGCAAACTGCCGGCACCGGCAACGCCTTGAACCCGGACTCGAGGCGCCATATCTGCTTCCTGACCGGCACCCTGAATGCGATGGCCGGCGCGGAGCGGATGACCGCCACCATCGCCAACGCGCTGGCTGCGCTGGGACACCGCGTCACCATCCTTAGCCTTTGGGACAGGTCCAGCCAGTTTCCATTGCACCCCGAGGTGCGCCATGAAGCGGTGTTCGCGCAACGCCCTTCGTTCAAGCGCGCCTATTTCGCCACCGTTGCCGGCATCCGCCGGCACTGCATTGCGCATCGCATCGATGTGCTGGTGCAGGTGGACCCCATGCTGGAACTGTTCGTGCTGCCTGCCACGCTCGGCCTTGGCCTGCACCATATCGCCTGGGAGCACTGTCACTTCGACCAGGACCTCGGCAAGCCCGCACGCAAGCTGGCGCGTCGGCTGGCGGCGCGGTTCTGCCGCCAGGTGGTGGTACTGACGGAGCGCGACCGCAGCCGGTGGCTGGAAGCCCTGCGGCCGCGCAGCGAGGTCGTGTGCCTGCCGAACCCGCTGCCGTTTGCATTGCCGGATGCGCCGGCCACACGCGCGCAAAGGACGGTGCTGGCCATGGGGCGGCTGGTCCCGGCCAAGGGTTTCGATGTGCTGCTGCGCGCCTGGAAGATCGTGGCGGCACAGGCGCCGCAATGGCAGTTGCTGATACATGGCGAAGGCGAGGAGCGCCCCGCCCTGGCGGCATTGATCCGGGAACTGGGGCTGGAAGACAGCGCCAGCCTGCCCGGCATCTGCCATGACCCCGTGCAAACCTATGGCAGTGCCTCGGTGTTCTGCCTGAGTTCGCGCTATGAGGGCTTCGGGCTGGTGCTGATCGAAGCGATGGCCTTCGGGCTGCCGATCGTATCGACCGATTGCGAGACCGGCCCGCGCGAATTGCTGGATCCGGATCGGGACGCGCTGGTGGTTGCCCCCGACGACCCCAATGCCTTGGCCCAGGCGCTGCTAGCCGTGATCCGCCAACCGGAACTGGCGGCAAGGCTCGGCGCCAGCGGTCGCCAGAAGGCCAGCCGGTTTGCGCTGGAACACATCGCGCAACAGTGGGACGCCCTGGTCAGGGCGCCGAGCTAATCTTCAGTCAGCCTTCCAACGTTGGTGCAACGGCCGCCAGGGTGCGCACCGTGGCGCCGCGATGCAGGCCCGAAAAAGTCTGCGCATGCGCACGCATCTCAGCCAGGCGCGCCGGATCTGCCAGCACGCTGGCCGCGGTACGCATCAGCACGTCGGCATTGTCGACACGCAGGCACGCGCCCGCGGCAATTGCATCCTCGGTCGCCTGCGCAAAGTTGAAGGTGTGCGGCCCGATCAGCACCGGGGTGCCGACAGCGCAGGCTTCGATCAGGTTCTGCCCGCCCAGTGGCAACAAGCTGCCACCGATAAACGCCAGGTCCGACGCGGCAAAGTACATGGCCATCTCGCCCATCGAATCGCCCAGCACGATGTCGGCCGTCAGGGGCGACCGCACGCGATCGAGATCCAGATTGCTGCGGCGTTCGACCGAAAACCCGGTCCGCGCCGCCATCGCGGCCACTTCATCGAAACGCTGCGGGTGGCGCGGAATCAGCAGCAGCGCCGGCCGGGGCACGCCTGGCGCCAGGGACTCCCAGCGCGAGAAGGCGTCGAGCAGCATCGCCTCTTCGCCCTCGCGGGTACTGGCCGCCGCCAGCACCGCGCGCGCGCCGAAGGCCTGGCGCAGCTGCCCGCCCAGCGCCACGCCGGCCGGCGCGGGCTGCATGTCGAACTTGAGGTTGCCGGTGATCTGCACCGCCGGCACGCCCAGTGCGCGAAAGCGTTCGGCATCGCCCGCCGTCTGTGCCAGCACGCCGGCAAAGTCGCGGTACATCGACGCCGCGGCGCGACCGAAGCGGGCCGTGCGCCGGTAGCTGCGCGGCGACAAGCGGGCGTTGACGAGGTACAGCGGCACGCCCGCCTTGCGCGCGCCATGGACCAAGTTCGGCCACACCTCGGTCTCCATCAGCATGCCCACCTGCGGCCGGAAATATCGCATGAACCGCCGCACCAGCCACGGCAGGTCGTACGGCAGGTAGCACTGGACCACGCGCGGCTCCTTGCCGAACAACTGCGCGCCGGTCTGGCGGCCGGTTGGCGTCATGTGCGTCAGCAGCAGGCGGTGATGGGGATGCGCGGCCAGCAGCGCCTCGACCAGCGGCTGGGCGGCGCGGGTCTCGCCCACCGACACGGCGTGGACCCATAGCCACGGCCCAGGCTTCGGCAGGCCGCCATAGGCACCGAGGCGTTCGCCGACATGCTGCAGGTAGCCCGGCTCCTTGCGCGCGCGCCAGGCCAGGCGCAGCAGCGCCAGCGGCAGCACCGCCACCCATAACAAGCTGTACAGGAGACGCAACATCAGGCAGCCACTCCGCGCACGCGGCACGCCGCCTCGTAGACTTCATCGACCGACGGCACCACGCCGTCGTCGCCGACATTGGCAATGCGTTCCGACCAGTAGCCTTCGGTCTTCCAGCGCCAGGTGGCGGTATAGATTTCCACGGTGGGCCGGCACAGCGCCGCGGCGATATGGACCAGTCCGGTATCTACGCCGATCACGACTTCGGCGCGATTGATCAGGCCAAAGCCCTGCATCACGGAAAAGCGCGGCAACACCTTGGCCCGTGGCACGCCCGCAGCAATGGCTTCGGCAGCCTGGCGTTCCTTGTCATTGCCCCATGGCAACAGCATCACCAGGCCTTCTTGATTCAGACGCTCGCCCAACGCGTGCCAGTTCTGCAGCGCCCACTTCTTGCGCGCCCCCGCGGTCGCATGGAAGCACACGGCATAGCGCGCCGGCAAATCCGCCCATAGCGGATCGTCGACGGACAGCGTCCGCGCGGCCTCTCCGAAAAACAACGGCGGCTCCGCCGGCGCGGTCCCGGTCAGCGCTGCGCCGAGCAAGCGCGAGCGCCGCACCGAATGGGTCTGGCGCGGCACGGCCACGGGCTCGGTATAGAGCAGCCGCGCCGCCGGTTCATAGCCCGAGCCCTGCGTCGCGTTGCCAAGCCCGATGATGGGCGCGCTCGGCGCGCGTGCGGCAACGCGCGCCACCACCGCAGTCTTGAGCAAGCCCTGGCTTTCGATCACGGCGTCATAGCGTTCCTGGCGCAAGGCGTCGCGCACCGCGCCGATCTCGCGCCAGGTGCCGCCCTGCAGCAGGCGCTTGCGCCAGCGCCGCAGCGCAAACGGGATCACGCGGCGCACCTCGGGCAGCAGGCGTACCAGCTCAACGTAGCCTTCTTCGACAACCCAGTCGATCTCGGCGCCCGGCCAGCGCGCGCGCAAGTCGTGCACCAGCGGCATGTTGTGCACCACATCGCCGAGCGACGATACCTTGACCAGCAGGATGCGCGGCCGCTCCGGCAGCGCAAAAGGCACCGCGGCCGGCATGGGCTGCGCCACACCGGCCGCGTCAGACGATGCCGCAGGCACCGTCGCGCCCTCAGAACGGGAGCTGAGCATCCGGCTTCTCGGCGAGGATCACGCGCTTGAACTCTGCCTGGATGCGCGCCAGCGCGGCGTCGTTGTCGGCTTCGAAACGCATCACCACCACCGGCGTGGTATTGGACGGACGCGCCAGGCCAAAGCCGTCGGCATATTCCACCCGCACGCCGTCGATGGTGATCACTTCGCGCGCGCCCTCGAACCTGGCGTTGGCGCGGATCTTGTCGAGCAGCGTGAAGGGCTCGCCCTCGGCGCACTTCAGCTGCAGCTCAGGGGTGTTGTTGGCGTTCGGCAGCGCGTTCAGCACGGCGCTGGGATCGGCATGGCGCGACAGGATTTCCAGCAGCCGCGCGCCGGTGTACAGGCCATCGTCAAAACCGTACCAGCGGTCCTTGAAGAAGACATGGCCGCTCATTTCACCGGCGATCGGCGCGCCGGTTTCCTTCAGCTTGGCCTTCACCAGCGAATGCCCGGTCTTCCACATCAGCGGCTCACCGCCGTGCTGGCGGATCCACGGCGCCAGCTTGCCGGTGCACTTGACGTCGTAGATCACCTGCGCACCGGGATTGCGCGACAGGATTTCCTCGGCGAACAGCATCAGCTGGCGGTCCGGGAAAATCACCTGTCCGTCCTTGGTCACCACGCCCAGGCGGTCGCCGTCGCCATCGAAGGCCAGGCCCAGCTCGCAGTCGGTCTCGCGCAGGGTCTTCATCAGGTCCTGCAGGTTTTCGATATGCGCGGGATCGGGATGGTGGTTGGGGAAGTTGCCGTCGACCTCGCAGAACAGCTCGACCACTTCACAGCCCAGGCCGCGGAACAGATCGCCGACAAAGGCACCGGCCACGCCATTGCCGGCATCGAGTGCAATCTTCATCGGGCGGGACAGCTTGACGTCGCCCAGGATCCGATCGAGATACTTCGCGCGCACATCGACTTCCTTGTACGCGCCTGCGCCCTGGGTGAAAGCGCCGGCCTCGATGCGCTTGCGCAGGTCCTGGATCTGCTCGCCGTAGATGGCCCGGCCCGCCAGCACCATCTTGAAGCCGTTGTAGTCGGGCGGGTTATGGCTGCCGGTGACCATGATGCCCGAGGTGGGGCGCACGCCGTCGATTTCGATATTGGTTGCGAAATAGACCATCGGCGTCGCCACCATGCCAAGGTCCAGCACGTCCAGCCCGGTGGCGCGCAGGCCCTCGACCAGGCCACCGATCAGGTCCGGGCCGGACAGCCGGCCGTCACGGCCGACGGCGATGGAAGTCTCGCCAAGCTCCACGGCGGCGGAGCCGAACGACAAGCCGATCTGGCGCGCGACGTCGCGGGTGAGCGTTTTGCCCACGATGCCGCGAATGTCATAGGCTTTGAAGATGGAAGGATCGATTTGCATGTAGGGTCCTGAGTTGCTTGTCGTCCGCGCCACACCTTGCCAGCAGGCCGATGCGGCGCCCCAAAGGCAGCTATTTTGCCGGATTGCGGCGGGCCCGGGCGGTATAATCGCCGCATTATCACGGATGGACACAATTTTCGGAGTCTGTCCTACATCCGGCGGTGCCCTGCCCAGCGCTCAGGGGTAGTTTGTCCTGCCGCGGCACCCGCGGCGGACCCGATCCGTCACGAAACGTACACAGCCTTGAAGCCATCCGCGCAACCGTCGCCCCGACCTCGCATTGCCTACCTGATCACCAATGCGGAGATCGGCGGCGCGCAGTCGCATGTCGCCGACCTGCTGCGGTCGACGGCCGGCAAGGCGGATACCGTGCTGCTGGCGGGCGGCGAAGGCCCCCTCTTCGAGATCGCCGCACGCACCGGCGCGCAGACCATCCGGCTGACACGGCTGGACAATGCCCTGTCGCCCTGGCGCGCCCTCCATGCCTTGCGTGAACTGGCCGGGGCATTGAAACACGCCGCGCCGGACCTGATCCATGCCCACAGCGCCAAGGCAGGCGCCCTGGGCCGCATCGCCGGACTGTTACTCGGCATACCCGTGGTATATACCGTCCACGGCTTTGCCTTCAAGGCCGAAGCCCCACCCCGCCAGCGCCTGGCCGCGCGCGTGGCGGAATGGCTGCTGGCACCGCTGGCCGCGCGCATGATCTGCGTCGCGCAAGCGGAACGACAACTGGCCCGATCGCTTCCGCTTCCCGCCGAACGCATCTCGGTCATTCCCAACGGCATCCCCGATACACCTCATCGCGCCGACCCGCAAGCCCCCCTGCGAAGGATTGTGATGGTCGCGCGCTTTGCCGCGCCCAAGCGCCAGGACGCGGCGATCCGCGCGTTCGCGCGCGCAGGGCTGGAGTCGTGCGTACTGACCCTGGTCGGAGACGGCCCGCAGCGGCACGCCATGCAGCAGCTGGCGCAACAGCTGGCACCGGGGCGCGTGGAGTTTCCCGGCAACGTCACCGAAGTACCGGCGCTGCTGGCTTCGGCGCAGGCCTTTGTGCTGGCGTCGGACCACGAAGGCTTTCCGCTGTCCGTGCTCGAGGCGATGCGTGCCGGACTGCCTGTGGTCGCCTCAAACCTGCTTGGCATTCGTGAACAGATCGAAGACAACCGGCACGGCCTGCTGGTCGATCACGATGACGAGCATGCGTTCGCCGCAGCGCTGCGCCGCCTTGCCGACGACAGCTCCCTGCGTGCGGCGCTTGGCCACGGCGCGCGCCAGCGCTGGGAGCAATGCTATGGCCTGGAACGCATGACCGACGCCACCTGGTCCGTCTACCGCGACGCCCTCGCCCAAACGCCCCGCACCGCGCGGGTGCCGACGTCATGACCATCAAGGCCGACAGCATGCGGCACCGCGCCCTGCGCATGCGCACCGGCGGCTCGGAGACCGTGCGCCGCGTCAGCCGGATGGTGGCCTGGGCGGTGCTCGGCCTGGCGCTGTTCGCGCTCAGCGCGGTCGGCGCCGAAATGGCCCACCGCGCCGGCATCGTGACCTACGTGTTCACGCGCACCCTGCTATGGTCCGTCGTGCCGTACTTGGTCGCGTTCATGCTGCTGCATCGCTCGCTGCACCTGCCAGCGATGGAAGGCAACAGCCTGGCCGGACTTGCCGCGACGCTGCCGTTCTGCGGCCTGCTCTTCGTGTTTGCCGCCTTCCATATCGAATACTCGCGCGGCGCGCTGCTGCTGTCCTACCTGATCACACTGGCGTGGCTCTGGACCGGCTATCGACGCTTCGTGCAGAACTACGTGCCGCTGTTCGGCTATACCGATCCGGCTACGCTGGCGCAGCTGGACGCCATCCTCGCCATGCCCGGCGCCGCGGCGCCGGCCCGCATCCGCTTTGAACCGGTGGGATCGCTGGAGGACGCCAGGCACTTCGACGGCCTGATGGTAGAGCGCAGCGCCACCGGCGACCCCGAACGCACGCGGCTGCTCGCGCATTACAAGATGAGCCATGTCCGCATGTACTCGGTCGAGCGCGTCGGCGAAATGCTGACCGGCCGCGTCGGCCTGGCGCATATCGACGAGAACTTCCTGGACGACTACGCCGCGCACTACCTCTATGGCTACCTGAAGCGCGCGATCGATATCGTGGCCGTCGCCTGCCTGGCACCGCTGGCCGTGCCGCTGGGACTCGCCGTCGCACTCGCCATCCGATTCGAAACGGCTGGCGGCGCCATCTTCCGGCAAGAACGCGTGGGCCTGTTCGGCAAGCCCTTCGTCATGCTCAAGTTCCGCAGCATGGGCGTCGACGCCAGCGCGCCCGCCCTGTTCGCGGCACGCCGCGATCCGCGCGTGACGCGGGTCGGGCGCATTATCCGCAAGTACCGCCTGGACGAGATTCCGCAGCTGTGGAACGTGCTGCTCGGGCATATGAGCCTGATCGGCCCGCGGCCGGAGCAGGCGCCCATGGTCGACCGGTTTTCCGAGACCATCCCCTATTACCCGTACCGGCACCTGGTGCGGCCCGGCCTCTCCGGCTGGGCGCAGGTGCAGCAGGGTTATGCCGGCAGCCATGAAGAGACTGTGACCAAGCTCAGCTATGACTTGTATTACGTCAAGCATTGTTCGCTGGCACTGGACCTGCTGATCGGGGTGAAGACGCTCAGGACCCTCGCGACCGGTTACGGAGCCCGCTGATGGGCAGCGTCGACGAGACTGCCGCGCCGGCGCCATTGCGCATCCTTGTCATCACCACGGGCCTCAAGCTGGGCGGCGCCGAGCAGCAGATCGCGGCGCTGGCGCGCGCCTTCCTGGCACTGGGCAACGAGGTCGCCATCCTCAGCCTTACGCGGGGGCAGGAGATCGACTTGCCTGCCGCCATCCACGTCACCGAACTGGACATGCGCAAGACCCCGCTGTCGATGCTGGCGGCCCTGCGCAAGGCCCGGCTGCTCGTGCAGCAATGGCGCCCGGATGTTATCCACGCCCATATGGTCCACGCCAATCTGTTCGCACGGGTACTGTCCAGGATGGGACGCATGCCGCCAGTCATCTGCTCGGCGCACAGCGCACGCGAAGGCGGCCGCCTGCGCGCCCTCGCCTACCGCGTCACGGACCGCTGGTGCGCCCTGACGACCCACGTCAGCGACGCCGGCCGCCTGGCGATGGTGGCCAGCGGCGCCGTGCCGGACGGGCGCGTGATCGTGATGCCGAACGGCATCGATACCGGCCGCTTTCGCCCGGACCAGGCTTCGCGCGAACAGACCCGGCGCAACCTCGGCCTGGGGCCCGACGACCGGCTAGTGCTCAACGTCGGCAGGCTGGTACCAGAGAAGGACCAGGCCATGCTGATAGATGCCTTCGCCGAGGTCAGCCGCGACTTGCCCCGGGCGCGGCTCATGATTGCCGGAGATGGCCCATTGCGCGATGCGCTCACGAACCAGGTCGCCCGGCATGGGCTGAATCATGCCGTACTGTTGGCCGGCGCCCGTAACGACATCCCGGAGCTGCTGCGCGCCGCCGATGTCTTCGTGCTGTCTTCGCGCATCGAAGGCATGCCGCTGGCGGTGGGCGAAGCGCTGGCCAGCGGGCTGCCGGTCGTGGCGACCGCCGCGGCCGGCGTATCCGAACTGGCGGGAGACACCGCCACGCTGACACCCACTGGAAATCCCCAGGCGCTGGCGAGCGCCTTGCGCAACGCCATCGCAGGCCTGCCCGGCACCGAAACCGAACGCGACCGTCGCCGCCAGCGGATCGTCGGCCATTTCGACGTGAATGGTGTGGCGCGGCAATGGCTGGCGCAATACCGTAGCCTGAGGAAGCAACCCTGATGCGCCGCAAAGTCGCGGGCAACCTGCTCTGGCTGCTGGCCGACCGTGGCTTGCAGGTGGTCGTGGGCATCGGCGTGGTGGCCATGCTGGCGCGGGCGCTGGGTACGGAGGGGTTCGCGCATTTCCAGTATGCGCAGTCGCTGGTGTTTATTGCGGCGTCGATACCGTTGATTTGCTCGGCGGAGGTGGTGGTGCCGCGGTTGGTGGCCCGGGCGGCTCCTGAAGCCGCACACGCACTGCTCGCCCATGCCTTTGCGATCCGCATGATCGCAGGGATCGTCGGCTACGCACTTATGTGTGCCTACCTTGCGTTCACACAACAGCCGGCAGACACGTGGATACCTGCAGCCATCCTAGGCACAGCCATCATGCTGCGCGAACCGTTCGGCGTGGTCATCGCGTGGATGCAGGCGCGTACGCATAACCGGCCGAACGTGGTCTTCAACCTCATTGCAATGGCTGCGAAGGTCGCTCTGATTGGCGCCCTGTTCTTTACTGGTGTCAATTTGGTGCCTGCGTATGCGACCGCCTTTGCCATCGAACCGCTGATTGCCGCTGCGTTGTTGGCCTGGTACTACTTGTCACGCGCGCCGCGTACCGTACTAACCCGGGACGCGTCGCTGACCCGCGACCTGGTACGTGATGGGACGCTGTTCTGGGTGAGCTTTATGCTGATGGTGTGTGCCCGGCGTGCCGACCAGTTGATTCTCAAGCCGCTTGTGCCGCTAGCGGAACTGGGGGCGTATGCGGCGACGATGCAAGTGCTGGATAACTTTACGACTGTCGCTACGATCCTGGCGGCCGGGGTTGCGCCCATGTATGTGTTCAGTCAGCCATCGGTCGGGGCGGCACGGCGGAATGTGCTACGCGTAACCGGAGGTATGATTGCCGTCGGGCTTTGCGGGGCAATCCTCCTGGCACTTTGTGCGGAATGGGTGGTTCAGTTGCTGTATGGGCAGGCGTTCAGCGAAACGGTCGGGCTGCTGCGGCTGGCAGCCCTGGCATCGACGCTGGTCTTTGCGGATGTTGGATTGAGTTTATTCCCGGTGTATTTACGTAAGCCGCGGTGGGTGGCGGTGAAGTGGACATTGGTGCTGGCTACAACGGTTGTCGTCGACTTCATTGCAGTACCGAGTCTCGGTACGCGCGGGGCCGTCCTTGGCTATGCGGTGGGTAACGCCGTGGCATTGGTCTTTGGCTTAGCCTTGTTGCTTCGCACCAGGACTGCGACAGCTGTTGCCTCTGCGTGAGCGAATCCTTTTCTTGCATGACTCCATTCCTGCCAGCGCAGTTCTGGGGATTCTGAGAGTCGTCTCATTCCCCCAACTATCCTTGCCGCGTAGCGTTGCCAGTGGTGCTGACCACACCTCTCACGGCGACTAAGTTGCACTCGGCAGTCGAAGGTACATAGCGGCCAAAGCTCCACTTTGGCCGGGTAGTGCGCATTGATACAAGACCCGAAAGGGAAAAAATGCGGGCCGTCTGTGAGCGGTGGTCAAAGTACCCGGCCGCCCCTTGACCAGGGGCGAAGTGAAATCTCACAGGAGTTAGCTATGACGGAGCAATCTGCTTGTACTCAGGTGCGCACACTCACGACTGGACGCACTTTTTTTCCGGTTCTACCTGCCAGCAGTAATGGCTTTAGCGGCCTACGGGCCGTACCTTGGATTCGATTGAAGGGTGTTTGGTTGGAAGAGGCTGGTTTCGCGGTTGGGAAATCGGTGAAAGTTGAGATACGACAGGGGCAAGTGATTATTTCTGCGGCCTAGATCGGCTAACAAAAACCCCTCGACGAATCTGCAGCAGATGACAGCGCACGCGGCTTGAACACAGCGAGGTGGATATCGAGGCGCCGTCGAAGCGAATTCGCAGTTTACCGAACTCGGCAAGCTAAGCAAGCCTGCGTTCGACAACCCAACGATGCTTGCCGACGGGATCGTTCTCCTCGATGCTGCGTCTTGCAATTTGTGGGTTAATGCCCCTTCACGCGGATGCCGACGACACCGCGTGAAACCACCCCCCTTCCGGCGTCGGCCTTGTCGGGGCGGCTGCACGGCCGGCCAGGAAACTTGGGCACTGCGGGTAGGGCATCAACCAGGGGTTTCGAGGATCACCGAGTCGTGCCAATTAGCACCGCTCATCGCCAGCCCCAAGGAAAATCCGCGCCAGTCTAAGACGAGATGGCGCTTGGTGTCGAGCTTGCCGACCCGTACGTGCCAAAATCACGGCCGCGCCGCATCCTACCTCAAAGCCTGCTTGCGTCGACCGTTTTTTGACCCTGCACTGGCCACCGACTCGTCTGTTCCAACAGGTGGCCATGGTAGCAATGTGCCGCTGAGTGCCCTTTGCGCCCCTCAGGACAGGCACGTTCTCGAAACCGGGCTTTCATGACTCCCATCCACCACAAGTAGCTCTCATGATCACTTCAGCCCGCTGCTTTTCGGCGGCTAAAAGGATGACCTACCCCATCCCCGTGAACTAAACTGGTACTTTTTTGGCCAGAAGCAACAGCCCCGGCCGGGCTGATGGCAAGTGATTTGTAGAGGGCGTTACCCATGAAGTTGTTTCTAGGCTTTCTTTTGATTTCGGGCGTGGGTTGGCTCCTCGATATGGTGTCTTACGCCGCCTTGTCTCAACTCGTAGGAGTGGCGCCGGCTTATGCAAACTTCATCTCCTCAATGGTTGGTGTGACCTACGTCTGGATTATCGCGCTCAACAGACTTTTCGATCGACGAGAGTATGGCAAGTCAATTTACCTACCTATCTATTGGGGCTACCAGGGGGCGTCCATCCTTGCTTACTCGGCATTGATCTCCATCGTTGGAGCCTCCACTGTTAACTCCAGAATTGGTGATGTCCTTGGGGCTCCTCATGATCTTGTTGCAAAAATAATCATCACCGGCCCTAATTTATTAACCAATTTTATTTTTATGACTATTTTGACCAGGTTCATGAAACCCGGCGATCAATAACCGCACCTGCTATGAAACCAAAAATCCTCGTCTTTATCCCGGCCTATAGATGCGAGGCACAAGTCCGCCGCGTCATCGAGCAATTCGATGCCCGCGTACAGCAATGGATTGATACCGTGATGGTCGTCGACAATCAGTCGCCCGACCAGACTTTGGAAGTGGCAATTGAACGTGGCAAAGCAGTGCTAACCAACTGCAATTTCGTTGCCTGGCATAACGAGAACAACTATGGGCTGGGCGGTTCCCACAAGGCAGCGTTCCGCTATGCAATCGAACAGGGTTTCGATTATCTCGTGGTACTGCACGGGGACGACCAAGCCGACATCCATGACCTGATTCCTCAACTCGAAGCTGGCGCACACTTGCAAGTCGACTGCCTGCTCGGCGCACGGTTCATGCGCGGCAGTCAACTCAAGGGTTATTCGTGGTTCCGCACTTTCGGCAACCGGGTGTACAACGGACTGTTCTCGCTGGTGACACAACGCGCCATTTATGATCTAGGTTCAGGTCTGAATTTGTATCGCCTGAAGACCTTCCGTGAATTCCACTTGAAGACTTTCCCGGATGATCTGACCTTCAACTATGTGATGCTGCTGGCGAGCTATTACCGCAAGCAAAAAGTGCGTTTCTTCCCTATTTCCTGGCGCGAAGAAGACCAGCGTTCCAATGTCAAACTTGTCCGTCAAGCATTCAAGGTGCTTGGACTCCTTGCAGGATACGCCTTGAAGCGCGGCAAATTTGTGAGCAGCGACCTGCGCGCGCATGCCTTTGAAACTTACACAGGCCAAATTCGCTACCGCCGCGACAAACAGTTCTGACGGGCCGGGTATGAGAAAAAGCTTGCGTATTTATCTAACATTACTATTGGCGGTCGTCATTGGGTGGTTTTGGTGGAGTGCTCCCGCCATGGCCGACCTCGGCCGGGTCACGCACTGGTCGGGCTTGCTTGGTATCACGGCGCTGTATCTTTGCTCGCATGTTTTGCGGATGCTCCGCCTGGTCTTGCTGACGCTCGACAAACGCAACAACGCTTTTTCTCTTGTCTCGGCGCATGCCCTGACCGCCTTGCCAAGCAGCTTCTTACCGTTCAAGCTCGGAGAGATCTTGCGCTTGGCCGCGTTCTTCCACGTATTTGACACTCGCCAGAAAGCAATTGCAGTCTGGCTAGCTGAACGTTTTGGTGACGTACTAGTCATCACTATCTTCATTTTTGGCCTTTACCTCCTCGACATCAAAGTGCCGCCTGGCATGCGCACCGTTTTCATCATCTTCGTGCTGGCAAGCGGGATCGGTCTGCTCGGATTGTTCGCGGTAGCAAAAGCATTTGTCTACCTCAACCGCCATTTGGTGCTTACCAGCCTGTCGCGGCGCGGTCTGGTGCTTCTGCGCACCAGCCATGTCCTGCGCGGCCTCGAAACAAGCATCCACAGGTCAATCGAGGGGCGTGTCTCTGGTTTCCTGCTCCTGTCTGTGTTGATCTGGTTCTTCGAGATAATGGCCCTATCGCTCTTTATCAACTTGCTTGCTATCGGCGAACCCGATTTTGCGGAACTGTTTGCTTCCGGCCTGCTGGCAAGCCTACATAGCGGCAGCCGGAACGCTTATGGCATTTACCAGTCCCTTGCCCTTGTTGTGCTGACTATCGTATTCCTCCTGGCAGTATGGCTTGCAGCGCGCTTCAAAATCACGAGAATTTGACGTGACAGACATCCATTCCAAACTTCTCCTCATCGTCGACGATCGCGAGTTCACAAGCGGTGAAGTGCGCAGCCTAGTTGGCGTCCGCCGCTTTGGCGACATCATCTTCAAGCGTCGCCCGATGTTCGAACATTTTCGGGAAGCCCTGCCGGCATGGGCCAAACAGCGCTTGATCCGCCTGCAAAGCGATGCCGACCTTGCAGCATTGCGCTCGAACCTGGAAACCTGCTGTGAAGATACCGCGGCCTGTGTGATAGCGGGCCGATCCGGCTTTGCCAGAGCCGATTTGCTCACTCAGCTGGTTGAACGTCTGCCATACGCCGAAGAGAACTTTACCGATACTCTGTACAAGCCTCTCCTAGTATTTTGGCGTAACGCCCATGACCTGGTTGACCAATGGCCTGAATTCGTGTCTTCGCCATTGCATACGTGGGAGCAGTCCTGGCAACGCAGCCAACGCCTGCAGTCCCTACAGCCGCTCGACTTGGGGAAAATCCGCGATTTCCTATCATTCAGCAGCGGCTCGACCACAACGCGGCACTTTAACGAAGTGCTGATCGATGCTTATTACTATACAAAGAGTTCACGCGATAAGCGCAAGATGCAGGCCGAGTACTCGTTCTATAGCCTGGTCCCAGAGCGCATGCGGCCATGGCTAATTGAGTCCTTTGATTTCAAGGACGAGGGTGAACGTGCCTCATACAAAATGCTGCGTTATTATCTGGCAGACTCCGCGCTTCAATGGGTGCACGGAGCATTCGAGCCGGATACCTTTGCGCCTTTTGTCGAACGGCTGCTGTTCTTTATTTCGGACCGGCCAAAACAGGCTTGCAACAAAGAGCAGTCCGCCGCGTTGGCAAAGGATCTATTCGTCACCAAGCTGGAAAGGCGGGTCAAGGAATTCCTGGCGATGGCAGAGGGTAAAAGGATCAACCAGTTGGCATCCAGCGCAACGCCGAAGCTTGACCTTACCGATCTGCTTAGCCGCTACCTGAAGCTCTTCAAGCGCTTCGAAAAAGCATTCTCAT
This sequence comes from Cupriavidus taiwanensis, assembly GCF_900250075.1. Taxonomy (NCBI): domain Bacteria; kingdom Pseudomonadati; phylum Pseudomonadota; class Betaproteobacteria; order Burkholderiales; family Burkholderiaceae; genus Cupriavidus; species Cupriavidus taiwanensis. The sequence continues at coordinate 2,879,376 of NZ_LT977070.1, forward strand.
TCGATTACCGCGTGGTGGGCCACGGCGACCCATGCTTCTCGAACATCCTGTATGACCAGCAGCGTTATCTGCTCAAATTGATCGACCCCAAAGGCGCCTTGACGGAAGAAGAGCTCTGGACGCACCCGCTGTACGATCTGTGCAAGATCTCGCACAGCGTGCTGGGTGACTACGATTTCATCAACAACGGCCTCTACAAAGTAGATTTCGCGGACAACAACGATCTGGGGCTGAGCTTCAGGCACACCAACCACGCAGATCTGAAGCCCATTTTTGTCAAACAGGTGAAAGCTATGGGCCACGATGTTCGCATTATGCGCCTGGGCGAGGCTTCTTTATTCTTATCGATGCTGCCGTTGCACATCGATTATCCAAACAAGGTGCTCGCCTTTATGCTGAACGCGCGCCAAATACTCGATGAGATTGAAAGTGAACAATAAAATTGAAGAAGTTGACGGCACATTGGTAGTCGATATCGACGGCACGCTCTGCGGCATCAAGACATCTGACCAGTCCTATACGGATCTGGTACCGCGGCAGGATATGCTGCTCAAGTTGGCAGAATACCAGCAAAAGGGCTACCGGATCTTGCTATTTACGTCGCGAAACATGAACACATACAAGAACAACCTGGGTCAAATCAACAAGCACACCGCGCCGGTATTGCTCGAGTGGTTGGCAAAGTGGCAAGTTCCTTACGACGAGATCCTGTTCGGAAAACCCTGGCCAAGGAAACACGGTTTTTATATCGACGACCGCTCGGTTCGTCCAGACGAATTTCTGCGTTTAAGCGAGGAAGAAATTCACAAATTGCTTGGACAGGAATAGGAAGATCACATGTCGCTTAACGTAGTCATCACCATGGCAGGACGTGGCTCGCGATTCTACGACGCCGGGTATAAAGTCCCAAAATACGAAATCCTGGCGCACGAACGCAGCCTGTTCGACTGGTCCGTACTTTCTCTGAAAAACTTCCTGACACCAGACAGCCGGGTCATCTTCGTTTGCCTCGACGAGAACAAGTCATCGGAATTTGTCCTGCGCCGGATCAAGGCGCTTGGTCTTACCGATGTCCACATCGTCGAGCTCAAGGAGCTCACCGATGGCCAGGCCACGAGCGCTTATTTGTCGCGCGATCTGTGGAATCCTGAGTGGCCACTTCTGATTTACAACATCGATACATACGTGAGACCTCAGGCGCTCCACCCGGCCGATATTCGCCCTGGCTCTGATGGATGGGTGCCTTGCTTCCAGGTCCCTGGCGATCACTGGAGCTTTGTCAAGCTGGGTGACGATGGCTGGGCTGTCGATCTCGCCGAAAAACAGCGTATCTCCGGCAATGCTTCGATCGGCTTGTATTGGTTTCGCCGTGCTGGCCGATATGTAGAGCTCTATGACCGATTCTTCAACGACCCAAAGAACCTCGTCGGTGGAGAAAAATATATTGCGCCGCTCTACCGGCAATTGCTTGCCGAAGGCGGTAGGGTGTCCTTATCGGACTTGCCTCTGTCCGAAGTTCATGTGCTTGGGACGCCCGCTGAGCTAGACCGGTTTCTTCAGCTACCCGTGCGAGAGCTGTAAGATTATGAAAAGCAAAACGGATGGATGCCCCGCCCGCTGGAAGCATATTGCGGCGCTTTTTTGCTCCTTATTCGTCTCGCTGCTTATCCTGATGCATTCTGCGGATTGGTGGGGTCTGAACCAAAAGCCCAACTGGTCGGGTTATAAGTTGCTGATGCTGCGTATGGCGGGTAGTGCTCTGCTGTCCTTCGTCGCCTCTACCTTGGTGTTCTGGATGCGCGGATCCAGTACCCGGGCCCAACTTTATTTTGCTGGCTGGTTCGCTTTATGCATGCTGCTCTTTCTGGCGTCGTGGCCCGGCTATTTGATGTCCGACTCCGTGGCCACTCTCAATTATGCACTCGAGCAGCCGATGGTGTTATGGCTCGGATTTTTTACGCCATTTCTTTTCTCCGCCATCCTGCAGGTGTTTCCCGACGTCTCGGCAATCACTTTCATACAGCTGACGATTGTTGCGGCAGTCTTCGCCTACGCTACCGAGGTGATCACGCTCGTCACGGGAAATAGGAAATATGCATTAGCTTTTTTTGTACTCATCACGATCAAGCCTTCCATTTTATTCAATATAGCACTGCTTTCGCGTGATACGCTGTTCAGCGTGATTGTGGTGTGGGCAGCAGCGTTTATCGTGAAGCTCTCGTATGAAAAGACCATCGCAGCACCAGCCGTGCTGACGGCCGGGCTCCTTGCAGGCTTGCTCGTCGCGCTGCGAGGGGACGGATGGTTTGTCCTGCTGCCGTTCCTGTTTTCTTTTGCCGCGATTTCGAAGAAGTTCAAAGATTCCGCTGTGGTTTCAACCGCCGCATTGGCCGTAGTCGTTTTGTTTGCCTGGGTTTTCCCTAAGACGTTCGGTTACCGTGGCAATGAGTTCCACTATAAGGTGGCGAACACAATCAATCCGGTCGGGTATGTCTTGCAGAGTAGATTCCACACCGATGCAGGCAATAACAAGGCTGCAATAGGAGCCGTGCTCAATATCGACAAACTAGCCGCCATCCAGACTCCTTATGAAATTCCTTACTGGTGGAGCAGCGGTGCTGCCGATGTTGAAAAGGCGAAGCCCGAAGCCCTCGATGGCTATCTGAGCCATGTATATGGCTTCCTCAAAGAGAATGCAGGAATTTTCTTGGCAGGCCGCGTCGAAACCTTCCTGACGTCTACGGGCTTTACCGGAGCAGGGTTTAAGATCATCGACATGTACCGCGAGGGCTGGCCGGTTTCGGCTCCTCCACCCCAGTCCGTGAATATTGATCCGAGCCGAGGCCGGCCTTTCCCGACGCTGACTGATAGCCTGCAAAGGTATTTTGCCTACTCGGTCGTGTATGATCCATCGCTGCGCTCGGGCTCTGCACTGTTCTGGAACTTCCTGCCCTCGCTTGCGGTCATTTTGATTGCCTTGCTGACCCGCCTGTCGGATCCGGGCCTTCGCCTGGCAGCCGTCATCGTACTTGCAAGGGTACCTATTGTATTTCTGGCAGCCCCGGCGTCGCAGTTTAAGTATTACCTATCGGTGGAGATGTGCGGGGCATTCTTTCTGTTGCTGTTGATTGCCGCCGGAAAGCAGCGCTTCCTCGCAAAGGGCGCTTAGGGCGCGCACTATGCGGCACCAGACTGGAGCCGCATCCTGTGCTATTGGGCGAAACATCCAGAAGAAGTCGGGCGCGTGCTCATCGGGAAGTCGAAACACTCCCGGAAAAGGAATCAGATTCCTTATGGGAGTTCTCCATCACCGCGACTCTCCCCTTGGCCTTGCCACGCTTGGCTTCGTGGCATTCTGTGGAACCGACGAGCTGGTCGGCCCTCCGACTGCGGTCTTCCAGCCCGATCGAAGACCAAGAAAAGGCAAGGCCAAGCGCTCCAACCGCTATCTAAAGGAAAGTTTCGTCGTGCCGCAGGCGGCCACGTTCAAGCAATCGTGACACGGGTATCCGACACGCTCACTGGTAGAAGTTCCGCGAGTACATGGGCCCGAATCCGAATCTTGTGTCGAGGTGGCGGCGAGATCAGAAGCGAGCTGCAACGTCCTCATCCGAGCCGGTCGAATTATTACCGCCCGTTGAGATCGCATCGGCTCCAATGCCAGAGCCGATCGGATCATCCGAGCTCATCATCGAATATCGTGGCTAGCATGGGTGTTTCGAAGGCAAGCCCGAGTCTGATGTCCGGTACCTTGTGCGGACGTTGGCTGGGACCAGAACCGTGCTGGAGCAGGAATAGTTCAGCGGCCACGAGTTTGTCTTCGTAGCCGACCTACCTAAGACCGGCGTGTCATATAAGTCTTCAAATCCCTCTTCAGCAAATGCCATCATTACGGAGCTTCTTTTCTCAGTCGCAGTTCCGCTCGTTGCTATGGCTGCAATGGAACCAATCGCGCCAAAATCAGGACCTACGTGGGCCACCACGCCGAAGCTTAGAGAGAAAACGCCCGGCGGCCGCCCGGGCCCCAGGAGATATAGGGATACGCCTGCCTATGCGCTGTGCGACGCCGTAGAGACCGACTTGACCGCCAGAATCAAAATGCCCATGTCGAAGATAGCGCGCAACCGCTCGTGGAAGCCGCGTATATCGCCACGAGCGACTTTGAAGAATCCTCTCCAAGTCGTCACGACAGCTTTTGCCCTGCTCGTCACTTGTGAGCAGACGGGCTTCCACCGCCTGAACTCTGGCCACCACAACTTCGACACGGTGCCGCTGGGTATGAGCTTCGTGACCCACTTCGGTTAGCTGCACTGTTAAAGCACGTATGCGTGCTTCCGCATCAAATAGCCGATTTTCAACCAGTTGAGTTTGACCAATCTGCCAATGATTCCTCTCTTCGAGAGTGGGGAGTCCTTTGAAGAAGAAGGCGGACGGAGCCACAGCACCTGGATCGACGTCAAAGACGACATCGTTTCTCATGGATGGAGCTTGAAGCAGACAGCGGTTCAGTTGCTCCAACCACTCTTCCCGTTTCTCCAAATTAAAGCTATGGTCTGCCAGCGATGGCTGCCGTAGAAAGGCATCTAAATCTTGATGCACCTGCACCGATCGGGATTTCTGATCATAATAACTATTTCTGCTCCACAACCAACAGGGAATGCCGGAGAGCTGAAGCCAAAGAGCAACGTGATAGGAAGAAGAACAGCCAACCTCCCCTCCCAAAGTCAGATTAAGATCACGACTGAAACAATGGTAGGCCAACGGAGCTAGTTCGACAACCCGATAGTCAATGAAGGGGAAAGACGGACCGAGTCGTTTAATTGATTCGCGCGAATCTTTAACTTCGTAGCGTGGATCCGCAAACGCTTGAAATACTGTAACACCTTGCTTTGCTGCGAGAGAGGAAACAAGCCTTTCCAAATCTTTGCTGACCACATGCAAGTCATTATCGTCTGATACATAGTCGGATGTATTCAGATGCAGAAGCAGACCAGCCCCTCTTTTCATTTGAGTGCTGTCGGACAATATCTGTAGCGCCTCAGTTGCATCATCGAAAGAGAATGCCGGCTGAAAACCTGCTTGATTCAGACCTTGACGAGAAAGCTCATCCCTAACACCAAAAATGGCCGGTTTAAAATCTCGAACATGTCTAAATACCCGCTTCTCATACGGAGAAGTGATCTGCTGCCCCGACACCAAATAGGTAATACCCGGAAGCCGACTTAGGAAGTGCTCTACGACACCGAGAACAAAATCTCCCCACTTTTCATTCAAAAACCCTCCTCCGTAAAGTTGAACAGCGGCGGGATTACGGATCATTTCGAGTGGTTTCAAGGCGAGATCATTAGCCTCGAAACTCAATGGATTTTCGGAAACGAAGATTACTGCATCAGCGCCATAAGCCCGTCGCGCCCACTCCGGAAAATCTCGAAAACCGATAGAATTGGCGGCGAGAACCGAAACAACTGAGAAGCGGCTTGAATGCTTGCAAATACGGATGCTATTCAAATGTTGCAGAATATCTCCGAAATTACCATACCCAAAATCACTACCAACAAGAATTAGCTTTTCGCTATTGTCAGTAAGGACCGCTTGACTCGCTTCGTCCGCATAAAGATAAAGCCGCTTGGTCATAACTTAATACTTTTAAAGCGAATTAAAGGGAGAACACAGCAGCGACCTGCTTCCTGAACGTATCCCGACCATGTCGGTCATGGATAAGGCGATATCCATTTGCCGCGATTGTGGACGTGCGCTGCCAGTTCGAGTACATGTGATGAAGAGCAGCCACATACGCAGACACCAACGCCTCATCATCTGCAACATTCGGAACGAGAAATCCAGTTTCTCCATCGATTACCAACTCCGAAATACCTCCCACGTCGGGCGCTACCACTGGCAATCCAGCACCCATGGCTTCAAGGAGAATATTAGGAAGGCCATCAAAAGCTGTTGTATAAAGAAAGCCGTCTATATTTTCGAGAGATATAGCATCGAATCCATCAAAGCCACCGCGGTATTTAACACCCGGCACGTTGAACAATACCTCTCTATTTATATCCGGATTCAAATTTCCGCAAACATCAATTTGAAAATTCGGATAATTCTCGCGCATGGCCTTGACAATCCTACCAATCAATTCCGGCCGCTTCTCAGGGGAGATACGTGAAGCCCAAAGCAGTCGATAGGAGGGTTCGGCGGAAATTTGATTTCGATGTCGCTTTTCACACCTTGAATAAATAGTTCGAAACTTCTTCTCGTATAAACCAACACGCAAAAGATCGCTTTTGCAAATTGCATTGCAATCTGTCACAAACAGGTCTATTTCATTCAGATTTCGCCGCAGAAAACCCACCCCATCAGCACCGGTTAACCGATGGCCATTCCATTGATAGTTCCCATCGGCAAATCGATAGTAGACGATCTTGAAGTGAGATGACAGCACAGACCGATAGCGATCTATCAGTCGATGCGCAAACCAACTCGATTTAACATGCATGCGGGCACCCGGTTCGGACACCCCCAACAATAGGCGGAGCGTCATTGCATCCCGATCGGCGTCGTTAAGCATTGGGAAGAAATTGAAGATATCCAGAAGCACGGCCTGCTCCGGCAAACGGCTAGTCCATTCATGCTTGTTCGCCGCCTCACCTGTGAGAACAAGCACACGATTTGTCGATTTCGCCGCTTGAAGTTCATCGAGAACTTGGAGGATATATTTTTCGGCGCCTCCAGGCTTTAACCAGGGCAGCAGCACCACTTCATGAAATTTCCGATGGCCAGTCAGCCGGTATGCTTGCTCCAATTGGAAACCCCAATGAGCCGGACTCCATGGAATCGGGCAGTAGCTATCGGCAGTTTCAATACGCCGTGGCTCGACCTCTGGGTCCAACACAGCAGCATCCATGATATACCCTCGCATTTGCTCTGTCGCGAGCAACTCTCGAGTAAAATTTCTCTGAAAAATTTCCTGCCGATTGCGTATGAATCCCGGCCAATCATTATTTCCTTTCCTCGCATCCTCCATCTTTTGGCAATACCGCTGGGGCTCGAACAAGGTTGAATGAGGGATTGTTTTGGCCGAAACTGCATTCGCTTGGCGTAACAGACTATTGTTTCTTTGTCGGTAGAAGAAAACCGTATTTGGGGCAGTCTTAAAGCTAAAGCCCAGATCAAAGAGCCGGGCATTTAAATCCCAATCCTCATAGGCGAAACCAGCGGTCACCTTAAGATCCACATAGCGAAGCGTCTCAAAGATTGATCGCCTGACAAATATTCGGGACACGAAAGGATGTTGATAAGCAAAGTCTGCCGGGGTAAGCCATTCACTCCCAAAATAACGCACCACGTGAAATTGCTCGCCGAAGGCAACTAAATACTCGACGAAGACCGCAACGTTGTCATCACCATGCGCACGAGCTGTTTCAAGAAGGGAAACAATGGCATTACTTGAAACGAGATCATCCCCATCAGCCGTCCATATGTAATCGCCCCTGGCTTGTTCGATACCCAAGTTTCTGGCTGGACCTAAGGAGCCGACATCGATTTCAATTGGCTTAATGTAATCGAACCCTTCCAACGGAGTCTCTCGGAACACCTGCAGTGTTGCTTCATCGGCCCGATCAAAGACAGCAACCAACTCAACACTCAAACCTGCACGCGCTGCCTCCGTGGCGCAAGCCGACAATGAAAGCAGAGTAGGCCTCAAATAAAGCGCTTCGCGGTGCATATTAAGCACCACACTGACATCGATCTTCTTCATTGGATAATTGCCCGATGGGTATTTGAAATTTGATCCGGCAAGCTTTCCGTCACCGGGGTAGTGTTACCGCCCTTCGTGATATTGCGGAAAGCTATAGCTCCAGTACTTCAGCGATATTCTCGATAACAAGCTAGCTGTTGTACTACCACTCCAACTCAAGTAAGAATTCGCCTTATCAACGGATACGTATAAAGATATCCTTAACCTCTACGTGTGCGCGTCAAAAGTCGACGGCCCACTCTAATGAAGCGCCATGCATTTCGCATAACGAGTAGGTGCAGACCAGTCACGCCGAGGAAGAGTAAAAATAATACCTGTTCAGAGACGCCACTCTTCCAGCCGACCACTCCAATTAAGCCCAGAAATGCATTGGCTGCGAGTATGAGCAGAACAATGGCATCCTGCCCAATACCCAATCGGAGCAAGACATGGTGAAGGTGAGTGCGGTCTGCCGCAAGCGGGTTTCTTCGCTTTATCGTGCGCCGAATCACGACAACCAGTAGATCGATGAGAATGAAGCCCAGAATCCATAGCATTACCACCGGCGGAACATTGGTGCCACCGGGGTTGTATCGCTTCTGCGAAAGCTCGGTCGCGAACCAAACGATTGCAAAGCCCAACATCAGACTTCCGGAATCCCCCAAGAATACCTTCATGTGGCCTCGAAAGGGGTTCCGAAGATTGAACACAAGGAATCCGGCAATCGCACCGCAGAAAATGACGCACACGCGCTGAGCAGGAGCGTTACCAACTTCACCGGCCAGATACGCAAACCATGCAAGTATGATTAGCGCAAGTCCACCTGCTAGTCCGTCTAGGCCATCACACATGTTCATTGCATTGATCACGGAGACCACAGCAAACAAAGTCAGTGGTATGCCCCAGTTGGCTAGCTCAATTTCCCGACGTCCGAACAGATCGCCTAAGGATTCGAGATAGACATTTCCCCATGATGTCATCAAAATAGCAGCAAACAACTGCGCGCCGAGTTTTGTGACCGGGCTCATCCCATACAGGTCATCCACCCAGCCAACCAACGCAAGCACGGTAACGCCACCAAGCAGCGCGATATAATATCCTTGAGTTCGCAGAAACAGGTGGCAACCGACCCAGACTCCAATAGTCACGGCAATGCCCCCCACTAGGGGAATCGCACCTTCGTGACGCTTACGTGCGTCTGGCCTGTCCAGTAGCCCCCCTGCGACAGCCACTGGTCTTAATAGCAGCACTGCTGTAGCTGCCACTAGAAAGGCCGTCACAGGAACCCAAAAGAAATCAAACATTGCGTATATATCGTTTCAATAAGAAGACGCTTTGGCACGACGGTATTGCCAATAGGGTTTCGACGTAAATAGCATAATCATGCTTTTGACGTGCCAGATAAGGTATCGCAGTTTCTTACGACTATCACGACGCGCCTCATGGCATACCACAATATTTCCTACTCGTGTAACAGACCAGTTTTTGAGCCATACACGCAAGCATATATCTACATCTTCGCAATACATGTGATAGCGCTTCTCATCAAATCCCTGCAGCTTTCCGAAGACTTCGGAATCAAAAACCAAAAACATTCCCGCTGCCCAATCAACCTTTACCAATCCTTCGGTCGGGTAGTCGGTCCGAAGCTTTTGCCCACGGGTTCGCATCAAAATTCGTCGGAACAGTTGGGTTAGCGTTGGCAGCATCCTAACACTGTCCTCTGCCACCCCATCCGGGCCAACGATGCGGGGGACAGCCACTCCTGGGTGCGCTATCAGGGCGGAAATGAGCCCCGGAAACGGATCGTCGGCTAACCTCACATCCGGATTCAATACACAAAAATACGGAGTCAGGCAAAAATGGAATGCGCGATTGTGGTTTGCGCCGAAACCCAACTGCACGTCATTTGCCACGTACTCATCGGCAATGTCCTTCACATCATTGGAATGCACCGCACCCGGTTGCGAGGGAACATTCTCTGTAACGATTATCCGTACGGCTTCACGGTTGACCAAATTGCGAAGTTGCGTCAAGAGTGGAAGAATGATTTCCCTCTGCCCATGACTAACGACCGAGATCGTAACCATTGCGTGTATCATGAATCGACAGTCGACGGGAGTTTCTGCATGGCGGCTACCGGAGCGGACTCCGCAACGCGGCCATGATGACCTGCACAAGTGTCAGTATCTCGCCCATCAACAAGAATGTCGCTCCATGTATATCCCACCAAAGCTGCCCAGCTAATCGGATTTTTCCAAATAATTCTGTCAAAATACGAATTAAACTCTCGCAGGAATCCCACTGCAGCCGGTGAATAGTCCTCTCCTAGCTCAAAAACGCAGCGGCATCCCTCGCGCCACGCCTGCTTCAACTGGTCGGTGTGAAGCGCTTGACCATCCTGCTGAAAGTGGCAAACTCTCCCGGACGCTGAACTTCCCTCAAGGCCTGGAGACAGCCATTTTTCTTGGTATGAGCGGCGCAGGATGTTTGTATTTCTCATCTGTCGGACCGAATCGCTGCGCGTGACAGAGCCCGCGTGAATCCGGTGCCGGTACAGAGGCGCATTAACATAGCGAAGCGTGCCGGATTCCGTCAATTTCAAGGCAAGTTCCCAATCTTGAATACCAGAGAACTCGCCGCCAGTCCCGCCAACGCGGAGGTAAGTATCCCGCTTTATCACCTTGAGATGGGATGCGACCATGCCGTCAAGAAGATCACTGGAAATATCCCGATTGGGCGCCGGTCGGATGCTCTCGTAGCCACCGTAAACTGCGTGCCGCAGGATTTTTCCATCTTCATCTACATCCCATCTATCAGTAAAGAAGTAATCAACCGCTTGAGCCTTCCGAATCTCCGCTGCAAGCTTGCTCAAAGCGCCGTCTGCCAGCTCATCATCACAATCCAGAAATGCTATGTACTTACCCCGTGCCAGCCGCACGGCTTCGTTCTGGTTCTCCGAGATACCACGATTCACAGACCTGCGTATTACTTTAAACCTGTCTGACCATCCCGTCAGCCGGTCCAATAGTAGCCCGATTCTTGGATCTGAGGATGCATCGTCAACACAGATAACTTCGAGAGAAACGTCCCCTTGCTTCGCAATTGAACCGAGGCACTTTCCGAGAAATCGATAGTGATTATAGATGGGAACGACAACCGAAATCAGTGGTGCTATCGTAGCATCGTCCAGCACTTTCAAATCCGCAATCAAAGCGTCCGGATCGACGAACTCTGCCTCCGCCGCCGTTGTAATCGCAGATTGGACAGTTTGATTCATTGCCCGCGATTCACGAACCTCGTGCTGGTACGCCTTCTGCTGCTGGTAAAATTCGGCATGCCAGGACACTGCGGAGTCCAGAAAAGCCGGGTGAGAATTTATTGGCAGGAATTCGCGAATCTTACTGGCGGCACGTAACCAGCTATCGGCCATGCGCAGATAAGATCTGCGCATACTTGCGCTGTGCTGACGATAGATCGCACCTCGCATAGGAAGATATGCCAACTTTGCATTTCTCACCTTAAGCAAGCACCAGAACACCCAGTCTTCTTTTGCCCGCATACTCTCGTCAAATGACGAAGACGAAAGCACGGCTTTACGGAAAAGACCACAGTGAATTGGAATCGAAAGTCCACGCTCCCATTCATAAAGAAAATCTTCGAGTTGAAACAACGATGTGGAAATTTGGCTTTCAGGCGCACTGAATGTCATGCGCCATTCATCGCACAACAGGAAGTTCGTGATTGAGACATCCAACAAAGGGCTGACCGCAAAGTGATCTAACTGGGCGCAGATTTTCCCCGGTGCAAGAAGATCGTCGGCGTCGAGAAATTGGATAAAGTCCCCACGCGCCGCTGCAATACCGACATTTCTAGCGCTGGATAGGCCGCCGTTTTCTTTTCGAAGAATCCTTAGCCGTGCTCGGCGCGTACGAACTGCATCAAACGCCGAGATTGTTCGAGCATCGGTGCTGCCGTCATCCACAACAATGATCTCTAATTCGCCGTCGTAGGCTGCCTCACAGGAATCAACCGCGTCCTGAAGATATCCTCCCTGGTTATAGCAAGGAATGATGACAGAGACCGCCGGTAATTTTTTGTCATCAGCTTTCATCTTTCAATTCAACCCCTTCAACTCTTGCCTGTCCGAGGTAGCCGGGGACCTCTCGCAAGGAACGACTAAACGCTGACCATGTGTGCCGTTGTTCGATGAGATCGATCAGACACAGGGCACGCTTTTGGGCATCAGGTCGATTCCCAGCAATCGCGGACAGGGCGCTAACATAATCATGCACAGTCGCTCGTGCGGGCACAAGAAAGCCGGTACGGTCAGAGATCAGCTCACTTACTCCTCCAACGTCAGGCGCTACAATGGGTATGCCAAGCGAGCCCATCTCCAGTAGCATGTTAGGCATCCCCTCCCACTTGGAGGTAAACATGAAGACATCACAGGCGCTCTTTTCCACCAGCTCTGCGGGATCTGAAAAGCTCCCTCCATAATAAAGATTCTTGATTTTTGGCAAATTCGGCATCTCACCAACTACACTTTCACCAAACACGAGGAAATCGTAGTCGGGGCACTGAGCTGCCGTGTCAAAAAGAAGATCAATCCGCTTCTCTGGATCTAGACGACCGGCCCAGAGCACCCTAAGACGTTTACCTTGCGCAATTGCCGACATAGCATCAATACGCTCACGTGCTTGTTTAACCCAATCGCCGTGCGCGACGCGGCACGCATTGTAGACGACGGACATCTTGTGATCCGAAGAGCGTAAAGCGAAAGTGGACTGAGCATCTCGCAAGAAACGAGCATTATCGCTCAGAAGGCCGTGCAAAGAATCTGCTGCATCGCGTAAGTAATACTCAGCATAGCCAATACGCTTATTATCATTTCCCATGAACTGAAATGCGAAAATACTGCCATATAGTCGCATTTCCTTTGCTAGCCTTCCTCCTTGAGCAATAATAGCTTGCCAACCAAGATCGCTGTTGATGACATGAAAGATCTGCGGGCGCACGCATAGCAGCCATTTACAAAGAAAATCCACTCGTGCGTTCGTCAATAAATCCGTCGGCAAATATTTTGCCAGATCGATAACGTAAACGTGCGCTGGTATTTCGATACCATCGGAAACTAAGCTTCGGTCGGTAAGAATAATGCCAACGCTTGACCTCGGCATATCTTCATTGATGGCTTTCGCGAAATGGATTGCCGTCCGTTCTGCGCCGCCTGCTCCCAAAAAGGGTAACGCTATGAGATGAGTCATAGGGCCGTATTGGCGGCAATGTACCGCTAGGTCCCTAATCAATGCAAGCTCAGCCTCATTTAACCGCTCCTGTTGATCAGGTCCAGAATTCAGCTGCTTTCTTGTCTCCAGCAGGCGGCGGAAAAGTTCGCCGTTGGTAACCGACTCATTCAGTGCCTTCAATACCGGTGCGATTGCATCTCTCATCTTCCACTTAACATGCAAAGGCACCGGCATCCGATGATACGTGTATCTTGCCAGTCTCAACAGTTGTTTAGAAAGCTGCATACATTTCCTTGCCGTGAGTTATCCGAGACCAATATGCATCAACTCCAATGGTGAGCCGACAGCTGGTCTAGTTAGGAAAAATAAGCAGCGCAAACGGCTTCGGCACCTCCATCCATGCGAACCTTCCCGTGCTCCAGCCAGATCGCACGATTACATGTATGCTGCACTAATTCTCGTGAATGACTGGCAATTACCAGGATGTTGGTTGCCTGAACTAGTTCTTTCATCCTCGACTCGGCCTTATGCCGGAACCCTTCGTCTCCGACGGAAAGCCATTCATCCATTAGCAGAATCTCAGGACGCACGATCGTTGAGACTGAAAATGCCAAGCGAAGATGCATACCGCTCGAATAGGTTCGCAATGGCATATCAACAAAATCACCCAATTCCGAAAAATCGATAATTTCATCAACACGCTGATTTATCTGCGTGCGTGACATGCCGAGCAACCCACCGCGAAGATAGATATTTTCCCTACCAGTGGCCTCCGGATCGATACCCAACGAAATATCAATCAAGGACCCAATTTCTCCGTGAATACGCGCTGAACCAGATGAGGGCACGTAGACGCCGCTTAAAAGCCGAAGCAATGTACTTTTGCCCGCACCGTTATGCCCGAGCAAACCCACCCGGTCGCCATCTTTAAGACTAAAGGTCAATCCCTCCAGTGCTCTAACAACGACCCTACCATTGGGATCAGCACCCAACTGCCCACCAGTGGCAACCTGAATAAGCCGCTTTTTTAATGACCTTCCGCTTGCATTGTAAATGGGAAAGTCAACAGACACGTCCTCAAATTTGACAGAAGCCATAATCTATCTCTTTCCACCCTCAGAGCCAAAATGCGATACGATGTTTGTAACGGCCATAAATCATAAGCGCCACCATCCATCCAGCAATACCCAGCCCCAGGGATACCCCCCAGTTCCATGAAGTTGGCAGGTTACCAAGCAGGGGAGAGCGGACGATCTCGATCAAATGAAATACTGGATTCAGGTCCAATAAATATAGTGCCACGCGCCCCTCGAGGTGGTTGGGCATCCACATGATAGGCGTGATGTAAAAGACAACTTGAAGTACGCTGGCAACAATTTGGGGGAGATCCCGATACCGTGCACACAAGATACCCAAGAGCAGGGCAACCCATGCCAGATTGACAATCAGAAGAACGAGTCCTGGAATGGCAATAAATGCCGTCACACTCAATGGCTTCCCCACTGCCAATAATACTATTGGATAAATGACGACATTATGCGCGAAAATTATAACATTCCGCCAAATCATGCGGAGCATATGAACAAACAAGGGAATTGGAAGTTGCCTGATAACTCCCTCTGCCGCGATAAATCCCGTACATCCTTCGTTTGCAACAGAAGAAATAAATGCCCACAGCACCATTCCAACAGTCAGGTAGGGAAGAAACTCCTGCAAGGGAGATTTGAATATCTGACCGAAAACCACCCCGATAGTGGCGATCATCACCCCCATGCTAATGGTAAGCCAAAACGGACCGAGGGCTGACCTTCGATAACGTTGGCGAACATCTTGCCAGCCAAGCATACCAACAAGTGAATAGCGTCCTGCAGCCGCAAGAATGTCCGACAAAGCCGAAATTACCGATCCCTTACCCATCATAGAACACCAAATGACATGAAGATCATACTATTCCAGTTATAAGATGTTGTTATCTATAAAACTCATCAATCTCGGCCAGACGTCGCCCATTTCCATCCTTGTACGCAAGGATGGGAGGCTCCATTATCGGCCACCCGATATTCAAATCCGGGTCATTCCACAAAAGGCTTCGCTCATGCTCCGGATACCAATAGTCAGTTGTCTTGTATAGAAATTCCGCAACTCCGGAAAGAACGACGAAGCCATGCGCGAAACCCTCCGGTATCCAAAGCTGCTTCTTGTTATCGGCAGTCAGCGTCACACCGACCCATCTTCCGAAAGTGGATGATGATTGACGCAGATCCACTGCCACATCAAAAACTGCGCCAGCCACCACGCGCACCAGTTTTCCTTGTGGGTGTTGAATCTGGTAATGAAGACCACGCAACACGTTGTACGCAGAACGCGAATGATTGTCCTGAACAAAGTCCCGCTTCAAGCCAGTGGCTTGTTCAAAGTCGCACGCGTTAAAGCTTTCAAAAAAAAAGCCACGCTCATCGCCAAAAACCTTTGGCTCGAGGATGAGCACATCCGGAATGGCAGTTGGAATAACAGTGAGGCTCATGGCAGTTACGTTCAACCTTACTTTACGGCTTCCGTTACGATCCGCTGCAAATATTGGCCGTAGGCATTCTTGGCAAGGGGCCTTGCAAGGGCTATCACCTGTTCCGCGCTGATCCACCTACTCCGATATGCAATCTCTTCTGGACAAGCGACCATCAATCCCTGTCGGTTTTGGAGAGTGGCAATAAAGCTCGCTGCTTCCAGCAACGAGTCATGGGTCCCCGTATCGAGCCACGCGTAGCCTCGCCCCATGATCTCCACGTCCAATTGCGCAGCGTCCAAATAACGCTTATTGACGTCGGTGATCTCGAGCTCGCCACGCGCGGAAGGCTTGATATCGGCGGCAATATCGCAGACTTGGTTGTCGTAGAAATACAAGCCGGTCACTGCATAGTGGGAACGCGGCTCTGCCGGCTTCTCCTCTAAGGACAGCGCGCGAAAATCGGTATCGAACTCCACCACGCCATAGCGCTCTGGATCATGCACGTGGTACGCGAAAACTGTTGCACCTTCCTTCTGCTCGGCAGAGCGAGTCAACTGGCTAACCAGATCGTGACCATGGAAGATGTTATCTCCCAGAATTAACGTCGAGGGATCATTGCCGATGAACTCTCGGCCAATGATGAATGCCTGCGCCAACCCATCCGGCGACGGCTGTACCGCATACTGCAGGTTGATACCCCACTTGCTGCCGTCACCGAGCATGTCAAAAAAACGCGGCGTATCTTCCGGCGTGGAAATAATCAGAATGTCCCTAATCCCCGCCAGCATCAGCGTCGACAGCGGATAGTAGATCATCGGCTTGTCATACACCGGCAGTAATTGCTTGGAGACCGATCGCGTGATCGGATAGAGCCGGGTGCCGGAGCCACCGGCCAAGATGATGCCCTTGCGCATAGCCACTCGCTCAGAAAAAAATCTGGTCCAGCAGGTGGTGCACACCTTGCTGCCAATCTGGAAGATGGATGCCGAACGCCTGGCGCAGCTTGCCAGTGTCCAGGCGCGAATTGGCCGGACGTGGCGCAGGCAGTGGATACGCCGTGGAAG
This sequence comes from Cupriavidus taiwanensis, assembly GCF_900250075.1. NCBI lineage: Bacteria > Pseudomonadati > Pseudomonadota > Betaproteobacteria > Burkholderiales > Burkholderiaceae > Cupriavidus > Cupriavidus taiwanensis. The sequence goes on from NZ_LT977070.1 coordinate 2,895,936, forward strand.
GAATAGCTTCGATGCGGGAAAGGTCTACCTTCAGTTCGATGCCTTGGGCCACGGCATAGCGGAGGACTTCGGTAGCGTAGGCGTGCCACGTTGTCTCGCCGGCGGCAGCCAGGTGGTATACGCCTGGGACTAAGGCGCTGCGGTCACCGTGCAGCCAGTACCGCGCCACGATCTGCGCCGTCACGTCGGCAATCAGAGACGCCGTAGTGGGAGCACCGAACTGGTCGGCGATCACGCGCAAGCTATCGCGCTCACGGCCGAGCCTTAGCATGGTTTTGGCAAAGTTGCCACCGTGGGCCCCGGCCACCCAGCACGTACGCAGTACCAATGCGGAACCGCCTGCAGCGGCAACAGCCTGCTCGCCGGCAAGCTTGCTCTTGCCGTACACCGATTGCGGATTGACGGGGTCGGTTTCGACGTAGGCGCCGTCCTTGCTGCCGTCGAAGACATAGTCGGTCGAGTAATGGACTAACAGGCTGTCGAGCGCCTTCGCTTCTTCGGCCAGGACACCGGCGGCGGCGCCATTGATAGCGAAGGCCAGTTCAGCCTCGGTCTCGGCCTTGTCCACGGCGGTGTAGGCCGCCGTATTGATGATCACGTCAGGGCGGTATTCGCGCACCACCCTGCGGATCTGATCCGGGCGCGACAGATCGCAACCGGCGCGACACAGCGCCACCACCCGCCCAAGCGGCGCAAGGCTGCGGCGCAATTCGAAGCCAACCTGGCCGTTGCTACCGGTTATGAGAAGAGTGGGAACGCCTGCACTATGCTGCATATTGCTTTTCTACCCAGTTCCGATACTCCCCCGACATTACGTCCTGCACCCATGCCTGGTTGTCGAGGTACCACTGAACCGTCTTGCGCAGGCCGGATTCAAAAGTCTCCGCTGGCTTCCAGCCCAACTCGCGTTCCAGCTTGCGCGCATCGATGGCGTAGCGGCGGTCGTGCCCCGGACGATCTTTCACAAACGTGATCTGATCGCGATAGGAGCCCACCTCCTTCGGGTACAGTTCGTCCAGCAAGTCGCACAGGGTGTGCACCACGTCGAGGTTGGTCTTCTCGTTCCAGCCACCAACGTTGTAGGTCTCGCCGAGCTTGCCCCGCGCCAACACTTCCCTGATGGCTGAGCAATGATCACGCACGTATAGCCAGTCACGCACGTTCTGACCGTCGCCATAAATCGGCAGCGGCTTGCCAGCTAGAGCGTTGGCAATGACCAGCGGGACCAGCTTCTCAGGGAAATGATACGGGCCGTAGTTGTTCGAGCAGTTAGTCGTTAGTACCGGCAGGCCATAAGTATGGTGATATGCCCGGACCAGGTGGTCGGATGCGGCCTTCGACGCCGAATACGGACTGTTTGGCGCATAGGGTGTGGTCTCGGAGAACTGCGGATCGGTCTCACTGAGCGAGCCGAACACTTCATCCGTGGACACGTGAAGGAAGCGGAAAGCGGATTTGGCAGGCTCTTCGAGGCCGCCCCAATAGGCACGCGCCGCTTCCAGCAGCGTAAAGGTGCCTACGATATTTGTCTGAATGAAATCAGCCGGCCCATGGATCGATCGATCTACGTGACTCTCGGCGGCGAAATGTACAACTGCACGCGGTTTGTGGGTAGCAAAGAGCTTGTCCAGTGCGTCACGGTCACAAATATCCGACTGCGAAAAAACGTGCCGTGGATCATCCTCGACCGACGCCAGCGTCTTCCGATTCCCCGCATAAGTGAGCTTGTCGACGTTGACGATCCCATCCGCCGACTTATCGCCCAGCCATGCCAGAACGAAATTGGCGCCAATGAACCCAGCGCCCCCTGTGACCAAAATATGGGACAAAACTTGCTCCTTGCCTCGATATGTTTCGATGACCCGACAAAAGCCGAGCGCCCACCTTGTCCTCTTCCGGGACGGCGGGGCGTTAAGTGCCTGCAGAAGTGGCGGTATTCTATCTGACTGAATGCACCAGCTTACGGGCTGCCTCCCACTTTTTGTTGCCTCATGTAACCGTGCCACGGTATATCGGTCACAAAACTACAAATAGAAGCGAATTTATTCTGATTGGACCCGATGCCTGACCATAAAGTCACACATACATCACTTTACGCCATCGGTGACCTGCAAGGCTGCGCACCCTCGCTGGACGCCTTGCTGGCTCGCCTGCCCCCGCAACCCACAGTGCGCCTCGTCGGCGATCTCGTCAACCGGGGCCCTGCCTCTCTTCAAACCCTGCGCACCATCCGCGCCATGGGTGACGGGATTGAAACCGTCCTCGGCAACCACGACATCCACCTTCTCGCCGTCGCATCGGGTGTCCGCAAGAAGGGCCGCCACGACACCCTCGACGACATCCTCGCCGCCCCCGACCGTAACGACCTGCTCACTTGGCTCCGCCACCGCCCGCTCGCCTTGCTGGAAAACAACTTCCTGCTGGTCCACGCCGGTGTGCTGCCCCAGTGGACCGCGGCCCAGGTGATCGACCTCGCCCATGAAGTCGAAGAGCAGCTGCAGGGCCCCAACTGGCAAGGCTTCCTCGCCGACATCTTCGGCAACACGCCTGACCGCTGGCACGACGGCCTGCGCGGCATCGACCGTCACCGCGTGGTGGTGAATGCCCTCACCCGACTGCGCTACTGCACGATCGACGGGGTGATGGACTTCAAGGCCAAGGACGGCCCGGGCAAGGCGCCGGAGGGGTTCATGCCATGGTTCGACGTGCCGGGGCGGCGCACCGAGGCGGTGACGGTGGTCTGCGGGCACTGGTCGACGCTGGGCCTGGTCATGCGCCCGAACCTGATGGCGCTGGATACGGGTTGCGTCTGGGGTGGCAAGCTGACGGCGGCGCGCCTGGCGCACGACCCGGCCGAGCGGACCGTGATCCAGGTGGATTGCCCGCAATATTGCGATCCGCTGGCTTGACTCGCTATCCCGCGTTGGCGGGGACGACAGGGCGGCTAGCCGATGGCAGCGGACGCCCGCTGTGCGGCCCCGCCCGATTCTGAGGGCTGATTCAGCCGTTGCGCGGCCGTGGCGGCGTGCTCCGCGGCACCCTGGCTGAGATGGGCGACGACTTCCCTTGCAGAAGCCGCCAGTTCGCGGCGGTCGCCCGAGGCCGGCACCAGCGCCGGCCCGGCCACCAGCCGCGCCTTGATCCGCGGCGCACGCAAGACCGCCTCCAGCGATTGCAGCAGCGTGGTGTCGCCGATATAGGCGGCGGCCAGCGTCGGCTGGCCGGTGGCAGCATCGAGGTAGTTCAGCCCCAATGGCTGCACCGGCAGGCCGCCTGAAATCGGCGCCTGCATCAGGTTGGCATGGAACGGCAGCACGCTGGTCCCATCCGTCGTCGTCCCTTCCGGAAACACCCCGACCAGGTCCCCCTGCAGCATCACATCCGTAATGTCATGCAACACGCGGTGCGCGTCACGCTTGCGCGCCCGTTCGATGAAGATGGTGCCGGTCTTGTCGCACAGCCAGCCGATCAGTGGCCAGCTGCGGATCTCGGACTTGGCGACGAAGCGCACTGGTTGCCAGCTGTGGATGACGTAGATGTCCAGCCACGAAATGTGGTTGGACACCACCATCGCGCCCTGCCGTGCGGCGCCGGTGTGCGCGGCGCCGGTGGCGTCGACCACCTCCACCTCCACCCCGCAGATCCGCAACAGCCGCCGCGACCAGCGCCGGATATGCCATGCGCGCGAGCGCACGCCCAGCCATGGGAACAGCAAGGCGCAGGTCAGCAACCCGCGCAGCAGGTGCAGGACCAGTGCGGTCTTGCGCAGCCAGATCATGCCTGGGCGTGGTTGCCGTAGACGACTTGCCCGCCGACCAGGGTCATGCGGACCTTGCCTTCCATTTCGTAGCCGAGCCACGGCGAGTTCTTGCCCTGGCTCTTGAGGGAGCGGCGGTCGACCTTCCAGACTTGCTTCGGATCGAACACGCACACGTCGGCGGCGCTGCCGACGGCGAGGGTGCCGGCCTTGAGGCCGATCACGCGGGCGGGTTCGGAGGTGATGCGGGCCAGCGCCTGGGCCAGCGGGACCTTGTGCTCGCTGGCCCAGCGCAGGGTCAGCGGCAGCAGCAGTTCCAGGCCGGTTGCGCCGGGGGACGCCTCGGCGAAGGGCAGCAGTTTCTCGTCGTCGTCGACCGGCGTATGGTCGGAGCACAGCGCGTCGATGGTGCCGTCGGCCAGCGCGGCGACGATGGCGTCGCGGTCGCGCGGGCTGCGCAGCGGCGGCGAGAAGCGCATCTGCGAATTGAAGTAGCCGATATCCATGTCGGTCAGCGAGACGTGGTGGATATTGACGTCGCAGGTCACCTTCAGGCCTTCGCGCTTGGCCTGGCGCACCAGTTCCAGGCCGGCGGCGGACGACAGGCGGCACAGGTGGACGCGCGCGCCGGTGCTGCGCATCAGCTCGAAGATGGTGTGCAGGCGCACGGTTTCGGCGATGACCGACACGCCGGACAGGCCCAGGCGCGATGCCACCGCGCCGCTGGCGGCGACGCCGCCGCCCAGGAACGGGTCTTCCGGGCGCAGCCACACGGTGAAGCCGAAGGTCTGCGCGTATTGCAGCGCGCGCAGCAGCACCTGGGTGTTGCGCACCGGCGCCTCGGCCTGGCTGAAGCCGACGCAGCCGGCCTCGGTCAGCTGGCCCATCTCGGTCAGGGTCTCGCCCTTCAGGCCCAGCGTCAGCGCGCCCAGCGGGTAGACGTGGGTCTGGTTCAGCGTGCGCGCGCGAAACTTCAGCATTTCGACCAGGCCGGGCTCGTCGAGCACCGGGTCGGTGTCGGGCGGGCAGACCAGGCTGGTCACGCCGCCGGCGGTGGCGGCCGCGACCTCGGATTCGAGCGTGGCCTTGTATTCGTAGCCGGGCTCGCGCAGGCGCGCGGACAGGTCGACCAGGCCCGGGCACACGATCAGCCCCTTGGCGTCGATGACCTTGTTGGCGGTGAAGTCCGCCGGGGCGCTGCCGACGCCGACGATCTTGCCGGCGGCGATATAGAGGTCCTGCGCGGCGTCGGTGTTGCTGGCCGGATCGATCAGGCGGCCGCCCTGGATGTGAATCTTCATAGCTTGGCTTGTCGTGTCGCTGGGCTGGTTCGGTGTGTTCTGGCTGGCGTGCGGGCTGGCGTGCGAGGTGGGGCTGGCCGGCATCAGTCGTTGTTCCCGGCGACGATGCCCATCACGGCCATGCGCACGGCGATGCCGAAGGTCACCTGGTTCAGGATCACGGACTGGGAGCCATCGGCCACGGCGGAGTCGATCTCGACGCCGCGGTTCATCGGCCCCGGGTGCATCACGATGGCGTCGGGCCTGGCCAGCGCCAGGCGCTCCGGCGTCAGGCCGTAGGCCTTGAAGTATTCCTGCGCGGACGGCAGCAGCGCGCCGCTCATGCGCTCGTTCTGCAGCCGCAGCATGATCACGACGTCGACGCCCTTGAGGCCCTCTTCCATGCTGTGGAACACGCGCACGCCCATCTGCTCCAGCCCGGACGGCAGCAGCGTGCGCGGGCCGATGGCGCGCACCTCGGGCACGCCCAGCGTGGTCAGCGCATGGATGTCGGAACGCGCCACGCGCGAGTGCAGGATGTCGCCGACGATGGCCACCGTCAGGTTGGTGAAGTCCTTCTTGAAATGCCGGATCGTGTACATGTCCAGCAGGCCCTGCGTCGGGTGGGCGTGGCGGCCGTCGCCGGCGTTGATCACGTGCACGTGCGGGGCGACGTGCTCGGCAATCAGGTAGGGCGCGCCCGAGCTGGCATGGCGCACCACGAACATGTCGGCGGACATCGCCGACAGGTTGTTGATGGTGTCCAGCAGCGACTCGCCCTTGCTGGTCGACGACGCGTTGATGTTCAGGTTCAGCACGTCCGCCGACAGCCGCTTGGCGGCGATCTCGAAGGTGGTGCGGGTGCGGGTGGAGTTCTCGAAGAACAGGTTGAACACGCTCTTGCCGCGCAGCAGCGGCACCTTCTTGACATCGCGGTCGGAGTCGGACAGCGACACAAACTGGCTGGCGGTGTCGAGGATGTGCGTGATCATGTCACGCGACAACCCCTCGATCGACAGCAGGTGCTTCAGTTCGCCGTTCTTGGTGAGCTGCGGGTTGCGGAACGTCTTGGTCATGGCTGGTCGGGCGCGGGCAAAAAACGGGGAGGTGGTCTGGTCTCGGGGCTGGCTTTCGGGCTTTCCGGCGTTCGGGCGCGCCGGGCGCGCCCCTCGGTGCCGGTTCAGCCGGTGGCGGAATCGGTGGGTTCGGTGGCGAAGGTGAATTGCGCGGCGGCGCCTTCGCCCTGGCGCGACAGCACCAGGGTCGTGCCGGGCGGCAGCGCCATCTCGCCGGCGCACAGGTCGGCGGCGATCGGCAGCTGGCGCCCGCCGCGGTCCACCAGCACGCCCAGCGCCACGCGCGCGGGGCGGCCGTAGTCGAACAGCTCGTTGACGGCGGCGCGGATGGTGCGGCCGGTGGCCAGCACGTCGTCGATCAGCAGGATGTTGCGCTCGTCCACGGCAAACGGCAGCGTGGTTGGCTGGGCCTGGCTGTGCAGGCCCTTCTTGGCATAGTCGTCGCGATGGAAGGCGACGTTGATCACGCCGTGCTCGGGCAACTGCAGGTCCGCCGCCAGGCGCGCGGCGATCCATGCCCCGCCGGAATGGATGCCGGCCACCGACCAGCGCGCGCGCTCGGCCTCGGGGATCAGTGCCTGCGCCTGCTCCAGCAGCTTGCGGTACAGCGACTCGGCGTCGGGAACGGAAATCTGCGTCATAGCGGGAATTGGTCGAAGTACTGTTGCAGGATGATGCGGGCGGCCTCGGCATCGAGTTCGCCGCGGCGGGCGCCGGCCATCGACGCGGCGCGCGAGGTATAGCGCTCGTCCACCCATTCCACCGGCAGGCCGAAGCGGCCGTTGAGCTGGTTGCCGAAGCGCCGCGCCAGCTTCATCGACGGCTGCTCGCCGCCTTCGGGGTTGACCGGCATGCCGACGATCAGCTGCACCGGGTTCCACGCCTGGATCAGCGCCGCCACGGCCTCGAAGCGGCCTTCGACGGTGATATTGGGAAGGATGGTCAGGGCCCGCGCCTCGCGCGTGATGAAGTTGCCCAGCGCAACGCCGATCTTTTTTTCGCCGTAGTCGAATGCCAGGACCGTGCCGTCGCGGGGCAGTTCGCGCCCCACGGCATCAGGCATGCCCGGCCTCGCCGGACAGCATGGTGAAGTCGATGCCGAGCAGCCGGATGGCGGCGGCAAAGCGCTCGTCGGGCGGCACGCTGAAGATGATTTCGGGATCGGCCTGGACCGTGAGCCAGCCGTTGCGGCTGAGTTCTTCCTCGAGCTGGCCGGCGCCCCAGCCGGAATAGCCCAGCGTCAGCAGGAAGCGGTGTGGGCCGCTGCCATTGGCCACGGCCTCCAGCACGTCCTTGGAGGTGGTCATCTCCAGCCCGCCGGGCACGGCCAGCGACGAGACATAGACGCCGACCGGGTCGTGCAGCACGAAACCGCGCTCGGTCTGCACCGGGCCGCCGAAGTAGACCGGCTGGTGCGCCACGGGCTGGATCTCGAGCTTGAGGTCGATCTTGTCGAACAGCGTGGCCATGTCGATGTCGATGGGCCGGTTGATCACCAGCCCGAGCGCGCCACGCTCGTTGTGTTCGCAGATGTAGACGACGGAACCCGAAAAGGTCGGATCGGCCATGCCGGGCATGGCAATCAGGAACTGATTGGTCAGATTGATGGGTGCTTCGGGCTTCGCCATGCCTTGCATTTTATCAAATCGCCGGGGGTCTTCCGGAAAAGATTGGCGGGCCTTGCAGTGCAGCAAGCGGCGCGCCAGCGGCTGAATGCCGTTCAGATAACCACCGTCGTTCCCGCGCAGGCGGGAACCCAGCGTCTTCAAAAGTCACTGGATTCCCGCCTGCGCGGAATGACGGTGGTGTTTGATACCTTGATGGCTCATTCACTTGCCGGTCAGCGCGGCCAGTTCCTGGGCCGTCAGCCAGCGCCACTCGCCTTCGGCCAGCGCCGGATCCAGCTGCAGGCTACCGATGGCGCTGCGATGCAGCGCGTCGACGTGGTTGCCCGCGGCCGCGACCATGCGCTTGACCTGATGGTACTTGCCTTGCACCAGTGTCAGCCGCAGGCTGCGTTCGCCGGTGATCTCGCAGGCTTCCGCCGCGATCGGCGCCGGTTCGTCCAGCAGCTGCACGCCGCTGCGCAGCGCCTCGGCCTGGGCCGGCGTGACTGGCTCGGCGGTGGTCACTTCATAGACCTTGGGCACCTTGCGCTTGGGCGAGGTCTGTGCGTGGATGAACTGGCCGTCGTCGGTCAGCAGCAGCAGTCCGGTGGTGTCGTGGTCGAGCCGCCCCACCGCCTGCACCTCGCGCTGGCGCAGCGGCACCGGCAGCAGGTTGTAGACGCTGGGGTGATGGCGCGGGCGCTGCGAGCATTCATAGCCGGCGGGCTTGTTCAGCATCAGGTAGGCCTTGGTGCAGGCCAGCCACTCCTCGCCGTCGACGGTCAGGCGCAGGCCGTCAACGTCGAACTGCGCGCGCGGGTCTTCGCACAGTTCGCCGTTGACCTCGACCAGCCCGGCGGCGATCAGGTCGCCGCAGTACCGGCGCGTGCCAAAGCCCTGGGATTGAAGAATTCGGTCGAGAGTCATGAGCTTCTGTAGAGAATGGGATGGCGGCATGGCGGCCGGCATGCCGGCTCGGTACCGCTATGTTAGGGTATCGGCGCGATCGATCCGGCGTTGCGCAAGGTCCAGCGTCGGCAAACCCGTCAGACAGGCAAGCGAACATGCAGCCAGCAGCCACACCGGCTACTTCCCGGCCACCATACCGGATCGGCAAGACCTTTGCGCGCGGGCTGGCCTGGTTCCGGCGCGACCTGCGCGCCACCGACCACGCGGCGCTGCATTATGCCCTGCGGCACTGCGCGCAGGTGTGGTGCGTGTTCGTATTCGACCGCGACATCCTCGACCCGCTGCTGGCGCGCGGGCTGCGGGCTGACCGGCGGGTCGAATTCATCCGTGAATCGCTGGTGGAACTCGCCGAGACACTGGCCGCGGCCGGCGGCGGCCTGATCGTGCTGCACGACCGCGCGCAGACCGCCATCCCGGCACTGGCGCGCGCCCTGGACGCCGAGGCGGTCTTCGCCAACCACGACTACGAGCCCGCCGCGAACGCCCGCGACGAAGCGGTGCGCCAGGCGCTGTCGGAACAGTCCTGCGCGCTCTTTACCTTCAAGGACCAGGCGGTGTTCGAGCGCGACGAGATCCTGAACGGCCAGGGCAAGCCGTTCTCGGTGTTCACGCCGTACAAGAACGCCTGGCTCCGGAGCGTGGAGCCGTTCGACCTGCGCCCTTATCCCGTCGAACCGTACCTGCCGGCGCTGGCGCCGGTGCCCGCCGCGTACCGCCAGCCGGTGCCGACGCTCGCGCAGCTCGGCTTTGGTGCCAGCAACCTTGCCGAGATCGCGATGCCCACCGGCGCATCGGGTGCCAAGGCCTTGTTCGAGGAATTCAGCGGGCGCATGGGCGACTACGGCCGGCGGCGCGACTACCCTTCCCTGCGCGGCCCCAGCTACCTGTCGGTGCACCTGCGCTTCGGCACCATCTCGATCCGCACGCTGGCGCGCACGGCGCACGCCGTCATGCTGCGCGGCGGCGCCGACAGCGCGGGCGCGGCGGTGTGGCTGTCGGAACTGATCTGGCGCGATTTCTACTTCATGGTCCTGCATCACCATCCGCGCGTCGCCGCCGGCGCGTCGTTCCAGCCAGCCTATGACGCCATCCGCTGGCAGGACGGCGACACCGGCGAGCGCTATTTCCGCGCCTGGCGCGACGCCGCCACGGGGTATCCGCTGATCGACGCGGCGATGCTGCAGATCCGGCAAAGCGGCTATATGCACAACCGCCTGCGCATGGTCACGGCCAGCTTCCTGGTGAAGGACCTGGGCGTCGACTGGCGCCGCGGCGAGCAGTATTTTGCCGACCAGCTCAATGATTTCGACCTGGCCGCCAACAACGGCGGCTGGCAATGGGCCGCGTCCACCGGCTGCGATGCGCAGCCGTGGTTCCGCATCTTCAATCCGGTGACGCAGTCGCAGAAGTTCGATCCGCAGGGCCGCTTTATCCGCAAATATCTGCCGCAACTGGCGGCGTTGCCGGACAAGTACCTGCACGCGCCGTGGACCGCCCCGGAAGCCGTGCTGGCCGAGGCCGGCGTGCGGCTGGGCGACAACTACCCGCGCCCGCTGGTGCAGCACGACGTGGCGCGCCAGCAAACGCTGCGGCGCTATGAAGTGGTGAAGCAGGTGGTGAAGCCGGAGGTGAAGGGCGCCGGCGCGGAGGACTGAACGCGCCGGCCGCCGTGCCGCTCAGGCGGCCAGCATCGCGCTTTCGCGATAGTGGCGCTGCGCGTCTTCGAAGCGCTCGGTTTCCTCGAACAGCCGCGCCAGGGCCAGGTGCGTGCGCACGCGCAGGCGGCGCTGCTGATCGGGGTCGGCATACTTGAGCGCGCGCTCGAAGCTGGACTGCGCCTTGCCCCACAGCTTTTCGCCCAGGCACAGCACGCCCAGCGTGTAGTACAGGTCGGCGTCGGCGGGATGCGCGGCCAGCCATTTCTCGGCCTGCTGGATCTGCGGCAGCGCATGGCCGGGCACGGCGCAATCGGCATAGCGCAGCACCAGGCGGCTGTCCCAGTTGACCTTGAGCGCGTCTTCGATGATGCGGCGGGCTTCGTTCTGCCGCCCCAGCGCGGCGAAGTAGCGCGCCGCCGGTTCGGCGATGCGGGTGGCGCGGCGCTCGTCGGCGGACAGCGAGCGCCAGAATTCGGACAGCGCCTCGGCATCGTGGCGGCGCTCTTCCAGCATGGCTTCGACGGCCATCTGCTTGAGCCGCAGCGCCAGCACCGGATGCAGGGCGTTGCGCTTCTCCAGCGAGCGCGCCAGGCGCAGCACCTCGGACCAGTTCTTCAGGTGCTGGTGCGCGCGCAGCGCGATGCGCTGCACATGGATCTGGCGCGCGCCCTGCGACTGCAGCTGGGCGATGGTTTCGAGCGCGCCGTCGGCATCGCGGGCATCGACCAGCAGCTCGGCCATCGACACCAGCCGGGCCTGCTCGCGCTCGGGGTCGGTCACCTGCGCCATCCAGGCGTCGCGCCGCTCGGTTTCCTGCATGCGGTGCGCGGCGCGCGCGCCGATCAGCGCGGCGGTCTGGGCCTGGTCGTCCCATGACTGGGCTTCGCGCGCGGCGCGCTCGGCGCGGGCGAAACGGCCGGCGAACAGGTTTTCGATCGACTCGCGCAGCGCCGCCTGGGCCTTGCTCATGCGGCTGCGCTCGCGATAGGCGGCGGCGCGGCGCGGCATCTCGGCCAGATGGCGGATGGTGGACATCACCGTCCACACCACGAAGAAGATCAGCAGCAGCAGCGCCAGCGCCAGGTTCAGCGACAGCTCGACCCGGTACGGCGGATAGAACAGCACCACATTGCTGTGGTTGAACTGCGTGAACAGGGCCAGCCCGACGGCGCCGCCGAACAGGACCGCAACCCAGAACAGAAGGCGCATGGGCTTACTCCTTCTTCAGGGCTTGCAGCGCGCCCAGGCTTTCGGCCATGGTCGGCAGCTGCACCGTGACCGCGCCGGCCTGCGCCTGGCGCAGCAGCGTCAGCACACCCTGCACGCGGCGCGACTTGGTATCGAAATAGCGGCCGATCATCGCCTGCGCCGCGGCCAGGTCGTTGCGGAACACGGGTTCGTTGCGCGACAGCAGCGCCAGGCGCGCATTGAGCAGGCGCAGCTTGACGTTCTCGCGCAGGAACCAGCCCTGGTCGCCGGAGAGCAGCAGCGCCTCGGCATCGTCGACCTTGCGGATGCGGATCACCTGCGCCAGTTCTTCGCGCAGGTAGTCCCAGAAGCGGGTGAACCAGCCCGGGCCGGTGCCGCTGGCGGCGGCCGGCGCGCTGGCGCCCCGGGGACCATTACCACCGTTGGCGGCGGCGCCCTTGCGGGCATCGGCCTCGCTGCGCTCGAGCATGCGCTCGCTCGACAGCAGCGGCAGCGCATCGACCTGGTTGATGGCTTCGTCCAGCTTGATCGCGGCGCCGGTCAGGTCGGTGTCGGGCACCGCCTTCATGCGCGCCACGTCGCGGGCGATGGCCCGGCGCAGCAGGTTGTATTGCGGCTTGTCGGCGCGCGCCAGGCGCGCGTCGGCGCTCTGCAGCGCGGCCAGCGCGACCTGCACGTTGCCGGTCAGCTGCAGCTGCTGACCGGCGCTGGTCAGCAACTGCTGGATCTCGGCGATTTCCCAGTCGTCGCGATTACGCATCAGGTCCTGGTAGACCTGCTCCAGCGCCACCTGCTTGTCGCGGGTCTCGCCGACCTGGTTCTCCAGCGCGCCGACCTTGGCCTGCAGTTCCTTGACGGTGTCCTGCGCGTTGCGCGTCAGCACGCGCGACTCCTGCACCAGCGCGTCGTTGCTTTGCTGGCGGCGCGCCAGCTCGCCGGTCAGGTGGTCGACACGCTGCTGCAACCACCAGAAGCCGCCGGCGGTCGCCACCACCAGCACGGCGACCAGCGCCCATAGCGCGGCGGAGCGGCGCGCGGCGGGACGGGCAGCGCCGCCGTCGCCGGCGCCTTGCGGCGGCACCGCCTGCGCGGACTGCGCCGGGTGGACAGAGGCCGCGCCAGGCGGCGGCGTAGCGGAGGAGGACGTGGTTTCTTGCGTCACGCGTTCGACCTTCGTTGACATTGCAGGGACTGCGGCAGGTGCGCTGGCGGCCGGCGGCGTTGCTTCGACCGGCTTGGCGGCCGCGGGGGCGATCGGCGCTGGCAGGCTCGATGGCGCGGGCCCGGCAGGCGCAGGACCGGCATAAGCATCGGCCCACTGCAGGCACGCCGCCAGCAGGCCGGCATCGCCGGGCGCGGCACGCTGGATATGGGCGAAGCCCAGCGCCAGCGCCTGTTCGGCGATTCTCGCATGGGGCGCGATGCACTGCACCTGCCGCAGCGAAGCGTCTTCCTGGGGCGACAGATGCTGCCGTGCCAGCACGTCGAGGTTGCGCACCGCCTCGGAACTGGTTAGCAGCCAGGCATGCGGTGCGGCGCCGGGACGCAGGTTGTCGCGCACGGCCTGCCATTGCATCGCGGTCGGTTCGGGCAGCGTGCGCTGGTAGGCCTCGACGGCTTCGACGTGGGCGCCGGCCTCGCGCAGGCGGTCGCCGAGCCAGTCGCGTCCGCCGTTGCCGCGGATGATCAGCACCGGCTTGCCGGCCAGTGCGGCGGGATCGAGCTGCGCCCACAGCGCCTCGGAATCGAAACGCAGCGCCTCGGCATCGGGCACCGTATCGTCATGCCCCGCCCCGTTGCCGCTGGCGCCCGCGGGCGCGATCACGCGATACGCCGGTGCGGCGATGCCGCGCTCGGCCAGCGCGGCGACGCTGGCCGGGCCGACCACTGCCGCCGCGACCTGAGCCGGCCAGCGCGCCACGGCCGAGCCCTGCACACCGGCGAGCGCGTCCAGCGCAAAGGCAATGGCATTGGGGCTGACGAACACCACCAGCGCAAACGTGTCCAGCCGCGCCAGCGCCGCGCGCAGCGGCCCGTCGTCAGCGGCCGGGCCGATCGCCAGCAGCGGGAAGCTGAGTACATCCAGACCGGCGCCCTGCAGGGCCTCGGTCAGTTGCCGGGACTGCCCGGCGGGTCGTGTCACAACGACGGTCGGGCGGGGCATCGGGCAGCCTCAGGCAGGAGATGGAGCAGCGGCGTCGCCTGAATCGGCCAGCGCGGCAAGGATCGACTCGGCGCCCTGCGCCAGCAGGTCGCCGGCGCAAGCCTGGCCCAGCGCTTCGGCGGCAGCCAGGTCGGCGGCGGGCCCCGCCGCCGCGGCGCGGATGGCACGGCTACCGTCGGGCAAGGCGACGAAGGCCTCCAGCCGCAGCTGGTCGCCGTCCCAGCGCGCGTGCGCCGCCAGCGGGACCTGGCAGGAGCCGCCCAGCCGGCGCGACACGGCGCGCTCGGCGGTCACGGCCAGCGCGGTCGGCTGGTGGTTCAGCGGCGCCAGCCACTCGGCCAGTTCCGGGCGGGTGGAAAGGGTCTCGATCCCAAGCGCGCCCTGCCCCGCGGCCGGCAGCGACGCCTCGGCCGGGATCAGCGCGCGGATGCGATCGCCCAGCCCGAGCCGCTTCAGGCCCGCGGCGGCCAGGATGATGGCGCCATATTCGCCGCGATCGAGCTTGCCGAGCCGCGTGTCGAGGTTGCCGCGCAGCGGCTTGATCACCAGGTGCGGGTAGCGGCTGCGCAGCGCGGCTTCGCGGCGCAGGCTGGAAGTGCCGACCACGGTACCGGGCGGCATCTCGTCCAGCGATGCATAAGCCGACGACACCAGCGCGTCGCGCGGATCCTCGCGCTCCATCACCGCCGCCAGGGTGAAGCCCGGGGGCAGCTCCATCGGCACATCCTTGAGCGAATGCACCGCGAGGTCGGCCCGGCCTTCGTCCATCGCGAACTCCAGTTCTTTGACAAACAGACCCTTGCCGCCGACTTTCGACAGCGTACGGTCTAGAATCTGGTCTCCCCGGGTGGTCATGCCAAGAATGGACACGTCGCACGCGGGATAGTATTGTTGCAATGCAGCACGCACATGTTCTGCCTGCCACAGCGCCAGACGGCTCTCTCGGGAGGCAATGACGAGCTTTTGCGGAAGGTTGCGAGACACGACAGCGGTAGCGGAAGACGGGGTGGCGGACGACATGCGTCAATGGTAGCACGCGCCCCAATCGCCCCTCCGCACCATTAGATAAGCTTAGAGAAGCAAGAGGAGATTGCATGACGCAGCATGCTGCGCGGCCCAATGGTCGGAAGACCGGCGCGGCCGCCAAGGATTCGTCCGCCGCGAAAGGTGACGCAACCGGCGCAACCAGCGCTAAACCGCCCCGCTCCGCCCCCCGCGCAGCCAAGCGTTCTACCAAGCCCACGCTTTCGATCGTGTCGAGCAACGGAACCACCATCGCCGCCCCCACCCGCCGCACCGCCCGCACCGCTGACAAGGACGTGCCGCTGCGCGAGGACATCCGCTTCCTGGGCCGCCTGCTGGGCGACTGCCTGCGCGAGCAGGAAGGCGACGCCGCCTTCGAGGTGGTCGAGACCATCCGCCAGACCGCGGTGCGCTTCCGCCGCGAGAACGACCGCGCCGCCGGCGCCGAGCTGGACCGGCTGCTCAAGCGCCTGTCGCGCGACCAGACCAACCAGGTGGTCCGCGCCTTCAGCTATTTCTCGCACCTGGCCAATATCGCCGAGGACCAGCACCATAACCGCCGCCGCCGCGTGCATGCGCTGGCCGGCTCGCCGCCGCAGGACGGCAGCCTGCAGCACGCGCTGGAAAAGATCGACGCCGCCGGAGTCACCGGCAAGCAGCTGCGCAAGTTCCTCGACGAGGCGCTGATCGTGCCAGTGCTGACCGCGCACCCGACCGAAGTCCAGCGCAAGAGCATCCTTGACGCCGAGCGCGAGATCGCCCGCCTGCTGGCCGAGCGCGACCTGCCGATGACCGCGCGCGAGCGCGAGCACAACACCGCGCAGCTGCGCGCCAAGGTCACCACGCTGTGGCAGACCCGCATGCTGCGCGACGCGCGCCTGACGGTGGCCGACGAGATCGAGAACGCGCTGTCGTACTACCGCACCACCTTCCTGCGCGGCATCCCGCAGCTGATGAGCGAGCTGGAAGAAGACATCGCCGCAGTGTTCCCGGGGACGCGCAAGCGCAAGGGCGCCGCTGGCGCCTCGGGCACGCAAGCCGCGCCGCTGGCGCCGTTCCTGCAGATGGGTTCCTGGATCGGCGGCGACCGCGACGGCAACCCCAACGTGACCGCCGAGACCCTGGAGCACGCCGCCAGCCAGCAGGCGCAGCTGATCCTGGACTGGTACCTGGAAGAAGTGCACGCGCTCGGCGCCGAGCTGTCGATGTCGATGCTGATGGTCGACGCCAGCCCGGAACTGCTGGCGCTGGCCGAGCGCTCGCCCGACCATTCCGAGCACCGCGCCGACGAGCCCTACCGGCGCGCGCTGATCGGTATCTACGCGCGCCTGGCCGCCACCTGCAAGGCGCTGAGCGGACATGCCGCGACCCGCCGCCCGGTGGCGCCGGCCGAGCCCTATGACAGCGCCGAGGCCTTCGGCGCCGACATCCAGGTGGTGATCGACTCCTTGCGCGCGCACCACGGCCAGGCGCTGGCCAGCCACCGCATCGATGCCCTGGCCCGCGCCATCGCCGTGTTCGGCTTCCACCTGGCCTCGGTCGACATGCGCCAGGTCTCCGACGTGCACGAGGCGGTCATCGCCGAACTGTTCGCCGCCGCCGGCATCGCCCCCGACTACGCCGCGCTGCCCGAGGCGCGCAAGCTGGAACTGCTGCTGGCCGAACTGCGCCAGCCGCGCCTGCTGACGCTGCCGTGGCACGAGTACTCGGAGCAGACCCGCAAGGAACTGGCAATCTTCGCCGCCGCGCGCGAGCTGCGTGCGCGCTATGGCAAGCGCATTGCGCGCAACTACATCATCTCGCACACCGAGACGCTGTCGGACCTGGTCGAAGTCATGCTGCTGCAGAAGGAATCCGGCATGCTGCAGGGCACGCTGGGCAGCAAGACCGACCCGGCGCGCATGGAGCTGATGGTGATCCCGCTGTTCGAGACCATCGAGGATTTGCGCAACGCCGCCGGCATCATGCAGTCGCTGCTGGACCTGCCGGGCTTCGATTCGGTGATCGCGCACCATGGGGTCGAGCAGGAAGTGATGCTTGGCTATTCGGACTCGAACAAGGACGGCGGCTTCCTGACCTCGACCTGGGAGCTATACAATGCCGAGCTGGAGCTGGTGCAGCTGTTCGAGCAGCGCAACGTCAAGCTGCGCCTGTTCCACGGCCGCGGCGGCACCGTCGGCCGCGGCGGCGGCCCGACCTACCAGGCCATCCTGTCGCAGCCGCCGGGCACGGTCAACGGCCAGATCCGCCTGACCGAGCAGGGCGAGATCATCAACAGCAAGTTCGCCAATGCCGAGATCGGCCGGCGCAACCTGGAAACGGTGGTCGCCGCGACGCTGGAAGCCTCGCTGCTGCCGCAGCAAAACGCGCCGAAGGACCTGGATACCTTCGAGGCCGTGATGCAGCAGTTGTCGGACCGCGCCTTCACGGCCTATCGCGACCTGGTCTACGAAACCCCCGGCTTCAAGGACTACTTCTTCGCCACCACGCCGATCACCGAGATCGCCGACCTGAACCTGGGTTCGCGGCCGGCCTCGCGCAAGCTGATGGACAAGAAGAACCGCCGCATCGAAGACCTGCGCGCGATCCCGTGGGGCTTCTCGTGGGGCCAGTGCCGCCTGCTGCTGCCGGGCTGGTACGGCTTCGGCAGCGCGGTGCGCTCGCTGCTCGACAGCGCGCCGGACGACAAGGCGCGCAAGCAGGCCGTCACCACGCTGCGGCGCATGGTCAAGACCTGGCCGTTCTTCTCGACGCTGCTGTCCAACATGGACATGGTGCTGGCCAAGACCGACCTGGCGGTGGCCTCGCGCTACGCCCAACTGTGCGACGACGCCGCGCTGCGCCGCAATGTGTTCAACCGCATCAGCAAGGAATGGCACCTGACCTGCGACATGCTGGCGCTGATCACCGGCCACCAGGAGCGGCTGGCGGACAACCCGCTGCTGGCGCGCTCGATCAAGAACCGCTTTGCGTATCTGGATCCGCTCAACCACTTGCAGGTGGAACTGCTCAAGCGCTACCGGGCCGGCAAGGATGGGGATGATATCCGCGTACGGCGCGGGATCCACCTGACCATCAATGGGGTGGCGGCGGGGTTGCGCAATACGGGTTGATTGTCCTTCTGGCTCCCCTCTCCCATTTATGGGAGAGGGGTCGGGGGAGAGGGCAGGCGCTCGCCAGCATGACGCCGCCCGGATCGCCACTACCGGCTCACTGTGAGATTTGAATCTCTGCAGTCCTGCCGCCACCTGCCCTCTCCCCCAGCCCCTCTCCCGCAAGCGGGAGAGGGGAGCAAACCCGCGGCAAGCTCAGACAACCCCTCACCCCACAAACGCCCCCGGCACCGGATCTTCACCCAGCGCGTGCAGCAGCACCGCCCAGTGCATCGCCTCGTCGCCGAGGATGCTGCCCGCCGCGCGCGTCAGCTCGCGGTTGTAAAAGTTCGGCAGCACGCCCAGGTAGGCCGACGTGGCGCCCTTCTCGAGCCCGGCGGCAAAGCGCAGCACGTCGGCCTGCGTCTTCAGCTTGTCGGTCGGAAACTCATACGCCGACGCCTTCTTCGCCGTTACCGGCGTGCCGCCCAGCTTCGACACCGTCCCGGCCAGCACCTGCGCATGGGCCTTGTGGTGGTCCTGGAACTTGACCGCGGTGGCCAGCACCGGCTTCTGCAGCAGGCCGCTTTCGGCGCCGGCCTGGTAGGCCGCGATCGCCTGGTATTCCAGCCCCAGCGCGGTATTGAGGATATTGATGTCGTCCTTGGTGCTGCCCGATTGCGTCTGCGCCCACGCCGGCATCGATTCGCCGAGCGTGATGACGGCCAGCGAGCCCAGCGCGAACAGGCCGGGCGCCTTGAGCAGCCCGCGCCGGCGCGCGTCCGGCGGCGTGATGAGGGTTCCGGTCTCGCGTGCGGGCTTTTGTGACATGCGGTCCATGGTGTGCTCCGGTGAGGGATGACAACGTGGCGCCCCCGGGACGGGGTGCCTGGCTTGCGCCTGTCAGCATCTACGCAGGCCCCGCGCGTTTGGATGCAGCGCTACCTATAATCCGGCAAAGCTTGCTTGCAAGGAGCCGTCCCGGTGCCGCCCTCCCCGCAGCCGTCCTATGCCACGCCCGCCAGCCCCGACCGGCTGGAAGGACTGTTGCAGGCCGTGGCGGTGGGCGAGCGCCAGGCACTGCGCGCACTCTACGACCTCACCGCAACGAAACTGTTTGGCCTTGCGCTGCGTATTACCGGCAGGCGCGATTGGGCGGAGGATGTCGTGCAGGAAAGTTTTGTCAGCATCTGGCACCACGCCGGCGACTACCGGCCGCAGCTGGCCGCGCCGATGACGTGGATGACCGCGATCGTGCGCAACCGCGCGCTCGACTGCCTGCGCCGGGCGGCGGCGGCGCGCGTGCCGCAGACTGCCGAACTGGAGCAGGACCTGGCCGAATGGCTGGCCGACGACTCTGCCGGGCCCGCCGAACTTGCCGAAGCCAGCCAGCAGGCGCGCGCGCTCAACCGCTGCCTGCAGCGGCTGGAGCAGCCCCAGCGCCAGGCCATCATGCTGGCCTACCTGCAGGACCTGAGCCACGCCGAGCTGGCCGAGCGCCTGCGCGCGCCGCTGGGCACGGTCAAGTCCTGGATCCGGCGCGGGCTGGAGCGGCTGCGCAACTGCATGGAGGGCGCGGCATGAAGCTGGCCAGCCACCCCGACCTGCTCGACCGGATCGCAGCCCAGTACGCGCTGGGCGTGCTGCGCGGCGGCGCGCGCCGGCGCCTGGAGCGGCTGGCGCATGAAGAACCGGCGGTGCGCGCGGCGATCCACCGCTGGCAGGCGCGCCTTGCCGGCGTGGCCGAATTGCAGGCGGCGGCCGAGCCGGTAGACAAGGTCTGGTGCGGGATCGAGGAAAGGCTTGGCTGGAAGGCGGCCGAGGAGCGCAGTTCGCTCGCCGCACCCCGCGCCGCTGGGCCCGTCGCCGGCGGCTGGTGGCAGCGCCTGTGGACGGCGCCGGTGTTCTGGCGCGGCGCCACGGCGGCGATGGCGGTGGTGGCGGTGCTGGCCATCGGCATGCAGCTGGCAGGTCAGCGCGAGGCGGCTCCCGGCGAAGTCATCGCCGTGCTCAACGACGAGCGTGCGCGGCCGGCCATGCTGGTGTCATGGGACGCAGGGAGCGGCGATCTTGTGGTGCGGCGGCTGGATCACCTGAGACTGAGCGATCAGCAAGTATTGCAGCTGTGGGCGCTGCCGGAACGCGGCAAGCCACAGTCCCTGGGCCTGATCGGCCGTGTGCCCCAGGCGAGACTGGCCCTGGCGCAAGGGCCGGTAGCCGTGCCAGCGCTGGCCGTCAGCATCGAACCGGCCGGCGGCTCGCCCAGCGCCGACGGGCCCAGCGGCCCGGTGGTGTTCAAGGGGCCCGTGGTCCACAGCCGGCCCTGACCACCGCCCCGCCGTCGCGGCCGGCACCGCCAGCGCGCCGCCGGGCGATATAATCGCCGTTTCCCAAATTTTCGCGCCCGCCGCCGTCCGCACGCCGGCCGCCTGCCGCGCGAGCCACTGCAGCCGACGTCCATGTCCAACTCCCAACTTGCCAAGAAAGGCGAAGCCTGGTCCGCCCGCTTCTCCGAACCGATGTCCGACCTGGTGAAGCGCTACACCGCCTCGGTGTTCTTCGACAAGCGCCTGGCCCTGTTCGACATCCAGGGCTCGCTGGCCCACGCGGCCATGCTGGCACAGCAGGGCATCATCGCCGAGGCCGACCGCGCCGAGATCGAACGCGGCATGGCGCAGATCCGGGGCGAGATCGAGGCCGGCAGCTTTGAATGGAAGCTGGACCTGGAAGACGTCCACCTGAACATCGAGGCGCGCCTGACCGCGCTGGTGGGCGATGCCGGCAAGCGCCTGCACACCGGCCGCTCGCGCAACGACCAGGTCGCCACCGACATCCGCCTGTGGCTGCGCAGCGAGATCGACAACATCATCGCGCTGCTGGGCGCGCTGCGCACCTCGCTGCTCGACCTGGCCGAGCAGCACGCCGACACCATCCTGCCTGGCTTCACCCACCTGCAGGTGGCGCAGCCGGTCACCTTCGGCCACCACCTGCTGGCGTACAACGAAATGTTCACGCGCGATGCCGAGCGCATGGCCGACTGCCGCAAGCGCGTCAACCGCCTGCCGCTGGGTGCCGCCGCGCTGGCCGGCACCAGCTATCCGATCGACCGCGAGTTCGTCGCGCAGCAACTGGGCTTCGACGGCGTCTGCCGCAATTCGCTGGACGCGGTCTCGGACCGCGACTTCGCCATCGAATTCTGCGCCGCCGCCGCGCTGGTGATGACCCACGTGTCGCGCTTCTCGGAAGAGCTGGTGCTGTGGATGAGCCCGCGCGTGGGCTTTATCGACATCGCCGACCGCTTCTGCACCGGCAGCTCGATCATGCCGCAGAAGAAGAACCCCGACGTGCCCGAGCTGGCGCGCGGCAAGACCGGCCGCGTCAACGGCCACCTGATCGGCCTGCTGACGCTGATGAAGGGCCAGCCGCTGGCGTACAACAAGGACAACCAGGAAGACAAGGAGCCGCTGTTCGACACCGTCGATACCGTGGTCGACACGCTGCGCATCTTCGCCGACATGGTGCCGGGCATCAGCGTCAAGCCCGAAGCGATGCGCGCCGCCGCGCTGCAGGGCTATGCCACCGCCACCGACCTGGCCGACTACCTGGTGAAGAAGGGCCTGCCCTTCCGCGATGCGCATGAGGCCGTGGCCCACGCCGTGCGCGCCTGCGACGGCCGCCAGTGCGACCTGGCCGACCTGAGCGTGGCCGAGCTGCGCGAGGTCTCCGGCCTGGGCGACCAGGCCGCGCTGATCGGCGACGACGTGCACGCGGTGCTGACGCTGGAAGGCTCGGTCGCGGCGCGCAACCATGTCGGCGGCACCGCGCCGGACCAGGTGCGCGCGGCCATCGCGGCGGCACGCGCGGCGCTGAACGGCTGATCGTCCTTTCCCGGGTAATCCGGCAAGCCGCAAACGGGAGCGCAAGCTCCCGTTTTTCTTTTCTGTCCGCCGACGCACCGACGACTGTTGCAGATTGCATGAAGCAGACGCGGCCGTGCGCCGATTTCCCATGCGGGAATATCGAATCGGCGTGGCACGACCGGCGAATCTGCACATAACTGGTGCAAATTCGCCGGAAAATGTGATGCACTGGGGATTCACCCTAAAGATGCGGGGCCGTCGACGCCGTAGACTAACGCGCCACCCCCTGTATCCCCCAATCCCTAGGACGATCACATGTCTTCCCTCATGAGGATCTCGCGGCTTATCGACGCCGTGAATGCTTTCATCGGGCAGTGGGCGAAATGGCTGGTCCTGCTGGCCGTGCTGGTCTGCGCAGGCAACGCCATCATTCGCTACACCTTCAGCATCAGTTCCAACGCCTGGCTCGAACTGCAGTGGTATATGTTCGCCGGCGTGTTCCTGCTCGGCGCCCCGTACACCCTGCGCCGCGACGAGCATGTGCGCATCGACGTCGTCGCCGGCCGCTTCTCCGAGCGCACCCAGGTCTGGATCGATGTGTTCGGCATCCTGTTCTTCCTGCTGCCGATCTCCGTCATCATCCTCTGGCTGGCGATTCCCTACTTCTGGCTGTCCTACGCCGGCCACGAGATGTCCGGCAATGCCGGCGGACTGATCCGCTGGCCGGCCAAGTTCCTGATCGTGGCGGGCTTTGCCCTGATGATCCTGCAGGGCCTGTCGGAGCTGATCAAGCGCTTCGCCTACCTGAAGGGGGACCTGCCGTTCTCGGCCTTCCGCAAGCACGCCGTCGACCCGGCGCTGGAGATCGCCGCGATCGCCGAGGCCAACCAGACCGCCGCGTCTGAAAAACGATAAGAGGCGCGCACGATGACGCAATTCCTGATTGCGAACATGGCACCGATCATGTTCGCCTCGCTGGTGGTATTCCTGCTGTCGGGCTTTCCGATCGCCTTTGCGCTGGCCGCCAACGGGCTGCTGTTCGCCTTCATCGGCATCGAGCTGGGGATGCTGCCGCCCGAGCTGCTGCAGGCGCTGCCCAGCCGGCTGTTCGGCATCATCGAGAACGATACGCTGCTGGCGATCCCGTTCTTCACCTTCATGGGCCTGATCCTGGAACGCTCAGGCATGGCCGAGGACCTGCTCGACACCATCGGCCAGCTGTTCGGCCCGATCCGCGGCGGCCTGGCCTACGCGGTGATCTTCGTCGGTGCGCTGCTGGCGGCGACCACCGGCGTGGTGGCGGCCTCGGTGATCTCGATGGGGCTGATCTCGCTGCCGCTGATGCTCAAGTACAAGTACGACAAGCGGCTGGCCTCGGGCGTGATCGCGGCCTCGGGCACGCTGGCGCAGATCATCCCGCCGTCGCTGGTGCTGATCGTGCTGGCCGACCAGCTCGGCCGCTCGGTGGGCGACATGTACAAGGGCGCGTTCGTGCCGGGCCTGGTGCTGACCGGGCTGTACATGGGCTACGTGTTGCTGGTCACGCTGATCAAGCCGGCCGCCGCGCCGGCGCTGCCGCTCGAGGCCCGCACCTTCCGCGAGCCCAGCGGCAAGAGCGGCGCCGCCTCGGTGCTGGTGCTGACCGCGCTGGCGGTGGCGGTGGGCGTGGCGGTGGACAAGCTCTACAAGCCCGAGGCGCCGCTGGACGAGCGCCTGGTGGTCTCGGTGGGCGCGGCGATCCTGTTCGCCTTCGTGCTGGCGGTGATCAACAAGACGCTGAAGCTCGGCCTGCTGTCGCAGATGGCGGAGAAGGTCACCTTCGTGCTGATCCCGCCGCTGGCGCTGATCTTTCTGGTGCTCGGCACCATCTTCGTCGGCGTGGCCACGCCGACCGAAGGCGGCGGCATGGGCGCGCTCGGGGCGCTGATCCTGGCCATGGTCAAGCGCCGTCTCGACCTGGGCCTGACCAGGCAGGCCATGGAAGCCACGCTCAAGCTGTCGGCCTTCGTGATCTTCATCCTGATTGGCGCGCGCGTGTTCTCGCTGACGTTCTACGGCGTCGACGGCCATATCTGGGTCGAGCACCTGCTGACCGCGCTGCCCGGCGGCCAGACCGGCTTCCTGGTGGCGGTGAACGTGCTGTTCTTCCTGCTGGCGTTCTTCCTCGACTTCTTCGAGCTGGCCTTTATCCTGGTGCCGCTGGTGGGACCGGTGGCAGACAAGCTCGGCATCGACCTGATCTGGTTCGGCGTGCTGCTGGCGGTCAACATGCAGACCTCGTTCATGCATCCGCCGTTCGGCTTCTCGCTGTTCTACCTGCGCTCGGTGGCGCCGCGCGAAGTCAAGACCTCCGATATCTACTGGGGCTCGGTGCCGTTCGTGGTGATCCAGCTGGTGATGGTGGCGCTGATCATCGTTTTCCCCGGCCTGGTCAGCACCGGCACGCAGAAGGCGCAGGACCGCAGCATCACGCGCGACCTCAGCATCGACCTGGAAGGCAGCAGCCCCAAACCGGCCGCGCCAGGCTTGTCGATTCCGGGCCCGGGGTCGGTGCCTGCCGAGTCGGGCTCGCTCGAATTGCCGACGCAGCCGCCGGCGGAAAGCGAATCAGCCGTGCCGCAGTTCGAGTTCGAGAAGAAGAAATAAGCCTGCCCCAGCGGCAGTCTCGGGCAAACCCGCCAGGCCCCGCAGCGATGCGGGGCCTTTTTATTGCGGCATGGCCGTGCCGGCGCCGCCCCGCGCCAGGCATTGCGCGAGGAAGTCGACAGTGGCCCGCACCGCAGGCAACTGCCCGCGCCGCGCCGGCAGCAGCAGCGTGGTGGTCACGCTGCCGGCCGTCCACTGCGGCAGCACGCGCGCCAGTTGCCCGGCCGCCAGCGCCGCGCGGCACAGTTCGTGCGGCAGCGGCACGATGCCAAGCCCCGCCACGGCGGCGCCGAGCAGCACGGTGGATTCATTCACGGTCATGCGCGGCACCGGGGTGGCTTCTGCACGCGCGCCCTGGGGCCCCCCCAGCCGCCATGTGCCGGCGGCGGACCCGGTCAGCAGCCCGTCGTGGCCAGACAGCTGCGCGGGCGATGCCGGCGTGCCGCGCGCAGCCAGGTAGCCGGGCGACGCCACCAGCACGATGTCCTCGACGGCAAGCTGCCGTTGCACCAGCCCGGAGTCCGGCAGCGGCGCGAAATGGCTGCGCACCGCGATATCGAAGCCTTCCTGCACCAGGTCGACCATCCGGTCGGACACCTCCAGCTGCACGTGCAGGCGCGGATAGGCGCGCGCCAGCGCCGGCAGGTGCGGCGCCAGGTAGCGCTGCGCGGTGGGCACCGCGGCGGTGATCCGCACCGTGCCGCTGGGCTCGGCCACGCGCCGCTGCACCGCCTCTTGCGCGGCCTCGGCTTCGATCAGCGCGGCCTGCGCGTGATCGTAGAAGTCGCGGCCGGCATCGGTCAGCGTGAAGCTGCGCGAGCTGCGGTAGAGCAGCCGCGCCTGCAGGGCCTGCTCCAGCTCGGCCACGCGCTTGCTGACCGTGGACTTGGGCACTCCCAGCGCCCGCCCCGCGGCGGCAAAACCCCCATGGGTCACGGCGACGACGAAGAAGCGCAGGTCGTTGAGGTTGATCATCGCAGGCAAAGTCTATGTGTGTGGACGATAGGTCGAATTTTTGCCTACTACTCACGCAAAGTCCATGCATCTACAGTCCACCTGTGCCCGATCGGCGGGCCCTAACCGAATCCAGGAGAACTACCCATGACTACCCCCACCCTCTTCTACGGCGTTCCCTCCGGCTGCTCGTTCGGCTCGATCGTGGCGCTGGAATGGCTTGGCCAGCCCTATCGCCTGAGCCGCATCGAAATGCCCGAAGTCGTGACCAGCGATGCCTACCGCCAGATCAACCCGGTCGGCGAAACGCCGACGCTGATGGACGCGCAAGGCAATTTCCTCAGCGAAAGCATGGCGATCCTCAACCACATCGGCGCGCGCGGCATCGAGCGCAAGCTTGGCTTTGCCCAGGGCACGCGCGATTTCGACCGGCTCAACCAGCAGCTGGGCTACCTCAACACCAGCTACTTCGGCGCCTTTGCCCCGCTCTGGCATGCATTGGAAGGCGTGGACGAGACCGACCGGCCTGCACTGGTGCGCTATGGCACGGAGCAGGTCCGCCACGTGCACCAGGAACTCGAAGCCATGCTGGGCGAGCGGCCCTGGCTGCTGGGCGAGCACCGCACCGTGGCCGACGCGTACTTCAGCGGCATCGCGCGCTGGTCGAAATACCACAAGGTGCTGAACGTCGAGGACTTCCCGAACCTGCAGCGCCTCTACAACCAGCTCGAAGCCGATCCGGCGGTGCGCTTTGCCCATGCCATCGAGCGGCAGGCGCCGGCGCAAAGCGCGGGGGCTTTCCAGGGCCACGTGACGCTGGAGGAAGTGCTGGCGCAGCGCTGACGCGACAGGCCTCGGCGTCGCGGCGAGGCACCCGCGCAATTGCGAATCGGCTCATCGACCAGCGGGCCGGCACGGCCCAGACTGGTTCCTGCGTTCAGCCCATACCCAGGAGAACACCATGCCGAGCACCAAATGCGCGGGGCACTTCGCCGCGACCCCGATCTACTGCCTGCCATCGATACGTGACCGCCGTAATGATAACAATGCTATCATCGCACCATCCAACGGTGAGGAGTTCACGATGGCAACCCTACTGGTTCGTGGCGTCGATGAAGCGCTGGTCCAGCGCCTGCGCGAGCAGGCCGTCGCCAATGGCCGCAGCGCCGAGGCAGAACACCGCGCCATCCTGGCGCAGGCGCTGGGCGGCACGGCCCGGCGCACTTTTGCCGAGGTGCTTGCCGGCATGCCGGACGTCGGCCAGGACGCCGACTTCGAGCGCATCCAGGATACGGGCGAGGCGCCGCGTGTATTTGATTGATACCAACGTCATCAGCGAGACCCGCAAGCGGGAGCGCGCCAACCCTGGCGTCCGCGCCTTCTTCCGGCAGGCGGCGCGCGACGGGGCCGCGCTCTACCTGTCGGCGCTGACCGTGGGCGAACTCCAGCGCGGCGTGGCACTGATCCGCCATCGCGGCGACGCGGTGCAGGCGGCGCTGCTGGAACGCTGGCTGGCCCATGTGCTCGAGGACTTCGGACGGCAGGTGCTGCCGGTCGATGCCGAGGTCGCGCAGGTCTGGGGCCAGTTGCGCGCGGCGCGGCCCGAGCACGCGCTGGACAAGTTCATCGCCGCGACCGCGCTGATCCACCGCCTCACCATCGTCACGCGCAATGTCGCGGACTTCCGCGGCACCGGCACGATGGTGATGAATCCGTTCAGACAGGACAAATAGAAAGGGCCCCGCCTTGGCGGGGCCCTTGCTGCATCCACGGATGCCGGCTGGCGCTCAGGCGCCCTGCTTCACGCAGTCGACGAAGTACGCCTTCTTGCCGTCGACCTCGTCCTCCACCAGGCCGTGGATGTCGGTCTCGAAGCCCGGGAACAGCTTGTTGAACTCGCGCGCAAACTTCAGGTACTGCACGATGGTGCGGTTGAAGCGTTCGCCCGGGATCAGCAGCGGAATGCCCGGCGGGTACGGCGTCAGCAGGATCGCGGTGACACGGCCTTCCAGGTCGTCGACCGGCACGCGCTCGATCTCGCGGTGGGCCATCATGGCCCACGCGTCCGACGGCTTCATCGCCGGCTCCATGTCCGACAGGTACATCTCCGTGGTCACGCGCGCCACGTCGTTGGCCTTGTACACGCTGTGGATCGCATCGCACAGGTCACGCAGGCCCATGCGCTCGTACTGCGGATACTTGCCGACGAATTCCGGCAGCACGCGCCACAGCGGCTGGTTCTGGTCGTAGTCGTCCTTGAACTGCTGCAGCTCGGTCACCAGCGAGTTCCAGCGGCCCTTGGTGATGCCGATGGTGAACATGATGAAGAACGAGTACAGCCCGGTCTTCTCGATGATGATGCCGTGCTCGGCCAGGTACTTGGTGACGATCGCCGCCGGGATGCCGCGCTCGCTGAACTCGCCGTCGACGTCCAGGCCCGGGGTGATGATGGTGGCCTTGATCGGGTCGAGCAGGTTGAAGCCGTCGGCGAGGTCGCCGAAGCCGTGCCAGCGCTCGTTGGCCTTCAGCATCCATTCCTCGCGGTCGCCGATGCCGTCTTCGATCAGCGCGTCCGGGCCCCACACCTTGAACCACCAGTCGCCGTTGTTGCCGGCATCGTAGTCGCCCTCGACCTTGCGCATGGCGCGGCGGAAGTCCATCGCTTCCTGGATGCTCTCTTCCACCAGCGCGGTGCCGCCCGGCGCTTCCATCATCGCCGCGGCCACGTCGCACGAGGCGATGATCGAGTACTGCGGGCTGGTCGAGGTATGCATCAGGTACGCTTCATTGAAGCGGTAGCGGTCCAGCTTGCGCGTCTCGGAGTCCTGCACCAGGATCTGAGAGGCCTGCGACAGGCCGGCCAGCAGCTTGTGCGTCGACTGCGTGGCGAACACCAGCGCGTCCTTGCTGCGCGGACGGTCCTTGCCGATCGCGTGCATGTTGCGATAGAAGTCGTGGAACGCCGCGTGCGGCAGCCAGGCTTCGTCGAAGTGCAGCGTGTCGATCTCGGCCGCCAGCATTTCCTTGATCTGCTCGGCGTTGTACAGCACGCCGTCGTAGGTGCCCTGGGTGATGGTCAGGATGCGCGGCTTCTGGTTCTTCGCCTTGCTGGCGAACGGGTGGCTGGCGATCTTCTTCTTGATCGTCTGCGGATCGAACTCGCTCTTCGGGATCGGGCCGATGATGCCGTAGTGGTTACGCGTCGGCATCAGGAACACCGGGATCGCGCCGGTCATCATGATCGCGTGCAGGATCGACTTGTGGCAGTTGCGGTCCACCACCACGATGTCGCCCGGCGCCACGTTGGCATGCCACACCATCTTGTTCGAGGTGGAGGTGCCGTTGGTGACGAAATACATGTGGTCGGAGTTGAAGATGCGCGCGGCATTGCGCTCCGACGCGGCCACCGGACCGGTGTGGTCCAGCAGCTGGCCCAGCTCGTCGACGGCGTTGCAGACGTCGGCGCGCAGCATGTTCTCGCCGAAGAACTGGTGGAACACCTGGCCCACCGGGCTCTTCAGGAAGGCCACGCCGCCCGAGTGCCCCGGGCAGTGCCACGAATACGAGCTGTCCTGCGCGTAGTCGATCAGCGCCTTGAAGAACGGCGGCGCCAGCGTGTCCAGGTAGACCTTGGCTTCGCGGATGATGTGGCGCGCCACGAACTCGGGCGTGTCCTCGAACATGTGGATGAAGCCGTGCAGCTCGCGCAGGATATCGTTGGGGATATGGCGCGAGGTGCGGGTCTCGCCGTACAGGAAGATCGGCAGGTCGGAGTTGCGGCGGCGCACCTCGGCGACGAAGGCGCGCAGCTTCTCGATCGCGGCGGCCTCGAGTTCCTCGCTGTCGCTGGCGAACTCGTCGTCGTCGATCGACACGATAAAGGTCGATGCCCGGCTCGCCTGCTGGGCGAACGAGGTCAGGTCGCCGTAGCTGGTCAGCCCCATGACTTCCATGCCCTCTTTCTCGATCGCCTCGGCCAGCGCGCGGATGCCGGAGCCGGAGATGTTTTCGGAGCGGAAGTCTTCGTCAATGATGATGACGGGGAAGCGGAATTTCATCGGGCATCCTTGATGGAAAGCAGGACATAAAGGACTTGAGCCACATGGCCCGCAGGGGTTCCCTGCGACGGCGGCATGTGGCTCTTGGATCAAATTGCGGCACGTCATTCCCGCGTAGGCGGGAATCCAGCGTCTTTAAAAGTCGCTGGGTCCCCGCCTGCGCGGGGACGACAACCGCCTGGAAATATCAGGCATCGGTTAATGTCCGCGGCGCCCGCATTGTATAGCCATCAGGTCTTCGGCAGTGTGACACCGTGCTGGCCCTGGTACTTGCCGCCCCGGTCGGCGTACGAGGTCTCGCAGATCTCGTCGCTCTCGAAGAACAGTACCTGGGCGCAGCCCTCGCCGGCGTAGATCTTGGCTGGCAGCGGCGTGGTGTTGGAAAACTCCAGCGTCACATAGCCTTCCCATTCCGGCTCGAACGGCGTCACGTTGACGATGATGCCGCAGCGGGCGTAGGTGCTCTTGCCCAGGCAGATGGTTAGCACGCTGCGCGGGATGCGGAAATATTCCATCGTGCGCGCCAGCGCGAACGAATTGGGCGGGATGATGCAGACCTCGCCCTTGAAGTCCACGAACGACTTCTCGTCGAAGTTCTTCGGGTCGACGATGGTGCTGTTGATATTGGTGAAGATCTTGAATTCGTCGGCGCAGCGGATGTCGTAGCCGTAGCTCGAGGTGCCGTACGACACGATCTTGCGGCCGTCGGCCTCCCGGACCTGGCCTGGCTCGAACGGCTCGATCATGCCGTGCTGCTCCGCCATGCGGCGGATCCATTTGTCGGATTTGATGCTCATAGGGTTGGGAGGATAGACGGCTCGGAGTGCGCCGCATTGTACAACCATTCGGCGCGCGCCCCCCAAAGCCTCGAAGCGGCCATGCAAGTGGCCGCTACGCCACTACATCCTCGGGCTGGCGGTGGCGGAAGCGCTCGCGCCCGGTATAGAGCAGGAAGTGCTTGCCGGTGCAGCGCGCGAACAGCGTCAGGTTGACGCGCCGGGCCATCTGGTAGCCCATCTGCGTCACGCCCGAGCGCGACAGCAGGAACGGGATGCCCATCTGCGCGCCCTTGATCACCATTTCGGAAGTGAGGCGCCCGGTGGTGTAGAAGATCTTGTCGCCGCCAGTCATGCCTTCGAGCCACATGCGCCCGGCAATCGCGTCGACGGCATTGTGGCGGCCGACGTCCTCGACGAACATCAGCAGCTCGGTGCCGTGGAACAGCGCGCAGCCATGCACCGAGCCGGCCTGCTTGTACACCGACTGCTGCAGCCGGATGGTGTCGATGATGCCGTACAGGGTGTCCTGGTCGAGCGTCGGGCCCAGCGGTAGGCGGATGCTGTCGACCTCGTCCAGCAGCGAGCCGAACACGGTGCCCTGGCCGCAGCCCGTGGTCACCACGCGGCGCGCGGTGCGCTCCTCGATGCGGTCGACGCCGGTACGGGTGGTCACCGCGGCCGATTCGGTTTCCCAGTCGACCTGCACCGCGGCAATGTCCTCGATCGATTCCACCAGGCGCTGGTTGCGCAGGTAGCCCAGCACCAGGTGCTCTGGTGCGCCGCCCAGCGTCATCAGCGTGACCAGCTCGCGCTTGTCGAGATAGACCGTCAGCGGCCGCTCGCCCGGCAGGTAGGCCGCGCGCACGCGCCCTTGCTCGTCGACGACTTCAACCTCTTCGATCAGGGGAACGGCTGCCTGGGTAAGCTCGGGACGCAAGGTCATGACGAGGGACTCGGGGCTGCGGGTGAAGCCCCGAGCGGCATGCAGGGGGCAGAAGTTATGGCGCCTTTGCGGACGATTGTACCGCGCCTGCCGCGGGGGCACCGGCGGTGCTGGCGATGGCCGGGACCGGCGCCACGAACGGTCCCGGATCGGCGCAGGCGGCGGTCTGCACCGGCTCTCGCGCCTGCTGCCCGTGCGCCTTGCGGTCGGCCAGGTAATGCGCGGCGATCTTGTCCTGGGCACGGCACAGCTGGTACGCCGCGACCTTGTCGGACCAGGCGGCGCGCGCCCGGGTCTCGGCGGCCTTGGCCTGCTGGGCTTCGGTCGGCGCGGGCAGCTTGGCCAGCGCGCCCGGGGCGAAGGCCGTGCAGGCGGCACCGGCAACGGCAATCAGCGTCAGGATGCGTGTCATGGTTCTGGATTCCTGCTGTGTCGTGGGACCCGCTCGCCAGGGCTGCGTCAGGCTTCGCCGGGACTCTGCCGCGCCGGCCGGGCCGCGGCGGCGTCCGGGCTGGCCGAACGCTGGGCCGGGATCTTGCCGGACTTGATGTCGTCGTACCAGAGCTCGTGGTGCTCCTTGGCCCAGGCCTCGTCGACCCAGCCATCGCGCATGGCACGGTACGCGCCTTCCATGCCGATGGTGCCCATATAGATATGGCCGCACGCCATGGCAGTCATCAGCACCGCCGAGATGCCGTGGATCACGTTGGCGATCTGCATGGTGGCGCGGTAGTAGTCCATGCCGGGCACGA
Organism: Cupriavidus taiwanensis; assembly: GCF_900250075.1. NCBI lineage: Bacteria > Pseudomonadati > Pseudomonadota > Betaproteobacteria > Burkholderiales > Burkholderiaceae > Cupriavidus > Cupriavidus taiwanensis. The sequence goes on from NZ_LT977070.1 coordinate 2,927,763, forward strand.
TCATGTCGAGCACCCAGCCCGAGGCCGACAGCACCAGGCCGAACACGAACACACCCACCCAGAACCACATCTTCTCGCCGGCGTTGAAGCGCCCGCTCGGCACGTGCTTGCCCGAGGCCAGCCCGCCGAGGCTGGTGACCCAGCGGACGTCGTCGCGGCTGGGCAGGTTGTCGCGCAGGAACACCACGAAGGCGACGATCACCGACAGCGTGAAGATCGGCCCCACCACGTTGTGCAGGTTCTTCAGGATGTAGCTGAGCCAGCCGAACAGCATATGGCCCATCAGCGGCAGCAGGAAATGCTTGCCCAGCAGCATCACGATGCCCGACACCGCCAGCACCACGAAGGAAATCGCCATGGTCCAGTGGACGATGCGCTCGAGCGGGGTAAAGCGCTCGATCATGCGGCCGGTCTTGGGCGTGCGCAGCGGGATGGTGCCGCGCCACAGGAAGAAGCCAAGGATCGCCACCGGCACGATCAGCAGCAGCCAGCCGCCCCAGACCGTGATGACGCCGTTGCGGAACAGCCGCCACGACTGGCCGGTGCGCTGGATCAGCACCCCGGCTTCCTTGTCGGGCAGGCTGCTGTAGTGGCGCTGGTCGGAATTGACCTCGCGCCACATCGGCGCGTTGTTGCCGGGCTGCGTGACGCTGCGCTGCTGCTGCGACCTGGCCTCGGCGGCGATGTCGCGCGGCGGGATGTTGAAGATGTTCTCGGACGCAATGCCGGCCAGCGGCTGGGCCGGATGCGTGGCCGGGTTGTTGGCGTCGGCGCTGGCTGATGCGGTCGCCGGTCCGGTCGACGGCCCCGGCGCGGGTGCCGGGGCCTGTGCCACGGCATTGCCGGCCGCGGCCAGCGCCAGCGCGCCGGCAGTCAGCCAAACCCGCCAGCCACGCCAGCCTCCGGCGCGGCATCGATTGTGCGACGGCGTCATAGCCCCTCCTTCAGTTCCCGGCTGGCGGGAAGTCCACACGGCGGCGCGGTCATTGCACCCGGTTGTACTCGTTCTGCAACTGGTTGCGCTGGCGGATCTGGTTGTTCCAGCTGTTGCGGTCGCCCGCGGTCCAGCCCTTGGCCACGAACGGATCGTCCGGTGCGCCCTGGAAGGCCTGGGCGTCGGCCTTGCTGTGCGACGGACCGATGGTCTGCGGCTTCTCGCCGCACGCGGCCAGCAGCACGCCGCACAGCGACACCAGTGCAACGACGCGGATGCGATTCATGACGCTTTCCCTCCTGCAGGTGCCGTGGCGGCCGGCGCGGTCGGGGCGGCGGGCGCGGCTGGTGTGGGCGCGGGCTGCTGCGCCGGTGCCGCGGGCTTCGCGCCGGCCTGGGCATTGCCATAGGCCGTGCCCCAGCCGAACACGTCGCCGCCGGTGCCGCGCTTGATCACGCGGTTGCGCAGGATATCGGCAATCACGTCGCCGTCGCCGCCCAGCAGCGCCTTGGTCGAGCACATCTCGGCGCACAGCGGCAGCTTGCCTTCGGCAAGCCGGTTGCGGCCGTATTTCTCGAACTCCGCTTCCGAGCCGTTTTTCTCCGGGCCGCCGGCGCAGAAGGTGCACTTGTCCATCTTGCCGCGCACGCCGAAGGTGCCGGTCGACGGAAACTGCGGCGCGCCGAACGGGCAAGCGTACGAGCAGTAGCCGCAGCCGATGCAGACGTCCTTGTCGTGCAGCACCACGCCGTCCTCGGTGCGGTAGAAGCAGTCGACCGGGCAGACCGCCATGCAGGGCGCGTCCGAGCAGTGCATGCAGGCCACCGAGATCGATTTCTCGGCGCCGACCATGCCATCGTTGACCGTGACCACGCGGCGCCGGTTCACCCCCCAGGGCACCTCGTGCTCGTTCTTGCAGGCAGTGACGCAGCTGTTGCACTCGATGCAGCGCTCGGCGTCACAGATAAATTTCATGCGTGCCATGGTGTTCCTCTGCGCTTAGGCAAACCGCTCGATCTGGCAAATGGTGGTCTTGGTTTCCTGCATCATCGTCACCGAGTCGTAGCCGTATGTGGTGGCGGTATTGACTGCCTCGCCACGCACCACCGGCATCGCGCCCTCGGGGTAGTAGTCCTTCAGGTCCTTGCCCTGCCACCAGCCCGAGAAGTGGAACGGGATGAAGGCGGTATCGGGCCCGACCCGCTCGGTCACCAGCGCGCGCACCTTCAGCGTGGCGCCGGTCGGGGTCTTGACCCAGCAGTAGTCGCCGTTGCGGATGCCCCGGTCGGACGCGGCGCGCGGGTTGATCTCGACGAAGTTCTCCTGCTGCAGTTCCGCCAGCCACGGGTTGGAACGGGTTTCCTCGCCCCCGCCCTCGTACTCGACCAGGCGCCCGGAAGTCAGGATGATCGGGAATTTCTCGGCCACCTTGTTTTCGAGGTTGCGCTGCTGCACGGACTTGTACAGCGTCGGCAGCCGCCAGAACGCCATCTTGTCGTCGTGGGTCGGATACTTGGCGACCATGTCGGGACGCGTCGAGTACAGCGGCTCGCGGTGCTGCGGGATGGGGTCAGGGAAGTTCCAGACCACCGCGCGTGCCTTGGCGTTGCCGAACGGATGGCAGCCATGGTTCTTCAGCACCACGCGCTGGATGCCGCCGGACAGGTCGGTCTTCCAGTTCTTGCCCTCGGCCTTGGCCTTCTCGGCATCGGTCAGGTCGTCCCACCAGCCCAGCTTCTTCAGCAGCACGTGGTCGAACTCGGGATAGCCGGTGGTGATCTCCGCGCCCAGCGAGTGCGAGCCATCCTCGGCCAGCAGGTTGACGCCGTCGCGCTCCACGCCGAAATTGGCGCGGAAGTTGCCGCCGCCGTCCATCACGTGCTTGGTGGTGTCGTACAGGTTGGGCGAGCCCGGATGCTTCAGCTCCGGCGTGCCATAGCATGGCCACGGCAGCCCGAAGTAGTCGCCGGTCAGGTCATAGCCGGTGACCGGGTCCTTGCCCGACTTGCAGCGCAGCGTCTTGACGTCGAACATCTGCATATTGCGCATGTGCGACTTCAGGCGTTCGGGCGACTGGCCGGTGTAGCCAATGGTCCAGTTGCTGGCGTTTATCTCGCGCAGGATCGATTCCGGCTCCGGTTCCATCCAGGTCCGGCCGGCCCGCTTGACCTCGATCATCTTGTAGTTCTTCGACAGCTCCTTGCCGAAGCCGAGCTTGTCGGCGAACGCCTGCATCAGCGTGTGGTCGGGCATCGATTCGAACAGCGGCTCGATGACCTTCTCGCGCCATTGCAGCGAGCGGTTCGAGGCCGTGCACGAGCCCGAGGTCTCGAACTGCGTCGCGGCGGGCAGCAGGTACACCGCGCGGTTGGGGTTGACCTTGTCGCCTTCGGCCGGCGGCATGTTGGCCATGGCCGCGGTTGCCGACGGGTACGGGTCCACCACCACCAGCAGGTCCAGCTTGTCGAGCGCCTTCTTCATTTCCAGGCCGCGCGTCTGCGAGTTCGGGGCATGGCCCCAGAAGAACACGCCGCGCACGTTGTTGTCCTGGTCGATCAGCTCGTTCTTCTCGGTCACGATATCGATCCAGCGCGACACCGTGGTGCCCGACTTCTCCATCATCGCCTGCGACACGAACTGCTTCTTGATCCATTCGTAGTCCACGCCCCAGACCGCCGCGTAGTGCTTCCACGCGCCGGTGGCCAGGCCGTAGTAGCCCGGCAGCGAATCGGGGTTGGGGCCGACGTCGGTGGCACCCTGCACGTTGTCGTGGCCGCGGAAAATGTTGGCGCCGCCGCCCGCCACGCCGATATTGCCCAGCGCCAGCTGCACGATGCACGAGGCGCGCACGATCGCGTTGCCGATGGTGTGCTGGGTCTGGCCCATGCACCACACCAGCGTGCTGGGCCGGTTCTTGGCCATGGTCTCGGCCACCAGGTAGACCTGCGCCTCGGGCACGCCGGTGACCTCCTCGACCTTGTCGGGGGTCCACTTGGCCAGCACCTCTTCCTTGATCTTGTCCATGCCGTAGACACGGTCGTTCAGGTACTTCTGGTCTTCCCAGCCGTTCTTGAAGATGTGGTACAGCACCCCGAACAGGAATGCGATATCGGTGCCCGAGCGGATCCGCACATAGTGGTGCGCCTTGGCCGCGGTGCGCGTGAAGCGCGGATCGACCACGATCACCTTGCAGCCGTTCTCCTTGGCATGCAGCAGGTGCAGCATCGACACCGGGTGCGCCTCGGCCGCGTTCGAACCGATATACAACGCAGCCTTCGAGTTCTGCATGTCGTTGTACGAGTTCGTCATCGCACCGTAGCCCCAGGTGTTGGCCACGCCCGCCACCGTGGTGGAGTGGCAGATGCGCGCCTGGTGGTCGGTGTTGTTGGTGCCGAAGAACGACACCCACTTGCGCAGCAGGTAGGCCTGCTCGTTGCTGTGCTTGGACGAGCCGACGAAGAACAGCGAGTCCGGGCCGGTCTGCTGGCGGATCTCCTTCATCTTCGCGGTGATCTCGTCGAGCGCCTGGTCCCAGCCGATGCGCTGGTACTTGCCGTTGACCAGCTTCATCGGGTACTTGAGCCGGTATTCGCCGTGGCCGTGTTCGCGCAGGGCGGCGCCCTTGGCGCAGTGCGCGCCCATGTTGAGGGGCGAATCGAACACCGGCTCCTGGCGGATCCACACGCCGTTCTGCACCACCGCGTCGACCGCGCAGCCGACCGAGCAGTGGCCGCACACGGTGCGCCTGACCACGATGCCGGTCTTGCCGTCGCCGGCGGCCTTCTTGTCGTCGGCGGCGTCGGCCTTGCGCAGCAGCGTCAGCTGCCCGGCCGCGAGGCCGGCGCCGACGCCGATGCCGGAGCGCTTGAGGAAGCTGCGGCGGTCCATGGTCGGCATGGCGCCGGCCAGGCTGGCCGCGAGTCTTTGGGAGAGCCGGCCGGAGCTCGCGCCGGCGGAGTCGGGCCGGTTGGCGTGGCCGTCAGCGAGGCGGGCGGATGCGCCCTGCGCCGCGCGTTTGCGGGTCAAGATCATGTCTCACCTCAGAAACGGACGACTGGATTGCGTCCGGTTGCAGGCGGCGCGCCAGACCACGCCGCCGTGGCAGTTACACCAGCGTGGTCCGGTAATACTTGCGGATGTGGTCGGAGACCCGGTAACCCTTGCTGTCCGACGGAGGATCGGTGGGTTCCGGCAGGGCTGCAGCCTGGCCCGGCATGGCGGGCGCGCGCGCGCTCAGCGCTGCCGCACCGGTGGCGGCGGCTACAACTCCGGCGCCCGCGAGAAACGTGCGGCGCGCGACCCTGGTTGGCTTTTCTCTCATGTGGGGGCTCCTCGGTTGTCAAAGCCCGATGGTTGTGCCGTTATGCGTTGTTATGCATATTCTAGAATCAACTGGAAGGAAAGACCATGACAAGCACGGGTTTTTCCTTACCTTCTGCTTCAACTTGAGCTAAGAAACCTGCGCCCTGCGCCGCATCGGTCCCGCGCTCAGGTCATCTCGAGCGCCACCGCCTCGATCCCGGCGAAAGTGCCCAGCAGTCCGGCCACGCTGCGATAGAAGCGCGCCTGCGGGTGCGCCGCCACCGCATCGCACAAGGGCTCGATCCAGGGCTGCATATGCTTCGCATAGAAGCGCTGCTGCTCGCCCAGGTTGGACACCGACAGGTCGTCGCCCGCCACCAGGAAGCGCATCACCTCGCACAGCGTGGCGATGTGGTCCTCGGTCTCGCTGACGCCTTCGTGGCGCTCCAGCCCGTAGCGGGCCAGGTCTTCGCGCAGCGCCACCAGCGGGCGCTCGTTGAGGAAGCCGGTCATATAGAAAGAGCCGTAGAGGAACACGTCCTGGCGTCCCACGCCGACGAACAGTTGCCGGTACTCCTCCTCTGCCTCGGCCGCGGTAGTCTCGGATGCTGCGTCGCACAACGCGTTCCACGCCTTGCCCAGCACGGTCTTCGCGTCTTCGCCCACGGCGCGGTTGGCCGCGATGTGATGCAGCAAGGCCGCGTCCGGGGCGCGATAGAACAGCGTCGCGAGCAGACCGTACAGGTCGGCGCGAGCGGTGTCTTCGCTGTCCGCGGGGTCGGCGGGCGGCGCGGCGGTGAGCTGGATCGGCTGGAAATCTGTCATGTCGTGATGAATTGTGCCCGGTGGGCCGGGCGGGTCTCAGCGCAGGGTGGCGCCGGTGACGGCGCCTGGGTCGCGTTCCATCATGTCAACCACGCGGCAGTCCGGGCACATCCTGAGGCGCTCCGCGGCGGCGCCGGCAAAGGCGGGATGGCCGGCCAGGCGCACCAGCATCGACTCGACCATCTGCGCCGTGCCGAACGGCTTGGCGCAGCGCACGCAATGGAACGGCTGGGCCTCGTTGAGCGTGACCGGCCGCCGGGCCGCGTCGCCGGCCAGCAGGCGCGGCACCAGCGTCACGGCGTCTTCCGGGCAGGTCTTCTGGCACAGCCCGCACTGCACGCAGTTGCGCTCGATAAAGCTGAGCACGGGACGCTCGGGATTGTCGCGCAGCGCCTGCGACGGGCACGCGCCCACGCATGCCAGGCACAAGGTGCACTTGCCGGTATCGACGGCGATGGCGCCGATCGGCGCGCCCGCCGGCAGCGGCACGCTCTGCGCCGGCGACGGCGCATGGCGCACCAGGTGGTCGAACGCGAAGTCGAGCAGTTCGCGCTTGGCCGCGACCGGGCCGAAGGGCGCGGGCGGCAGCGCGTTGCGTGCCGGCCGCAGCGCCGCCAGGCCGGCATCGAGGGTTTCCGTGTCGGCGGCCTCGACCAGCGACAGCGCCTCGCCGTCATAACCCAGGCCCGACAGCAGCGCGCGTCCTACCGCCATCTGCTCGAGCAGCGCGGTGCGATATTGCGGGGCCTCGTCGCCGGTCAGCAGCACCGCGACGCGGCTGGCGCCCCAGCACAGCGCGGCCAGCCACAGCTCCAGCCCCACCGAGGCCGGATGGAACAGCGACAGCGGCATGACCTGCGCGGGCACGCCGCGCGCCTTGCCGCCGCGGGCGGCGCGGCCCAGCGCCAGCAGCGCGGGCGTGCCGGATTCCTCGCCGTGCAGCAGCACCACCGGATCGCGCGCGCCGGCGTGCCGGTAGGCGGACAGCAGCGTGCGCAGCCGCGCGCCGGTCGTCTCCGGGCCGGGGTAACCGTAGCTGATGGCACCGCTGGGGCAGACCGTGGTGCAGGCGCCGCAGCCCATGCACAGGTTGGGCGCGACCTCGATGCGGCCCTTGCCGTCATGCCAGCGGGAGGTGATGGCCTGGGTCGAGCAGATCTCGATGCAGGCGGTGCAGCCGGTGGTCTGGTTGCGGCCGTGCGCGCACAGGCTGTCCTTGTAGCGGAAGAATTTGGGCTTCTCGAACTCGCCCACCAGCCCGGCCAGCGCCAGCGCCTGGGCCTGCTGGCGGGCCGGGTCGGCGCCGGCATGCAGGTAGCCTTGCGGCGGCTGGTGCATGGTGAAGGCGGGCGTATCGGACAGGTCGAAGACCAGGTCGAAGCGGCCCGCGCCGGTGCCCTGCGGACGGTCGAAGTCGATCGCCGCGGCGGCGCCGCAGGCGCGTACGCAATCGCGATGCGCGCGGCAGCGCGACAGGTCGATCTGGTAGTTGAAGTCGATCGCGCCTTCCGGACAGGCATCGATGCAGGCATTGCAGCGCGTGCACAGGTCCAGGTCGATCGGGTTGCTGCGGCCCGCGCCGGTTTCCCAGCTGGCCTCGAAGGCGCCGAGCCAGCCGCTCAGCGCGGCCAGCCGGCCGCTGTGGACCGGATAGGCGCGCGCCGCGGGCTGCGCGGCGGTGCCGTCGCGCGGGTCGCCGCCGGTCAGCAGCACCGTGACTTCGAGCTGCATCGCGGCCAGCCGCTCGGCCCAGGGCAGCGCGCGCGCGGCCGGCCCCAGCACCAGCACCGCGCCGTCGCTGCGGTAGTCCACCACCGGCACCGGCTCGGGCTCGGGCAGCGCCGCCACCGCCAGCAGCGCGGCGATCTTGGCATTGGCGGTCCTGGGGTCGCGCCGGGCGCCCTGCGACCAGCCGCCGGTTTCGCGAATATTGACGAAGCGCACCGGCGCGGTCACCACCGCCTGGCCATCGCGGCCCTGCGCGGCTTGCGCGGCCACCTCGGTAAACAGCTGGCGCTCCTGGGTGCAGGCGACGATCACGTCCTCGGTGCCGTCCAGCGCGGCGGTGAAGTCACCGATTTCGCGACGGCACAGCAGTCGATGGACCTTGAGCGGCCCCTGGCTGGCGTCGCGGGTTGCGTCTGACAATGCCGCCCCGTCCAGCGGCATGGTGTCGTTGCAATTGCAGATCAGCGTCGGCATGGCGAGTGCGGCTGACCGGTCCGGACGTCCCTTCTTGGCGGGGGTCTGCGGGCCGGCGGATTGTGGGGATGCCTATTGTAGGCTGCGCTGCCCGCTGGGGCTACGCGCACTTATGCGGATCTTGCCGCGGCTCTTGCTGGCCCCGTTGTTCGCTTTGACCGGGATCCGGCGGCGGCGTTTCGGCGCCTGCCGGTGCATCGGCCAGCACCAGCGGCGCGTCGGCGTCTTCGCCTGGTGCCGGACCCGCCTGATGCGGTTCCTGCTCCGCCTCCGTTTGCGCTGCCGGCGGTACCTGCTCCGCATCCGACAGCCGGGCCGCGGCTTCGGCCGCGGCGCGTTCCTCGTCGGTCGGCTCGAACAGGCCCAGGGTCTCCGCCTGGCGCAACTGGCGCAGGATCTCGGGCGGGATCGGGTCCGGCTTGCTGTAGTCGTCGATATAGATATCGAGCCCGTCCATCACATTGAAGTGGGGATCGGCAAACAAGGTCTTCAGCGCAGCGCGCTTGACCGATTCGTCCACGCCGCGCGCGACGAAGCGGGCGATCTCGTCACCGGGCCGCAGCACCGCGACATCGGCCAGCGTCGGCGGCGGATCCCGCGGCGCCTCGGGAGCGGCTTCGACGGTCGCAGGGACAGGTTCGCTCTCGTTCCGTAGCGGCTGCGGCGGTTCGGCGGGAACGGCCACGCCCTCGCGCACCGCGGCCTTGCGGCGCGACCAGCGCGACAGGAAGGACGATTCGCTCATGGGCAGGGCCGTTTGTCAGTGGTGTCGGATCAGTAGCGGGCGCGCTCGTCCGGCGCCTTGAAGGATTCGGGCCGGCGCCGCTGCTTGGGCTCGGGCCGGTAATGTTCGTTGACGTAGGCCTGCAGCCAGTCGCGCTGCTCGGGCGCCAGCGGCACGTTCTCGACGGTCTCGCCGGCATCGAGCCAGCGGCCAGCCTCGTTGTACGACAGCGCCACGGTGACCGGCACCGGATGCGCATCATCTGCGTCGCCCGTGCCTTCATCCTCGGGCATGCGCCACAGCACGAACCAGCACGGCGTGGCCGAGGTCAGGTTCAGGTAATAGCCCTCGCCCTGGTCGCGGAACAGCTCGACCTCATAGCCCGGGTACAGCCAGCGCGCGCCGTGGGCATCGTGCTCCAGGCACACCGGCTGCGTGCCGAACTCGCCCAGGTCGGGCAGCACCGCGTCCAGCTGCCATTTCCAGGGCTGCCAGCGGTTCGCCAGCGCCACCTTGCGCATCACCACGGCCATGGTGACGGCAGGGCGGGCGCCGGGCGGCGGCAGGTTGGCGGTGGGCTGGCTGTCCATGGCGGCAGGCGGGCTCAGGTGTTCTGCACGACGATGCTGGGGAACTTGCTGGTCATGTCGCGCGCCTTGTCGGCGACCTTGATCGCCACCTTGCGCGCGATGGCACGGTACATCTCGGCCACCGGGCTGTCGGGCTCGGCCACCACGGTCGGGCGGCCGGAATCGGCCTGCTCGCGGATGCTCAGGTTCAGCGGCAGGCTGCCCAGCAGGTCGACGCCGTAGTCGGCGCACATCTTCTCGCCGCCGCCGTGCCCGAAGATATGCTCGACATGGCCGCAGTTCGGACAGCAATAGACCGCCATGTTCTCGACGATGCCGAGGATGGGAATGCCCACCTTCTCGAACATCTTCAGGCCCTTCTTGGCATCCAGCAGCGCGATGTCCTGCGGCGTGGTCACGATCACCGCGCCGGTGACAGGCACCTTCTGCGACAGCGTCAGCTGCACGTCGCCGGTGCCCGGCGGCATGTCGACGATCAGGTAATCGAGGTCGCGCCAGTTGGTCTGGCGCAGCAGCTGCTCCAGCGCCGAGGTCACCATCGGGCCGCGCCACACCATGGGATTGTCCTGCTCGATCAGGAAGCCGATCGAGTTGGCCTGCAGGCCATGGCCCTCCAGCGGCTCCATGGTCTGGCCGTCGGCGGATTCGGGGCGGCCGTCGATGCCCAGCATCATCGGCAGGCTGGGGCCGTAGATGTCGGCGTCGAGCATGCCCACGCGCGCGCCTTCGGCGGCCAGCGCCAGCGCCAGGTTCACGGCCGTGGTCGACTTGCCCACGCCGCCCTTGCCCGACGCCACCGCGATCACGTTCTTCACGCCCGGCAGCAGCTTGACGCCGCGCTGCACCGCGTGGGCGACGATCTTCATGCTGACGGCCACGCTGACATTGGTCACGCCCGGAAGCTGCCGCACCGCGGCCACCACCAGCTTGCGGATCGGATCGAACTGGCTCTTGGCGGGATAGCCGAGTTCGACCTCGAGCGAAACCTCGCCGCCATCGACGCGGATGTTCCGGGCCGAGCGGGTGGAGACCAGGTCCTTGCCCGTATTGGGGTCGATGACGGTGCGCAGGGCTTCGGTAACCTGCTCAGTGCTGAGGCTCAAGACAAACTCCGCTTGGGTAGTGGGGAATGGGCGCATGATGGCCTGCGCCTAATGTATCAAAGTATGCAGCACCGGCCATGAACGCCGGAAATCCGCGCGCAATCCCCTCTGTTGGGTGGGGGATTACAGACAATTACAACTCTCACAAGCTTGCACTTGTGCGCGCGCCGCCATATCCATATTGTAGTGCGGTTGGACGGCCCGGCATGCCGACACCGCAAGCGGTGCCGCGCCCGGCCGGGCCGACGCGCACAATGGGTTACCTGCCGCTTGCCTTGGCGTTACCATCGCGACGCGGTACCAAGAACATTTACGGGAACATCAGAAGGAGAAAGCATGAAGATCAAGCTCGTTACCGTTTCGCTCGCCGCCGCCACGGTGCTGGCCGCTGGCTGCGCCACCGAACAGCAAACCCACACGGCGGTTGGTACCGGCGTCGGCGCCGCGGTCGGCGCGGGGCTTGGCAACCTGATCGGCGGCAACACCACCGGCACGCTGGTGGGCGCGGCCGTCGGCGGCGCCATCGGCGGCGCGACCGGTTACAACTGGAACGCGATCCGCGGCAAGCTGAACAAGGACACCGCGGGCACGGGCACCCAGATCACCGAGCAGCCGGACGGTTCGCTGAAGGTCAACATCCCGAGCCAGGTCACCTTCGACACCGACAGCGCCTCCATCAAGCCGTCGTTCCGCTCGGTGCTCGACCAGGTCGCGCAGACCCTGGGCCAGCACCAGGACGTCAGCGCCAACGTGGTGGGCCATACCGACAGCACCGGCAACCCCAACTACAACATGCAGCTGTCGCAGCGCCGCGCGCAGAGCGTGGCCGGCTACCTGGGTGATCGCGGGGTCGCACGCAACCGGCTGAGCGCCGAAGGCCGCGGCCAAAGCCAGCCGGTCGCGGACAACGGGACCGAGGCCGGACGGGCACAAAATCGCCGCGTCGAAATTTTTTTGAAACCAATTCAAGGGTGACCCTGTCATAGAAACAGGTGCCGCTTGCCACCGTTGCTGGCTCGCGATGGGTGGCTGACCTCCCGGGCGGTACCTGATTTCTCCTCCTTTTCCGTTGTGGAAAGCTGCGCCGGCACTGACCGGCGCTTTTTTTTGCCCGAACGGGCCGGCGGCCCCTCTATTCCGCGATGCGGAACCGCCGCGCGGTGGCGGGCCAGTTGTTAAAATAGCTCCTTCCCGGCACGCGCCCGCCCGTCCTGGCTGGCGCCGTCCCCTCGATTTCCCCGCTCCTGACCGGCTCCTGTTTATGACCGCACGTCGCATCCTCGTCACATCCGCCCTGCCCTACGCCAACGGCCAGATCCATATCGGCCACCTGGTGGAGTACATCCAGACCGATATCTGGGTGCGGTTCCAGCGCATGATGGGCAACGAGGTCTACTACGTCGGCGCCGACGACACCCATGGCACCCCGGTCATGCTGCGTGCCGAGAAGGAAGGCATCACCCCGAAGCAGCTGATCGACCGCGTCTGGACCGAGCACAAGCGCGATTTCGACAGCTTCCTGGTGTCGTTCGACAACTACTACAGCACCGACGCGGAAGAAAACCGCGAGCTGTGCGAAAAGATCTACCTGTCCCTGAAGGCCGAGGACCTGATCGCCGAGCGCGAGGTCGAGCAGTTCTACGACCCGGTCAAGAACATGTTCCTGCCCGACCGCTTCATCAAGGGCGAGTGCCCGAAGTGCGGCGCCAAGGACCAGTACGGCGATTCGTGCGAGGTATGCGGCACTACCTACGTGCCGACCGACCTGAAGAACCCCTACTCGGTGGTGTCGGGCGCGACGCCGGTGCGCAAGTCGTCGGCCCACTACTTCTTCAAGCTGTCCGATCCGCGCTGCGAGAGCTTCCTGCGCGAGTGGGTGGCCGACCTGGCGCAGCCCGAAGCCGCCAACAAGATGCAGGAATGGCTGGGCGCCGAGGGCGAGGCCTCGACCCTGTCCGACTGGGACATCTCGCGCGATGCGCCCTACTTCGGCTTCGAGATCCCGGGCGCGCCGGGCAAGTACTTCTATGTGTGGCTGGACGCGCCGATCGGCTACTACGCCAGCTTCAAGAACCTGGCGCAGCAGCGCGGCATCGATTTCGACGCCTGGGTCGGCCCGCACTCGACCGCCGAGCAGTACCACTTCATCGGCAAGGACATCCTGTATTTCCACACGCTGTTCTGGCCGGCGATGCTCCGCTTCTCGGGCTACCGCACCCCCACCAATGTCTTTGCCCACGGCTTCCTGACCGTGGACGGCGCCAAGATGAGCAAGTCGCGCGGCACCTTCATCACCGCGCAGAGCTATATCGACACCGGCATGAACCCCGAGTGGCTGCGCTACTACTTCGCCGCCAAGCTCAACGCCAGCATGGAAGACCTCGACCTGAACCTCGACGACTTCATCGCGCGCGTGAACAGCGACCTGATCGGCAAGTACGTCAACATCGCCAGCCGCGCCGCGGGCTTCCTGGTCAAGCGCTTCGACGGCAAGGTCGATGAGGCCGCGCTGGCGCATCCGCTGCTGGAGCAACTGCGCCAGGCCGCGCCGCAGGTGGCGCACCTGTATGAAAGCCGCGAGTACAGCAAGGCGCTGCGCCTGGTGATGGAACTGACCGATGCCGTCAACGCCTTCGTCGACACCGAGAAGCCGTGGGAGCTGGCCAAGGACGACAGCAAGCGCGCCGCGCTGCATGCGGCGTGCTCGGTCTCGCTGGAGGCGTTCCGCCTGCTGACCATCTACCTGAAGCCGGTGGTGCCCAACGTGGCCGCGGGCGTCGAGCGCTTCCTCAACGTCGCGCCGCTGGACTGGCGCGCGATCGACCAGCAGCTGTCGGCCGCCACCCCGGTGCAGCCCTACCAGCACCTGATGACGCGCGTCGATGCCAAGCAGGTCGACGCGCTGCTGGCCGCCAACCGCGAATCGCTGCAGGCGACCGCGGCGCCGGCCGCCAACGCCAACGCAGCCGCGATCGAGCCGATCGCCGACACCATCACCATCGACGACTTCGCCAGGATCGACCTGCGCGTGGCCAGGATCGTCGAATGCCAGAAGGTGGAAGGTTCGAACAAGCTGCTGCAGCTGACGCTGGACCTGGGCGAAGGCCGCACCCGCAATGTGTTCTCGGGCATCCAGTCGGCCTACACGCCGGAGCAGCTGGTCGGCAAGCTGACCGTGGTGGTGGCCAACCTGGCGCCGCGCAAGATGAAGTTCGGCGTCTCCGAAGGCATGGTGCTGGCGGCTTCGGCCGCGGATGAAAAGGCCGCGCCCGGCCTGTACATCCTCGAGCCGCACAGCGGCGCGGTGCCGGGCATGCGCATCGGCTGATCGTCTTTTATCGCTGCACCCTCTCCCGACACGCGGGAGAGGGTTGCATCCCGCGGCACGCCCGTGACGCGGTTTCCCTCGGCGGCAAATCGCCGGTCCATCCCTCGCGGCGCGACATCTCGCCCGCCACAGCCGGCTGAATTCTGCAATGCAGAACAAAACAGCGGCAAATTCCCTCGCTTTCCCCGGCTCTATGCACACGCGGCATGTCATACATGGTTCCGGCGCATCGCGCTTGTGACCCCCTGGCCAGCCGCGTAGATTCCACCTCGCAGAATCACAAACCACAAAAACAAGAAGCTGGCGGCGCAAACCCATTGCGCACTCACGCGCTTGCGTGCCGCCGCTTCGCATGGAAGGGGACATTTGTGAAGAAGCTCCTGATCGCCAATCGCGGCGAGATCGCGTTGCGCGTGCAGCGCGCCGCCCGCGATCTCGGCATCGCCACCGTGGCCGTATACGCCACCGACGACGCCAACAGCCGCCACCGCCTGCTCGCCGACGAAGCCGTCGCACTGCAGGGCGAAGGTGCGGCGGCCTATCTCGACATCGACGCCATCCTCGCCGCGGCGCGGGCCACCGGCTGCGATGCCATCCACCCCGGCTACGGTTTCCTCAGCGAGCGCGCCGATTTCGCCAGCGCCTGCGCGGCGGCGCAGATCGTCTTTGTCGGCCCCGAGCCCGGGCACCTGGCCCTGTTCGGCGACAAGGGCCGCGCGCTGGCGCTGGCCGCCCGCTGCGGCGTGCCGGTGATGCCGGCCACGCCGGGCGGCGCCACGCTCGATGCGGTGACGGCGTTCTTCGACGAACAAGACGGCGCCGGCGTGGTGCTCAAGGCCGTGGGCGGCGGCGGCGGGCGCGGCATGCGCGTGGTGCGCGAACGCGACGCCCTGCCCGAAGCCTATGCGCGCTGCCGCTCGGAGGCGCGCTCGGCGTTCGGCATCGACGCCCTCTACGCCGAGCGGCTGGTGGCGCGCGCGCGCCATATCGAAGTGCAGATCGCCGGCGACGGCGACAGCGTGATCGCGCTGGGCGAGCGCGACTGCACGCTGCAGCGCCGCTTCCAGAAGGTAGTGGAGATCGCGCCCAGCCCAGCGCTCGATGCCGCGCTGCGCCAGCGCATCGTCGACGCCGCCTGCACGCTGGCGCGCGAGGCGCGCTACCGCAGCCTGGGCACGTTCGAGTTCCTGGTCGAAGAGCCCGAGCATGGCGCCGGCCGCGATGGCGCGGACTTGCCCTTCGTCTTTATCGAGGCCAACCCGCGCCTGCAGGTCGAGCACACCGTCACCGAGCAGGTCACCGGAATCGACCTGGTGGCCGTCCAGCTGGGGCTGGCGCAGGGCCGTCGCCTGCCCGAACTGGGACTGGACCCGCACCACCCGCCGCGCACGCGCGGCTATGCGATCCAGGTGCGCGTGAATGCCGAAGCCACCGACGCGCAGGGACTGGCGCGGCCGGCGCAAGGCCGGCTGGAGCGCTTCGATCCGCCCACCGGGCCGGACGTTCGCGTCGACACGCACGGCTATACCGGCTATGCGCCATCCGCCCAATACGACACGCTGCTGGCCAAGCTGATCGTGACCTCGGCCAGCGACCACTTCGCCGACGCGGTGCGGCGCCTGCAGCGCGCGCTGGCCGAGTTCAATATCGCCGGCATTGCCACCAACCTGGACCTGCTGCGCGCGCTGGCCGAGCGCGATGACTTTGCCAGCCAGCACGTGCATACCCGCTATATGGAGACGGCGCTGCCCGCGCTGCTGGAGCGCGCGGCGCAGATCGGCGCGCAGCACGCGGCAAGGCAGGCGCTGGCGGGCGCCCCCGTGGCGCCGGTGGCAGCCCTGTCCAGCACCGCCAGCTTCGAGGAACAACTGGGCGAAGGCCTGTGCGCGGTGCGCGCGCCGATGAACGGCCGCGTGATCGAACTGGCGCGCGAGAACGACGTGGTCAAGGCCGGCCAGACCGTGGCGGTGCTCGATGCGATGAAGATGGAGCACGCCATCGTGGCCGGACAGGCGGGACGCGTCATCGACCTGCGCAGCGCGTCCGGCGAGCAGGTGGCCGAGGGCCAGGTGCTGCTGGTGTTGGAGCCCGCCGACGCCGGCGCGCATGCCGCTGGCGACACCGAATGCGCCGACCCCGCGGCGATCCGCCCCGACCTGCAGCGCGTGCTGGACCGACATGCCTTCCTGTACGACGCGGCCCGCCCGGAGGCGGTGGCACGCCGCCATGCGCGCGGCCAGCGCACCGCGCGCGAGAACGTCGACGACCTGTGCGATGCCGGCAGCTTCCGCGAATACGGCGGCCTGGCGCTGGCGGCGCAGGCCAGCCGGCGCAGCGAGGCCGACCTGATCGCCAACACCCCCGCGGACGGCCTAATCACCGGTACCGGCAGCGTCAACGGCAGCCTGTTCGCGCCGGAACGCGCGCGCTGCGCGGTGCTGGCCTACGACGCCACCGTGCTGGCCGGCACCCAGGGCAAGCGCAACCACACCAAGACCGACCGCATCCTGGAGGTGGCGCTGCGCAACCGCCTGCCCACGGTGATCTTTGCCGAAGGCGGCGGCGGCCGCCCGGGCGATGTCGACTTCCCCACCGTCGCCGGCCTGTACCAGCCGTCGTTCGGCGCCTTCGCCGAGCTGAGCGGCGAGGTGCCGGTGATCGGCATCGCGTCGGGGCGCTGCTTCGCCGGCAATGCCGCGCTGCTGGGCTGCTGCGACCTGATCGTGGCCACGCGCAACGCCAACATCGGCATGGCCGGCCCCGCCATGATCGAAGGCGGCGGCCTGGGCGTGTTCCGGCCCGAGGACATCGGCCCGGCCGCGGTGCAGTACCACAACGGCGTGGCCGACCTGCTGGTCGACGACGA